>CALWNI010000004.1 GCA_944382775.1 uncultured Allofournierella sp.
AAAGGAGTGCATCCCTATGAAAGGTAATCCAGAAGAGCGAGCTGTGCTGCTTGGTGAGTATATTATTTCCACCGGGTCTACGGTTCGTGCGACTGCAAGTCGGTTTAACATTTCTAAAAGTACGGTACATAAAGACGTAACTGCACGTTTAAAGCGCATCAACCATGAACTTTATCAAGAAACGCAAACCGTTTTAAATCGCAACAAAGCGGAGCGTCACCTGCGAGGCGGAAATGCCACTCGAAAAAAATACGCCAAACATCTTTAACCGTTCGGCTGCGAAGAACATTCGCAGCCGATTTTCTTTTGTGACAGGAATACTTTTCTTCTTGGTGCAAATTGGGTATAATAATGCAGAATTATCTGATTTTGTTTGATTCAAGATATATCAAGGAGAGAAAACGCTATGGAACGTTTTGATTGTGCTATCATTGGCAGTGGCCCTGCGGGATTATCTGCTGCCATTAATCTTCATCAACGCGGTAAAACCGCTTGTGTTCTGGGTGCTGCACCCGGCTTTTTGTCCAAAGCCGAACAGGTTGACAACTATCTTGGTCTGCCCGGTGTTACCGGAAGTGGCATGATTGACCAATTTTTATCCCATGCCAAAGAAATGGGCATTGTTCCCCTAGAAGGCCGTGCTGCAAACATCCTGCCCGCCGGGGACTATTTCATGATTAACTTCAACGGCGAAATCATGGAAAGCAAAACCGTTATTCTGGCTTGTGGTATTGCACGTGCAAAGCCCATTCCCGGTGAAGCAGAGCTGCTGGGGCGCGGTGTTTCCTACTGTGCCACCTGCGACGGCATGCTGTACCGCGGCAAAAAGATTTTGGTGTGGGGACTCTCGCCCGAAGCTGCGCACGAAGCTAACTTTTTGGCTTCCATTGGCTGCTCGGTGACCTTTGTTGCAGCCAAACAGCCCCCTGAATTAAAGGAAGAAATCCGCTTCATTCCCGGAACGGTAAAAGCGGTTGGCGGCGAACCTGTGGTAAAATGGGCACAAATTGGTGCCGTGCAAGAAGAATTTGAAGGGGTGTTTATCCTGCGCTCTGCCATTGCACCCGACACCCTGTTGCCCGGTTTGGCGCTGGAGAACGGTTCCATTGTGGTAAACCGTTCCATGGAAACCAACATTCCCGGTGTATATGCCGCCGGGGACGTTACCGGTGCCCCGTTACAGGTGGCAAAAGCGGTAAGCGAAGGATTGATTGCCGCTTTAAGCGTTGCCGATTATCTGGACCGCAAATAATACGCTCATTCTGCGCTTGGCTTGTCTGCAAAGACCAGCCAAGCTTTTGCTTTTCTTTCTTGCTTGCCTTATAATAGACAGGCAAGTTTTTCTTGCTATAACGTTTTTGTAAAGGGGCGTATCACTTGAAACTACTGTTTACCAACTGCAAAGGGTATTACCGCCAGCTTGTTTTGGGGCCTGTATTCAAATTATTTGAGGCAGTGTTGGAGTTACTGGTTCCACTGCTAATGGCAAATATTATTGACATCGGCATTCAAAACAATGACTCTGCCTATGTATTAAAACAAGGTGGTTTGCTACTGCTTTTAGCCGTTCTGGGTGCTGCCGCCGCCATTACCTGCCAATATTACGCCAGTGTTGCTGCATTTGGCTTTGGTGCCTCGCTGCGCAAACAGGTTTTTCGGCACATTATGTCCTTATCCGGGCGTGAGGTGGACCAAATCGGTACCGGCAGTTTGATCACCCGCATTACCAACGATGTGAACCAGGTACAAAACGGTGTGAATATGTTTATCCGCTTGGCTACACGCGCTCCCTTTCTGGCCATTGGTTCCATTGTTATGGCGTTTCGCATCAATGCCGAAATTGCCCTTATCTTTTTAATCTCGACCCCGCTCATTATTGCTGTGCTGTACTGGATTATGAAGCACACTTTGCCGGACTACGCCAACATTCAAAAATCCCAGGATAAACTGGGTGCTTTGTCCGGTGAAAACCTGGAGGGTGCCCGTGTGATCCGTGCGTTTTCCCGCCAGGAAAGCGAAAAAGAAGGATTTAACCAGGCCGGCGATTTGCTCAGCTCCATTACCATTCGGGTTGGCAAAATTTCCGCTGCATTAAATCCCCTCACCTATTTTATCGCCAACGTGGGTATTCTTGCCCTGCTGTGGTATGGTGCCAAATACGCCAACCGCGGTTTGATTTTAAGCGGCGACGTTTTTGCCATGGTCAACTACATGACCCAGACCCTTTTGGCATTGATTGTACTGGCAAACCTGATTGTACAATTTACACGAGCCGTTGCCAGCACCAAACGCCTGAGTGCACTACTAGAAATTGAACCCTGTATTCAAGGCAACAGTGTTCCCAAACAAAAAGAAGAAGCACCCGCTTTCCTCACCTTTGAATCGGTTGATTTTGGTTATATCGACGGCCGTAATGCCCTTACCAATATCGACTTTTCCATTAAAAAAGGGAAAACCATTGGTTTTATTGGCGGTACAGGCTGCGGTAAAACCACATTAGCCAACTTAATTTTACGCTTTTATGATGTAACCGCCGGGCGGATTCTTTTGAACGGCCAGGACATTCGCAGTTACTCCTTGGAAGAACTGCGTAAAACAATTGGTTATGTACCGCAAAATGTGAATTTATTTTTCGGCACAATTCGCATCAACCTTTGCCTTGGTAACCCACAAGCGGATGACACAACCCTGTGGCAAGCCTTGCGCATTGCACAGGGCGAGGAATTCGTTCGTTCCAAACCGCAAGGGTTGGACACCCCCGTGGAAGAAGGCGGAAAAAACTTTTCCGGCGGCCAGCGGCAACGCCTTACCATTGCGCGTGCTCTTGCCAAAAAGCCTGAGCTGCTTATTTTGGACGACTCTTCCAGTGCTTTGGATTTTGCCACCGATGCGGCTTTGCGCAAAGCGTTGCGAGAAAACACCAACAATACCACCGTATTGCTGATTAGTCAGCGTGCCTCCACCATAAAAAATGCCGACTGTATTTTTGTTATGGACGAAGGCCGTATTGTGGGCCGTGGCACCCACCAAGAACTGCTTACAAACTGTGCCGTTTATCGCGAAATTTGCATCTCGCAAAAACTAATTGATACCAAGGAGGATGCACGATGAACCCTTCCATTCTCAAACGCATTTTCCAAGCCATGCGCCCCTACAAAGGCAATCTGCTACTGGGTTGCTGTTCTGCCCTGTTGCAAGTACTCTTTACCTTAATTACTCCGGTTTTAATTGGTCAAGGCATTGATTGTTTGGTGGGAAAAAATCAAGTGGATTTTTCTCAGCTTACCATCATTCTAATGGAAATGGCCGGCTGCATTGTGCTGGCAAGTGCTTTTCAATGGGTAATGAACGTATGCATCCGCAAAATCAGCGCATTGACGGCACAGGATATGCGGCAACAGGCTTTTGCTTCGCTAAACAGTGTCCCCTTGTCCACCATTGACCAAACGCCACACGGTGATTTTGTCAGTCGCTTGGTCAACGATGCCGATGCTGTGTCCGAGGGTCTTTTGCAGGGCTTGACCCAGCTGCTCCCCGGCACTGCCACCATTTTAGGTGTACTGGTGATTATGTTCTGCCTAAACCCCTTTATTGCGCTTGTGGTTGTTTTGGTTACTCCTCTTTCCATTTTGTTTGCCAAGTTTGTTGCCAGCCGCACCCATACCCTGTTTCGCAAACAAGCTACTGCTCAGGGTGAGCTTTCGGCTTATGTAAACGAAATGGTGGGCGGTCAAAGCCTTGTAAAAGCATTTGGTTATGAAGAATCCTGCTTTGAACGGTTCGACAAAATCAACGAAAGCCTGCAAACCAGCAGTTTATGGGCAGTGTTCTATTCTGCTGCGGCTAACCCCGGCACCCGCTTTGTAAATAACATTGTGTATGCCTGTGTTGGTGTATTTGGCGGCTTGGCTGCCATTCAAGGTGCATTAAGCGTCGGTACTTTGAGTGCCTTTTTAACCTATGCCAACCAATATACAAAGCCGTTTAACGAGGTTACCAGTGTACTGACCCAGCTGCAAACTGCTTTGGCCAGCGCCCAACGCTTGTTTTGGGTGATTGACTTGGAAGCAGAACCCCAAGACTCTACCGATGCCATTGCACCTTCCCATTGCAATGGATTGGTAGAAATCGAGCATGTAAATTTCTCTTATCGCAAGGATATCCCCTTAATTCAAGATTTTAACCTAACGGTAAAGCCCGGCCAGCGTGTTGCCATTGTTGGGCCTACCGGCTGTGGCAAAACCACCTTAATTAACCTGCTTATGCGGTTCTATGATGTGGACAGCGGTGAAATTCGCATTGACGGCACCCCCATTCGTCAGTTAAAGCGCAGTGCCTTGCGCAGCATGTATGGTATGGTATTGCAGGAAACCTGGCTGAAAAATGCTACCGTACGGGAAAATATTGCTTACGGCAAACCCAATGCCACAATGGAAGAAATTGTGCAGGCCGCAAAAGCAGCCCATGCGCATAACTTTATCCAGCGTCTTTCGGATGGATACGACACCATCATTGCACCCGGTGGTGGAAACCTTTCTGCCGGCCAAAAACAGCTGCTGTGCATCGCCCGTATTCTATTGTGCCGCCCCCAAATGTTAATTTTGGACGAAGCTACCAGCAACATTGATACCCGTACCGAAATGTTGGTACAGGCTGCCTTTGAAAAACTAATGGAGGGACGCACCAGCTTTGTTGTGGCACACCGCCTTTCCACCATTCAAACCGCCAACATTATTCTGGTGATGAATGCGGGTCAAATTGTAGAGCAAGGCACCCATGCCGAACTGCTTGCCCGTGGTGGATTTTATGCTAACCTTTACAACAGCCAATTTGCTGTGCAATAACTTTTACGAGCCGTATACCAAGCGGCTCGTTTTTTTATTTGTATTTTACAAAATACGCCTTTTTCTTGCAGGGAATTCTTTTGGTGTGATATAATAATTAAAATAAACTTTGGTACTTGCCGGGCCAGCAATCCGTTTTCGGTTCGGTGTCGACCCCGTTCTTCAAGGAGGCATCCTCAATGGATATTATGGTATTAGGTGTAGCCGGTGGTACCGGCAGCGGAAAAACCACCTTAACACGCCGTTTAAAGGAGCGATTCAGCGATCAAATCAGTGTAATCAGTCATGACAATTACTACAAGCGGCAGGATCATTTAACCTACGATGAGCGTTGCTTGACCAACTACGATCATCCCGATGCATTTGATACCGACTTGATGATTGAGCATCTGGCTGCACTGAAACGTGGCGAAACCATTTACTGCCCTGTATATGATTTTTCGCAGCATAACCGCTCCAACGAGTTGTTGGAGATTAAGCCTGCTCCTGTTATTTTGGTGGAAGGCATTCTGATTTTTTCCAGCCAAGAGCTTTGCGACTTGATGGACATTAAGGTATTTGTGGACACCGATGCCGACGTTCGTATTTTGCGGCGCATTTTGCGAGATGTGAAAAAGCGCGGCCGCACCTTAGACAGTGTTGTTTCTCAATATCTCACCACCGTAAAGCCCATGCACGAGCAATTTGTAGAGCCCAGCAAACGCCGTGCAGATTTAATCATTCCCGAAGGCGGCAAAAATGCCGTTGCTTTGGAAATGTTAATTCATCGTTTGGAAAACCACCTGAATTTACAAGAATAAGAAAAAGGCGAAGCCAATGGCTTCGCCTTTTTTATTCTTCCATAATTTCTGCAACCAATGTTCCAATTTGCTGCATACGGGCTGTGCCTTCTGTGGGAAAATCCACATCGGTATCGCCCCAATCGCTGAATGCAACAATAATATACGGATTGTCGGTATATACAATCGCCATATCATGCAGAGCCATATCCCAGCTGCCGTATTTTTTGGCCGCTGTATCGGGCAGCCAAAGCAGATTATGGCTTGCATCTAAGAACGCCTGCTGTAATTGCTGCGCATTAGCGGTATCGGTTTCAAAGTAATTATACAATGCCGTCATGATGGCTCCGCCGTCCTCTGCAGTCAAATATCCGTGAATTCCTTCGGGTGTTACTTCGCATCCTGTTGGATTCGCTACCCCAATTGTAGATAAGAACGAAGAAAAACCGGTTTCTTCTGTACTGGGCCATTGCTTTGATAACAAATACGCTGCATCGTTATCGCTATTTGCAATCATGCTATAAACACGTTCCCAGCCGCTTTTATAGCTTACCAGCGTATTCAAATCAATTTCACTGGCTTGGTCTCGCTGGCTTAGCCACAGTGCATAGGGAGCTTTTAAAATGCTGGCAGAATAATATGAATATTCTGCCTGGTATGTATAGGTCTGACCAGTGGCGATATCCTGTATCCATACCGAAATATTCCCGGGCATCGAGTCAAGCAAATCGGTCAATTCCTGTGCTTCTTGGTCTGTAATGGGATTTTGTCGCAGCGTAATCTGACTGGCTGCTGTATCTTCTTGCTCCGACTCTTGCACAATTTCTTGTGGATAAGATTCCTCCACAATATCTGGGATAACGACTGCGTTGCTTTGTGATTCCACAATATCATGGCCGGAAACCACAAGATTTGCATGCAGTATGGATTGAATGCCGACAACCATTGCAATTACCGCCACACCAATGAGGCAACCCCCAATCCAGTTGGATTTTTTGCGCCTGCTTGTTCGATAATGCCATTTTTCTTGTGCATCGTAATTCCGATTCATTTCCCCCGTCCCCTTTATTGGCACAGTGTATACCATATCATGGCTTTATTTCACTGTATGTATTATCTTGTTATAAAATACATATTTATTATACCGCATTTATTTTACATTTTTCGTATAAAAAATCACCGTTTTTTCATACATTTTCAGTAAAAACAAGACCGCCTATCAGATAGGCGGTCTTGTTTTGCACTTGGATGCTTATGCACTCTTTTTCCAGGTATCGGCCATACGTTCCCACAAAGTGGGATGATAGATGCCCAAATGTTTGTGATACTCTTTCACTGCCGCGCGCATCGCCTTTTCGGCTTTTCGCTCTGCAGAGGTATGGTGAATCATTCCGTTTGTGTTAACCTGTAACTCCATTTCTGTATTATCTCGGTCACTACGAGCTGCCATTAAGAACATAAAACGCGCATCTCCTTTCTAATGTGCTGCATCAATTTGTGCATTAACCCGATTGGTTATATGCAAAAGCGGGATATGTTTCTTCTAACATACCCCGCCTTTTTTCGTAAGAATCCAAAACCGACAAGGCGGCATATCTTCTACTTATTTTTACTTTTTAAAAAGATTCTTTAAACGCTCGCCAAAGGTGGGCTTATAAATACCAAGCTCCTTTTGGTAGGCAGCCGTTGCGGCTTTCATTGCTTTTTCGGCGTCTTTTTCTTGTTTGCCCGTTCCGGCAAACCCCTCTGTTTTATTATATAATTCGGCATTCAACCCTTGTTGAATTTTATTGGGACCATAATTCATACCTTACAACCCCTTTCTTTCAATTCAATAATATCACAATTTTATTACAAACTCAATTGTTTTTAATGGTCAACTTTACCAAAGATTGATGACTTGATTGTACATATCCACATAGCTTTGTGCCGATGCATCCCAGCTGAAATCGCATTCCATGGCACGCCGTACCAATACCGGCCAGCCCTCTTTGTTCCAGTAGCCTTCTTTTGCACGCCAACAAGCCTCGTACAGCTCATGTGCGTTGTACTGTGCAAAGGTAAAGCCGTTGCCCATACCGTCGCCGGAATCGTGAATGGAGTCACGCAGACCGCCTGTTTCACGAACCACGGGAATGGTACCATAGCGGCAAGCCACCATCTGGGCCAAACCGCAGGGCTCGGATTTGGAAGGCATTAAGAAAATATCTGCACCTGCATAGATTTTACGGGCCAACGGCGGCACAAAGCCAATGTACACGCCTACTCTGCCCGGATGCCGTGCTGCCAAATCACTGAAGAATGCCTCGTAGGCATATTCGCCGTTGCCCAGTACCACCAGCTGAATGCCTTGCTCCAGCAAGCCCTCTGCCACACTGCGTACCAAATCCACGCCTTTGTGCCCTACCAAACGGGTTACCATGGCCATAACGGGGCTGCCATCTTGCTCCAGGTTAAATTCTTGCTGCAATGCTTTTTTACATTCTGCCTTGCCTTTTGCAAAAGTTTTCGCATTATAATTGGCGGCAATGTTCGGGTCGGTTTCGGGGTTGTAAGAATCCACATCGATGCCATTTAAAATGCCGCACAACTTATATTGCTTTTGCTGCAACAAGCGATCCAAACCATGGCTGAACCAAGGGTTCAGAATTTCGGTGGCATAACTGGGGCTTACGGTGCTTACCTTGTCGGCTGTTTCAATGGCGCCTTTCATAAAGTTTGCGCAGCCATCGTATTCCACAATATGGGCATCACGATGACCGATGCCACAGGTATCTTCCAGAATATCCAGACCATATTTGCCCTGATACTGAATGTTGTGAATGGTGAATACAGTTTTAATCTTACTAAACTTATCCAGATGACGGTAGTACAAATTCAAATAGATGGGCACCAAGGCGGTTTGCCAATCGTTTGCATTGATTACATCCGGCAAAAAATCGGTATAAAACAGCATTTCCAGCACTGCACGGCTAAAGAAGGCAAAACGCTCGCCATCGTCGTAAAAGCCATACAAACCGCTGCGTTTGAAGTAATACTCGTTATCTAAAAAATAAAAGGTTACATCGTCACGCTTGCAGGTAAACAAGCCGCAGTACTGGCTGCGCCAGCCCACAGGAACACTGAAATTGGTTACATAGGTCAGTTCATCCCGAAACTTTAAATCGCCGTACAGCGGCATTACCACGCGGCAATCTACGCCTTTTTTGACCAAAGCCTTTGGCAAGCTGCCTGCCACATCGCCCAAACCGCCGGAAGCCGCAAACGGATTGGCTTCGCTGGCACAAAACAAAACATTCATAAACATCCTCCTTTACCATAGAAAGGGCAGGAGCCCAAAGAACAGGGCTCCCGCCCCGGGGAGAGAGAAGGGAACGCATTCCCTTACAGCAAGATATTACACGGTATGACCCTTTGCCACATATACCGGGAAGGTATCGGTGCCGGAAATTTTCTTATCGGTGGTAATTTTTACGTTTTTATCGGTCATCACATATTCTACCTGTGCGCCTGCCTCTACCACGGTATTCTGCATCAAAACGCAGTTCTTTACTTTTGCGCCTTTTCGTACCTTAACACCACGGAACAATACGCAGTTTTCCACTTCACCTTCAATCAGGCAACCATCTGCCACCATGCTGTTTTTCACATGGCTGTCCATTGCGTAACGGGTGGGTGCATTGTCGTGTACTTTTGTGTACACAGGCAATTTGCCGTTGAACAGTGCATCCAGATTATCCACATCCAGCAAACGCATATTTTCATTGAAAAAGCTTTTGCGGTCAGAAATCCATGCGGTATAGCCGGTGTATTCAAAGGCCTGTACATTCAGCAGTTCCAAATTACGGCCCAGAATATCACGCTCAAAGTAAGCAATGCCACGAATGGATGCATCCTGAATCATGGTAATCAGGCTTTCACGCTGAATGATATAAATGTTCATCGACAAATTCTGCACACCGGGGCGATAATCGTTGGTCAGCAGTTCGACCACACGGCCATCTTTTACCTTTAGTGTGAAGTTATCGTCTTTCAGTCCTTCGGGAATGGGACGCTTTACATACATCACCGTTACATCGGCATTGCTGGAAACATGAGCTTCAATCAGTTCGCGGAAATTGAAGTTAAAGGCAATGTTGGAATCGCTCATAATAACGTATTCTTCTTTTTGTGCCTTTAAGTATTCCACTACAGTGGCCAGTGCCTCTACACGACCACGGTACATTTTTACGTTTGCTTCTGCATAGGGAGGAACCAGATTCAAGCCGCCACGTTTGCGGGACAAATCCCATTCACGGCCGGTGCCCAGATGGTCCATCAGCGAATGATAGTTTTGCTTTACTACAATGGACACATTGCTGATACCGGAGTTTGCCATGCTGGAAAGCACAAAGTCAATCATGCGGTAACGACCTGCAAAGGGTACCGAAGCCATGGTGCGGGTTGTTACCAGCTCGGGCACCAAGGTATCGTGGGCATTGGGGAAAATAATGCCCAGTGCATCGTTATTGGATTTTACCATTGTTCCTCACCCTCCTTAACATCTTTCACAACCATTGCTTTGGGGCCAACCTTTGCATTTTTGCCAATGACAATGCCTTCGCCCACAACGGCAACGCCCCAGTTGGAGATATCCTCCATATCTTCCGGACGTTCGCCTACCACTGCGCCGCTTTTAATTACAGCATTTTCTGCAATGATGGAATACTTTACAACAGCGCCGGGTTCAATGACTGCACCGGGCATAACAATGGAATCTTCTACCACTGCACCTTCGCCTACTTTTACGCCTGCAAACAGAACACTTTGTACCAGCTTACCTTCCACACGGCAGCCTTCGGTTACCATGGAGTTATCAATGCTTGCATTTTCGCCAATCCACTGACCGGGCTTACCGGAGTTACGGGAATAGATTTTCCAATCTTCGCCCCATACGTCCAGTGCCATATTGGGATTCAACAGGTCCATATTGGCTTCCCACAGGCTTTCAATGGTTCCAACGTCTTTCCAGTAGCCTTCAAAGGGATATGCCACCATTTTTTCGTTGCTTGCCAGCATATTGGGAATAATATTTTTGCCAAAATCGTTGTCCGAAGCGGGGTTTGCTTCGTCTTCAATCAAGAATTTACGCAGCTTTTCCCAAGTAAAGATATAGATACCCATAGAGGCCAGGTTGCTTTGCGGCTCGCGGGGCTTTTCTTCAAACTTGGTAACCACATTGTTTTCATCGGCTGTCATAATGCCAAAGCGGCTTGCCTCTTCCCAAGGCACTTCCATAACAGCAATGGTGCAGTCGGCGCCGTTTTCTTTGTGGAAATCCAGCATTTTGCTGTAATCCATTTTATAAATATGGTCGCCGGACAAAACAACCACATAGCCGGGATTGTAACGGTCGATGAAGTTAATGTTTTGATAGATGGCATTGGCAGTGCCTTTGTACCAGTTGGAACCGGTTGCGGTTTGGTACGGGGGTAAAACATGTACACCGCCATACAAACGGTCCAAATCCCAAGGCTGACCGTTGCCGATATATTCATTCAGAACCAGGGGTTGATACTGTGTAAGAATACCAACGGTATCAATGCCCGAATTTACACAGTTAGACAACGGAAAATCGATAATACGATATTTTCCGCCAAAAGGTACGGCCGGTTTTGCCAACCGCTGGGTCAAAGCGTACAAACGCGACCCTTGGCCACCGGCCAGCAGCATTGCGATACATTCTTTCATAATTTTTCTCCCCTTATGAACGGCTTATTGCAGCCGTATTCGTATGCCTTTATTTTAAAAGCACCCAAACCAAAGATTTACTCTGTTTTGGCAGCTGCCTTTTTACGGGCAGCCGGCTTTTTTGCACTTTTTGCATCTTGTTTTTTTGTTTTTGATGCTGTTGTTGTTTTCTTCGTTTTGGTTGTTTCTTGGGTCGATGTTTTTCCTTTGCTTGCCCGTGGCTGCGGTACCGAAAGATAAACCGTACTCATGGGCGGCAATGTGAGCGAAATGCTTTGTTCAAAGCCATGCATCGGTTTTTTGCGGGTTCTGCGTGCGGGATTCTGTACACCGCTGCCGCCGTATTTTACATCGTCGCTGTTTAGCAGCTCTTTGTATGTGCCGGCATGCGGTACACCCATTTGGTAATCGGTGCGCTCAACCGGGTTGAAATTGCAAACCACCAGAATCATTTTTCCCTTAGCATCGCGGCGTAAAAATGCGATGACTGACTGCTGGTTATCGTCCGGTACAATCCACTGAAAGCCTTCCCAGCTATAATCCACCTGCCACAGCATGGGGTGTTCTTTGTAAAAATGGTTCAAGTCTTTTACATATTCTTTCAGCTGGCGGTGGCTTTCGTAATCCAGCAGCATCCAATCCAGCTCTTTGGCTTCGCTCCACTCGCTGAACTGGCCAAACTCTTGTCCCATAAACAGTAACTTTTTGCCGGGATGTGCCATCATATAGCCGTAGAAGGTGCGTAGATTTGCAAACTTTTCGGCATATTCGCCGGGCATTTTGTTGATTAAACTGCACTTGCCATGCACCACTTCATCGTGGCTAATGGGTAATACAAAGTTTTCGCTGAACGCATAGAAAAAGCTGAATGTTACCTTGTTATGGTTGCCTGCGCGGAACAGCGGGTCTGTGCTCATATAGCTGAGCATGTCATTCATCCACCCCATATTCCATTTAAAGTTAAAGCCCAAGCCGCCATCTTCCACCGGTTTGGATACCATGGGCCATGCGGTGGATTCTTCTGCAATCATCAGCTTATGCGGATGCCTGCCTAAAATTGTACGATTTAACTTATGTAAAAATGCAATGGCTTCCAAATTTTCTTTTCCGCCATGAATGTTCGGCTCCCACTCGCCATCTTTTCGGTTATAGTCCAAATACAGCATCGATGCCACCGCGTCCACACGCAAGCCGTCGATGTGGTATTGCTCTAACCAGAACAGTGCACTGGAAACCAAAAAACTTTCCACTTCCGGCATGCCATAGTTAAATACCATGGTACCCCATTCTTTGTGCTCGCCCCGCCGGGGATTTGGGTCTTCGTAACAAGGGGCACCATCGTACATGTATAAACCAAAGGCATCTTTGGGGAAATGTGCCGGTACCCAGTCCATAATGACTCCAATTCCGGCCTGGTGGCATTTGTCCACAAAGTTCATAAAATCTTTTGGGGTTCCGTATCGGCTGGTTGGTGCAAAATACCCGGTAACCTGATAGCCCCAACTTCCGTCAAACGGATGTTCGGTAATGGGCAAAAGCTCCACATGGGTATATCCCATATCCAGCAGATACGGAATCAACTCGTCTGCCAGCTCGGAATAATTGTAGGGTACACCGTCTTGCTTTTGCTTCCAGCTTCCGGCATGAAGCTCATAAATATTCATGGGTGCGTTAATGGGATCCACCTTTTTTTGCTGATTTTCCCAGCTTGCATCGCCCCAAGAATAGCCGTTTAAATCATATACCTTACTGCCGTTGGACGGTCTTGTTTCGGTATGAAATGCATAGGGATCCGCTTTGAACAAAAGTTCATCTTTGGCTGTGGTAATGCAATACTTGTACACATCGTATTCTTTCATTCCCGGAATAAAGGCCTGCCAAATGCCGGTATCTTCAATTTCTTCCATGGGATGACTGCCGGGAACCCAGCTATTGAAATCGCCTACAATGCTTACTGCTTTTGCATGCGGTGCCCATGTGCGAAAGGTAACACCGTTTAACTCTCCCCGCTGCTCAAAATGTGCACCGAAAAAACGGTATGCTTCCACATTATTGCCCTGTTTAAACAGGTAAATGGGCAACTCTGCATGTTGATATTCGTTTTTCATGCCTATCTCCCTCCCTTTGCTATTAAACCCCGTTACGTTAATTTAATAATACCATTTTCAAGAGAATTTTCAAGTTTTTTATGTAATATTCTTATAAAAAAGCAATTTTACTGTTTTTACTTTTATATATTTTACACAATATTGATTTTGTTTCATTGGGCAAAGGGGCAGTTTTTGCTATTTTGTTTTTCAGTGCACTACAAAACACCAAATATTATCTGCATAAAAACAACAAAAACGCACACATCCACATGTATATGTGAATATGTGCGTTTTATTATCCAAAATTATTGTGCCAAAATTTCGTCAATCATCTGGTCTACCATAATCAGGCAGCGGGGCAGATGGAAGGGGCCTTTAAAGGTAGAACCCTTGCAGGCAGGCTCGGTGGGCTTGCCGTCGCGGCGCAGGTAACCATACCAATCGCCGTATTCGGGGTCGCTGAATACCTTTTTGCAGTATTCCAAGGTTTCGTCAAAAATTTTCAGATACTTTTCATCGTGGGTATCACGATAAATCATCATGCTGGCAATCAACAGTTCGTTGTGAGGCCACCACAACTTCATATCGTGCTCATAAGCTTCGGGAGGCAGACCCTTGCAGTCGATAAAGTACAGCAAGCCGCCGTATTCCTTATCCCAACCGCCTTCGTAAGCGTAATCAAACAGAGTTTGTGCTTTTTGGCGCAGTTCTGCATCGTGGGTGCGGTTTGCCTGCTCCATAACGAACCAGCTGCACTCGATGTCATGGCCGGGGTTTACCACACGGCCGGCCGTGTAATCTATCTGCAATTCGCCGTTTACGCCAACGGTTTCCAAGGTACATTTCAGTTCCGGCTTAAAGTGATACTTGAAGATATTCTCACAGCACTCTTTTGCACGTGCATCATACAGCTCGGTATTTTCCGGGTCGCAGCGGCGCATTACGGCAGTAATGTTCAGATAAATCATGGGGTCTGCCAATGCACGGCCGGTTCGGGTTTCGGGAATGGTCTTGGGGCCCATTCCGGTGGGGTCTTGAATCAGTCCGTTATTCAACTGCCAAATCAGCTCGTATGCACGGCGTGCACGCTCGATGCATTCTTTTTCGCCGGTTACGCCATAATATTCTGCGTTTGCAATGGCATAAAAGCCTTCCGAGAAGCAGTAGCGGCGCTGACGCAGAGGCTTACCGTCTGCGGTAACGGTAAAATACATACGGTCGCCGGCTTCGCGGTTAATGCAGTATTTTTCCATAAAATCCAGGCAGCTTTTTGCTGCATCCAGCCACTCCTGCTTTACGCCGTAAACATGGCACAGGTAGGAAAAGGTCCATGCACAACGGCCCTGGAACCAAACGCTCTTGTCGGTAGAAAACAGCTTGCCGGTGCGATCCAAGCAGGTGTATACACCGCCGTGCTCATGATCCATACCGTTTTTCAGCCAAAAGTTAATGCTGCGTTCCAGCTCTTCCCGAACCCAGCTTTGATACTCTTTTAAACGCGCTGCATTTTTATCCATTGTTTTCACAACTCCTTTAAACAGGCTTATTTGTTCATTCCGCAAAGCCCGAACCCTGTTACCAGAGTTCGGGCTGCCATTACTTCATTAGCAGAATTTTGCAATTGCTTCGTCAATCATCTTGGCGCACTTTGCTACCTGCTCCATATCCTCGGGGAAGAGGTTGGGCAGAGGCTTACGAACGCCGCCGATGTCCAGATTTTCACGAATGCGCAGAATTTCCTTCATGACTGCGTACAGGTTGCCCTTGCAAGCACACATTGCATAGATGATTGCATCAATGGCGTACTGTACTTCGCAAGCCTTTTGCAGCTCGCCTGCTTTCAGCAGTTCATCCGCCTTCAGCAGCAGTTCGGGCATAACGGCATAAGTACCGCCAATGCCGCCGTCTGCACCGATGGCACGGCCGGAAATAAACTGCTCATCGGGGCCGTTGAATACAACAAAGTCAGGGCCACCTTCCATTTTGAACATCTGAATGTCCTGAACGGGCATGCTGCTGTTCTTTACTGCAACAACACGGGGGTTCTTGCGCATTTCCTTAAACAGGGGCATGGTCAGTGCAACGCCGGCCAGCTGAGGAATGTTATAGATTACGAAATCGGTGTTGGGCGCAGCGGAAGAAATGTCATTCCAGTACTGTGCAATGGCATGCTCCGGCAGGTGGAAGTAGATGGGAGGAATGGATGCAATGGCATCAACGCCCAGGCTTTCGGCATGAGCAGCCAGCTCCATGCTGTCGGCAGTGTTATTGCAGGCAACGTGTGCAATTACGGTCAGCTTGCCCTTTGCCTCGCTCATAACAGCTTCCAGAGTCAGCTTGCGCTCCTCTTTGCTCTGATAGATGCACTCGCCGGAAGAACCGCAAACGTAAACACCCTTTACACCCTTTTTGATGAAATAGCGGGTCAGCTCTTTGGTGCGCTCAACGCTTACGTTGCCGTTTTCGTCGTAGCAAGCATAAAATGCAGGAATAATACCCTGGTATTTGGAAATGTCTTTCATGTTTTTCCTCTCCTTTTTTAGAAATACACCTTTTATAATTTTGTACGAACTATTAAAACGCAAAGTCCATCAGACTCGCACTTTAAACACCGCTTTTTGTACATGTGATTGTCCATTTAGCTGAACTTTTACCATATGCACATCTTCGGGAAATACCACCAGCAAGGTGCCGGGCTTCATGGTAAACCATGTATCCACTTCGCCTTCATAGCCCACAAAATCGCTTGCGGGGTCCTGTGTGGTTTGACGCAAACGCGAAACATCGGTTACGCCGATTTTTTCTTCGCCTTGCAGCACCACATGGATGTCGGCATATTGTACATGCCCTTCCCATGCGGCTTGCTGCTGGGGCAACGTATCGTATTCAAACCGATTGATGTATACTTCTTCACCGTCCACATCGTTGCGACCAAACTGCAAGGTTGCCAAATCAGTCGTTTTCAGATAGTGGATTGCGGTATCCAGCGCCGGGCTTATGCCCAAGTAACGCTCTAAATGCTCATAATTTGTATAGATCATAGTGAAAACCTTCTTTTGATCTCAAGGTGTAACAAAAGGTTTATGCCTTTTGTTCAAAATAAGGAACTGCTTTTCCCTGCTTCATGCGAATCAGGATTCGTTTTTGCAAACTATTCTCTGTTTGCGGATAATCGGCGCGGTAGTGCGAACCTCTGCTTTCGGTTCGCAACAATTCCGCCCGTAAAATTGCCTGTGCAAGATGCATTTGTGCCCATAAACGGCGGCCCGATGCAATTTGCTGTGCATCCTGGGTATTGTACCGCTTGCAGGTATGTATCATTGCTTCCAACTCATCAATGGCGTTTTGCAACGCTGCGCCTTGCCGCACAACCATTGCATTTTGGGTCATAATCTGCCGCATTTTGCTGCGCAGGGCATCTGCCTCTTCAATGCCCCAACCTTCAAATGAGATTTCTGCAACATCGTTTTCGGCACATTGTGCAGCAAATTGTGCAGCACTTTCCCCGGCTTTTGTGCCAAACACAAGGCCGTTTGCGGTGGATAAGCCGCCGATGCGGTCTGCACCATGCATGCCGCCGGTTACTTCGCCGCAGGCAAAAAGCCCTTCTACTTCGGTTTGTGCGTTGGGCTGAATGCAAATTCCCCCATTTGCCGCATGGGCAAACATTGCCATTTGAATGGAATCATCCGGGGTTATATGTTTTTTCTCCCACAGCCAATCAAAGTATGTTTTTACAAACTCCGGCATGTTCTGCTTCATCTCGGGCCGATAGGTCACCGTTACGCCCTGTTGTGTACGTTTTTCCGCTTCTACCATAGCCAAATCCACCTGCCGTGAAATCAATCGACTGGTAAAAGGGCCATGCCCGGAACGCGCTTCCAGCAGTGCTTGAGCATCGGCAAACGGTGCAAGAATGTCCTTGCCCTCTGCATCGGTTAACTTGGTATAACGGAATGTCTTTTCGTTGAAAATGGTTTTATAGCAGGGTGCCAAATAGCCCGGCATCATCTGCATAAATTCCATGTTCACAAGGCTGCATCCCTCTTCTAGGGCAAGCCACTGGCCCACTCCGCACACATCATCGGTGGTAAGGCGGCGTTCAAACAGTCCGCCATAGCCACCCGTTGCAAGCACCAAGGCTTTGCAGCTTAGCAGTTGGATTCCCTGTTCTTTTTGGCGTACCACTGCACCTGCTATGCGCTGATTCTTGCTTACCAGCTGCAACAATTCGCAGTGCGGCATGGTTTCAATTTGATTTTGCTGCATTTTGCGCTTGCATACTTCCCGTACGCTATCAAACAGCAACCCATTCCAATCCCGATGTTTGCGATCAAAGCAAGGGATAAAATCCTTTTGGTTTTGGTCTACTGCGGTTTTCAGCCGGATGCCCATTGCTTTTACCCGTTCAATTGCAGGATGAATGCCTGCAACAAACGTCCGCACCATGGTTTCATCCGCCATACCGCAGCCCACTTGTAAAATGCTTTGTACCAAATCTTCCTGATCTGCTTCATTTTCAGGGCCGATGAGTCCAAGACCCCAGGTTCCGGGATAAAAGCTGGAGCCGGAGAAAACAGGGCCGCTGCTTACCAGCACAACCGAACAACCTTGTTCCGCTGCACGGATTGCCGCCATAATGCCTGCGATACCGGAACCAACCACCAATACATCACAGGATTTTGCTTGTTGTAAGCGCATATTATCCCTGCTTTTCGTTTTGTGTATACAGATGGCATGCAACCATATGACCCTCGGCACCATGATGCACCATTGCAGGGTCTACAGTTTTGCAAATCTCCATGCAATTGGGACAACGATTGTGGAATGCACAACCGCTTGGTTTATGAATGGGGCTGGGCACTTCGCCCTCCAGAATCTGACGCTTTTTCGTCTTGTGAATATCGGGCACAGGAATGGCCGACAGCAACGCCTTTGTGTAGGGATGCAGAGGCTCATCGTACAATGCGCGGCTGTCTGCAATCTCCACAATTTTGCCCAGATACATTACCACAATACGGTCAGACATATACTGCACAACGCTCAAATCGTGGGCAATGAACAGATAGGTCAGATTCATTTCTTTTTGAATGTCCTTCATCAGGTTCAACACCTGTGCCTGAATGGATACGTCCAATGCAGAAACGGGCTCGTCGCAAATCAGCACTTCGGGCATTACTTCCAATGCACGGGCAATGCACAAACGCTGACGCTGACCACCGGAAAATTCGTGGGGGTAACGCATCAGATAATCCGGCTGGATATTAACCATCTTTAAAACCTTTTGCATTACGGCTTCACGGTCTGCTTGGTTTTTCACGCCGTGAACCTTCAGCGGTTCTTCAAAAGAAGTGTAAATCTTTTTCTGCGGGTTCAATGCCGAATAGGGGTCTTGAAAGACCATTTGCACCTTACGGCGGAACTGGAACATCTCGTCCTTGTTGAATTTAGTTACGTCCTTAAATTCGCCGCCGTAGTTAAACAGCACCTTGCCGCCGGTTGCCTTTTCCAGCATCATAATGGTTTTGCCAAAGGTGGACTTACCACAACCAGACTCGCCTACAATGCCCAATGTTTCGCCCCGATACACTTCCAGGCTCACATCGTCCACTGCCTTTACATGGCCTACTACCTTTTTGAAAGCACCCTTTGTAATGGGGAACCATGTTTTTAAGTTTTCAATTTTAAAAATAACTTCGCGCTTTTCGTTCATGGTTATTCCACCTCCGGGAAGTTTTTGTACTTCAAGCAACGTACCCGATGACCCGGGCTGATTTCAAAGGTCGGAATATCCTTTTCACGGCAGGCAGCGGTGCATTCCGGGCAGCGGTCGGCAAATTCACAGCCGGGCTTCAGGTTTGCAGGGTTGGGGGTAGAGCCGGGAATGGTTTCCAGCTTTTGTCCGTCTGCCAAACCCAGTACCGGAACACTGCGCAGCAATGCTTTGGTATAGGGGTGAGAGGTGCGGTCAAACACATCTTCCAAACTGCCAAACTCAACCACACGGCCCATATACATAACGCATACTTCGTCTGCCATTTCGGCAACTAGGCCCATGTTGTGGGTAATCAAAACAATGGACTTGCCTTCTTTTACCTGCAAATCTTTCAGCAGTTCCATAATCTGCGCCTGAATGGTAACATCCAGTGCCGTGGTGGGCTCATCACAGATAATCAATTCAGGGTTACAAATCATTGCAATGGCAATGACCACACGCTGCTTCATACCGCCCGAAAACTGATGCGGGTAGCAATCAATGCGCTCTTCGGGGTCGGGAATGCCCAATTTGCGGAACATCTCCAACACCTTTTCGCGGGCTTCTTTCTTTTTCATGCCGGTGTGCTGAATCAGACCTTCGGCCACCTGGTCGCCTACCTTATACACCGGGTTCAGGCTGGACATGGGGTCTTGGAACACCATGGACATATCCGGTCCACGCAGGGCACGCATTTCGGGGCCGTTGGGATTTTTAATCTGTTCCAGATGGTATTCGGTAACCTTACCGTCACGCAGGGCATTGTATTGGATGCTGTCTGCCTCAATCTTTGCATTTTTACCTAAAAAGCGCATGATGGAGTTCATGGTTACGCTTTTGCCGCAACCGGACTCGCCAACCACCGCCAAGGCGGTACCACGCTTTACCTGAAACGAAACATTTTTAACGATACGAACTTCCTTACGGTCCGAAACAAAGGTGGTATTCAGGTTTTTTACATCTAAAATAATTTCTTTGGTATCCATGTTACCGCCTCCTTATTGCTGTTTCGGGTCCAGAACGTCCCGCAGGCCGTCGCCCAAGAAGTTAATTGCCAAAACAAACAGGCTGATTGCCAAACCGGGGAATACCCAAATCCACCACTGGTTTGTTACCACCGATACTGACTTTGCAGCGTTGAGGATATTACCCCAAGTGGGGGTGCTGTCGGCAACACCCAAACCGATGAAGCTCAAGGATGCCTCCTGCAAAATAAAGAATGCCACGTTGGTGGTGGTGGAAACAATAATCGGGCTCATTACGTTGGGCAAAATCTGATTAAACATAATATTACTGCGCTTCATGCCAAAGGCTTCGCAAACCTTAACGTAGGTTTCCCCTTTTAGGCTCATAAACTCATTGCGAACCATACGGAAGGTGGTCATCCAGCCGGTTACCACAAAGATAAACAGCAGGTTGCCCAAGCCGCGCTTGTTTAAAATGGCAACCAGCATCATAACCAGAACCAGCTGAGGAAATGCCTGGAACACCTCCGAAATACGCACAATAACAGCATCTACCTTGCCGCCAAAATAACCGGCAATGGCACCCAACACTGCACCAATTACGCTGCTTAACACGGCGCAAAAAACACCGATTAAAATGGAGTAACAGCCGCCAAACAGCACACGGGCATATAAATCACGGCCAATGGTATCGGTACCGAACCAATGGGCACTGTCCGGAGCCGCTTTCATGCTGGTCAGATTGGGAGTTGCGTAATCCACTTGAAAAATTGCACCGGCAATGCAGGCCAAGGTCATAAATACAACCACAATCAAACCGAATACAGCCAGTTTGTTGTTCAAAAATTTGCGGATATTCTTTTTCAGCAAAGAGGAGGATGCGCTTTTGTTTTGGGCTTTAATGCTTGTGGTAGTTGTATTGCTCATTTGTTATCTCCTCCTTGTTATTATTCACCCAACCGAACACGGGGGTCCATAATGGCATTCAGCACGTCCACCATAAAGGAGCAAATCAGCATGGTTGCAGCAATAATCAAGGTTGTTACCATAACCACGTTGTAATCGTTTGCCACAATGGCGTTTGTCATTGTCATGCCGATGCCCGGATAGGAGAACACGCTTTCTACTACCACGGAACCACCGATTAAGGTAGGAATACGGAACATCAAAATAACCAAAACGGGTTTCATCGCATTGCGGAATCCATGTTTTAAGTACACTTTCCACTCAGGGATGCCCTTGCTGCGTGCGGTTTTAATGTAGTCACTGTTCAGCACGTCCAACATGGTGTTGCGTGCATAACGCATCAATACCGCCACCATGCCAATGGTCAGGGTTGTTACCGGCAAGAACAGGTGCTGGAACGCATCCAAAAACTGATTGGTTGCACCGGGGCTTACACGGTTTGCAGCGGGGAACCAGCCTAACTTGATGGAGAAAATCTGAATCAAAATGATACCAACCAAGAACTGGGGTACTGCTTGGCCCAAAACAGCCAAAACACGGCCCACATAGTCGATGATGCCATTTTGACGAATTGCAGAAATAATACCAATACCAATGCCGATTACTGCCGATAAAATCAACGAGTAACCTGCCAATTCAAAGGTATAGGGCATGCGCACTGCCAAGGTGCTTGCAATGGAAGTACCGTCGAATGCATAGCCAAAATCGCCATGCAGCAAATTGCCCAACCAGCGGAAATACTGAACAATCAGCGGATCGTTTAAGCCCAGCGATTCACGCAGTGCCTCCACGTTATCTGCATTGGCAGATAATACTTCGGGGCTAACCATAAAGTTAATGGGGTCAATGCCCGTTGCTTGTAAGCCAAAAAACACGATGATACTAATGACAAGAAGCATCGGAATCATCATGAGAAGCTTTTTGAGGATAAACTTAAGCATATTCTCACTCCAATCTTGGAACTGTACGATAATTAACAGGCATTTTACCTATTATTCAACAAAAAATGCAGGATTTTACCAATGAGAAAGGGAGAGACGAAGGGCAACGGCCATATCGTCTCTCCCTCTCGAGCAATCACAATATGCTGGGGATATTTAATCTGTCGCTTTTATTAGGCAACTTCCCAGTTTGCAAAGTTCAAATCACAGCTGTACAGGGGGTTGCAGAAGGTTACACCTTCGGGAATTTTTACATTGCTGCTGGTAAATACATAGGTGCCAACAGTAAACAGGGGTACTTTGTAAACCTTTTCCTGCTCCAGTTCCTGCAAAGTCTTCAATGCGGCAGTCTTTTCTTCTTCGGTAGTAGCTGCCGAGTAAGCTGCAATGGCTGCATCAAACGAGGTATCGCCACCAAAAATGTTTGCAAACAGTGCGTCGGTGCTCAGATACTCGCTGTACCACTCATCCATAGAGAATGAGCTCTTGCCCTTGAAACCAATGTCGTAATTGCGGTTGGTGAACAAATCGGTGGTGCCGTCGTTGGACAAGGTGGTTTCTACCTTTAAGCCAGCCTGCTCCAGATAGAACGCAATGGTGTTAATCAGGTCGATGCTGGTTTGGTCGTTGTTGTAGTAGCAAATACGGATGGGGCGGCTCATATCGTAACCGGAAGCCTGGATATCTGCCTTTGCTTTTTCGGCGTCGAATTTGTATTCAAAACCGTTGTAAGCCTCGTTGCTGTTGGGTACACCGGAGTTCAGCACATTTGCGCTGGGATACAAAGTAGCCAGTGTGGTGCGGTCGATGGCTTCCATGATTGCCTTGCGAACTTCTACGTTCTGCATCGCTTCGTTCTGCTTGCCATCTACACCCGACATGTTAAAGATAAAATATTTGTAGAACAGAACATCAACCGGGGTAGCGGTGTAGTTGCTCATGCTCTGCATAGCCTGTACCAGATCGGTAGCATTGCCGTACAGATAGTCTGCAATGCCGGACTGGGCAGCGGTCAGATAATCGTTTACATAAGAAACGGTTACCTTTTCGATTTTTGCGGGAGTACCCTCGTAGTTGGGGTTGGGTACCATGGTAAAGTAGTTACCAACATTGAACTCGTCTACCATGTAGTAGCCGCTGGTTACAGGATTCTGCCAGAAGGTGGTGTCAGAATCCAGTTTCATCAGATCAACGCTTTCCAAGCTGTGCTTGGGCAGAATTGCAAACTGAGCCAGAACGTCAATCATTGCGCTGTAGGGCTCGCTCAGAGTCAAGGTGATGACATTGCCCTCGCTGGATTTGCTTGCAATCTTTTTGAATGCAGAGGTGTAAATGGAGTTTACCTGGGTAGTACCCAGTGCTGCATCGATGGACCACAGAACATCATCTGCGGTTAATGCTTCGCCGTCGCTCCACTTCAAACCGTCTTTCAAGGCAATGGTATAGGTCAAGCCATCCTCGCTGATGTCATAGCTTTCTGCCAAATCCGGTGTTACCGAAGTCAGGGTGCTATCAGCCAAGAACAGGCTGCGGAACATCAGGTTGGTGGGCAGTGTGCGGTTCATCCAAGGGGTGGGAACCTTATCATCGGTGCTGCTGCCGTCGGTGGTGGACAGAACCAGTTTCAGGGTGCCGTCTGCTGTGGATACAGTATTGGCAGTGCTGCCGCTTGCAGTACCGCTGCTTGCCGAATTACTGTTTCCACCGCAAGCAACCATAGAAAACGCCATGGCTGCTGCCAGAACAAGTGCAAGAACTTTTTTCATGTGTTTTGCCTCCCATTTTAATTTTACTAATACCTATTACACTTTTTGTATGCCGCTTACCTCAACATGGTGCAATAAGTACTTCTTTCTTTTCAATCCCAATAAACCAAACGCATCTGTTTTATCCGTTTGTTCTTATCTTTATCCTATCATCTATGAAAAATTTTTTCAATTATTAAGTATTACGAATCTTGCTTGGTTTCTCCTGTCATTTTGCACAACCCAACGAAAAAACATTGTTTTTTTCTTAACGCAACCTTTGTATTTGCATATTATATAACAAAAAATCATTATGTTTATTTGTTTTTGTTATATCTTTTAATTTCCGTTTTTCAATTTTTCCAAAATAATGAAAATATTTTTCAGCAATTTATTTTCAAAAAGATTTTATTATCTAATTTTGTGCAATTATACGATTTTACTTTACAGTTTGTTCAAATAAGCAAAAAATTTGCACGAATTGTTTTCAAAAAAGACCATTTGCATGTGATTGATGCAAATGGTCTTTTTTGTTGTTAGCCGTCTTTTCTTATCTTAAATACCGCTTTTTTCACCATTGTTTCCCCTTGTATTGACAAGGTGGGCATATGGGGTTCTTCCGCTAAAAACAGCGCAAACATCCCATTGCCTAAATATGCAACCGAGCCGGTTTCGCCGCTGCCAAACCCAATATCCCCTTGCTCATTAAAGCCTGCCTCATCCGTCAGAAAGGTTCGGGCCGTTTGCACCCGTTCGCAGCCCTCCAAATCCATCTGCAAATCCATGTAGTTATGATGAATCTCATACTTTGCATCTTGCTCTGGGCGGGTTTGGGCCATCATTACATTTACAAATACATTTTCCCCGTCAATGATCGTTTTTCCCAACGGCAAGTCTTGTACCCGATTGGTTTTGGCCCAGGCAATCAATGTATCTAAGCCGGTAAAACACCCCTTGTATTTGTTTAGATTTTCAAACGAATCATAAATCATATTGCTACTCCTTTCAAACAAAAATGCCGGACAGAAACACACTGTCCGGCATTGAACATTCCGATTTATCCCTTAACTGCACCCATGGCAATGCCTTGTGTGAAGTATTTTTGGAACATTAAGAATACAGCCAAAATGGGAATTGCTGCAACCGCTGCACCGGCCATTATCAGGCCAAAATCGGTTGCCATTTCTGCCTGTAAGTTTGCAATACCAAGCGAAATGGTCAAGCTGGTGTTCTTGGTCAGCATAATCAACTGCATAAAATAATCGTTCCATGCGGTGATAAAGGTAAAAATGGCCAAAGCGCCAATGCCCGGTTTTACCATGGGCAGAATAATCTGCACAAAGGTGCGAACCTCGCCGGCACCGTCAATGCGAGCTGCTTCCAACATTTCGTTGGGAATGCCCTCGCTGAACTGCTTCATCAGGAATACACCAAACGGCCAGCCTACAGTGGGCAAAATAACAGCCCATAAGGTATCATGAAGATGCAGTGCAGACATTTCTTTCAGCAGCGGAATCAAAATAACCTGCTTGGGCAGTGCCATTGCACAGATAATTGCCGAAAAGATAAATGCCTTACCGTAAAAGCGTTTCTTTGCCAATACATAGCCCGCCATAGAAGCGGTAATGCAGGTAAGCAGCATTGCAACTACTGCAATAAAAATGGTGTTAAATAACCACAATCCCGCCGGGTTGCTAAACAACTTTTCATAGTTAGCCCATGTGGGATTGGTTGGAAACCATTGCGGCGTTGGTGTGTTGATGTCCGCTGCGGTTTTCACCGAGCCGGTAAAAATCCAATACAAAGGGAACACCAAGAACACTGTTAAAATTGCTAAAATAATGCCCGAGATGATTCGATAGGGCGTAAGTTTTCCTGTTACAGTGCTGTTCATCTCGTTCCCTCCTTAATCGCGTTTTCCGGCCACTTTAAATTGAAGTGCCGAGAACAAAGCAATCACAATTGCCAAAATTACACCCATTGCATTGCCATAGCCGTATTCGTACAGTTTGAATGCTTTGTAATAAATGTAGTACATGATAGTGTCGGTAGAATGGTTGGGGCCGCCGCTTGTCAACAGCTGAATCAATGCAAAGCACTGGAAGCTGTTAATGGTGGTAATAACCAAAATGTACAGTGTGGTGGGGGTAATTTGCGGCCACATAATCTTCCAGAATGTTTGCAAACGGGTGGCGCCATCTACTTCTGCGGCTTCTACCAAGCTTGCATCCACGTTGCCCAAAGCCGATACATACAGAACAATGGGCTGACCGATGCTAGTGGTGAACAAAATCAAAATGATACACCAAATGGCGGTTTTTTCATTGCCCAACCAGTTTACGTTATTTTCAATCAAACCGGTACCTTTGGCAATGTAGTTTACAATGCCGTAGTAGTTGTTGAACATCCATTTCCAAACAACGGTAACCGCTACTGTACCGGTAACAACAGGCAGATAGAAGACACAACGGAAGAAAGAGCAAGCTGCACCTTTCATTTTATAGATTGCAGATGCAACCCACAAAGAGAAGGCTGTAACCGTTGGTACTGCTACTACCACAATCAGGGCAGTGTTCATCAAAGCTTTCCAGAAAATTTCATCCTGGAACATCTTTATGTAGTTGCCAAAGCCTACAAAAATATCTTCGCGTGCCATGGTAGAGTCAAAAAAGCTCGTCCATAAACACATAACCATAGGAATTAAAACAAAGCCAACAAACACAACTAAAAACGGCAGCAAAAACAAATATGCCGAAATGGTTTCGCGCCGCGCTTCGGCTTGGCTGATTCCCAATACTGTGGAACGCTTGCTGGGCCCTTTTTGTTTTAGGGGCTTTTTGATTGCCGATGTAGTCAAAGCAATCCTCTCCTTTCGTTTTTTGCTGTTTCGGAGCATACAGTTCCTTCCACAGCATTTATGGGAGCGTAAATAACAAGCGCACCCTTCTTTTGCGCATCATGCAAAAGAAGGGTGCGCATACACGTTAAAATGGTTTTATTTTCTGCGCTTATTTTGCAATTGCTGCGTTTGCGGTAGTAACAAACTTATCAGCAGCAGTCTTTACATCGGTGCCGCCGCCAATTTCCTGCAGCATGTTCCACCATGCAGTACGCTGTTCGGTCCAACCGCCGGTTACGTTGTAGTAATCGCCCATGTTCGGCAGGAAGGTAGCAAAGGTAGCCATGCGCTCTGCATTTTCGGTGCCTTCGTAAACATTACCAAAGGAAGCGCGAACCGGGAAGAAGCCGGTAGCCTGAACACTTGCAGGGCCTTGGGTTGCATCGTCGCAGATGAACTGGATAAAGGTCTTTGCAGCATCAATCTTAGCTTGATCGCCATTATCAAAGATACCAAAGCCCCAGATGCCGCCGCACAGTTCTGCTTTGCCATCATCAGAGGGGAAGTTCATTGCATAAGGGGTAAAGTTTACCTGGCTTGCATAGGTAGCCTCGTTGGAAGCGTTCCAGCAGAAGGTCATTGCGGCAGTGCCGTTTGCAAACATCTGCAGTTCGTCAGAAGCCTGTGCAGCGGGGTCAAAGTTTACCAGACCCTGCTTATTCAGGTCTTGCAGCAGCTGCAATGCTTTTACGTTGGCTTCACTGTTGGCAGTGTAAGCGGTATGATCTGCGTTGGTGTAAGTGCCGCTGTACAGGTTGTTTACCAATGCACGAGTGCCCTGGTCACCGCCCTGACCGCCGCAGTATACAATGGCGGGAGTTGCTGCCAAACCGGATTCTTTGATGGCTTCCAGTGCCTTAACAAAGTTGTCGGTTGTCCAGCTGCGGGTTTCCTCGTCAATATACTGCAAAGCACCTGCTTTTTCAAACAGTTCATAGTTAATTGCCATGTTATGAGCAGTCATACACATGGGATACTCATAGTATTTGCCGTCTGCGCTCTTGCAAGCGTTTACAACGGCTTCGCTGGTTTGGCTGATGTCGGCAGTGGCCTCTTCGGTCCACAAATCGCTCAGGTCAACCATCAGACCTTTTGCGCCCCAGTTTGTAACCAAACGCTCGGGACCTTCAAAAATGATGTCAGGTGTATTTTTTGCTTCGATTGCAGTGGTAACCTTGTCGTCACCGTTGGTGTAGTCCAGGTATTCCACATTAACCTTAATGTCGGGATGCTTTTCATTGAACTTTGCAATAAAGCCATCCACAGTAGCAGAATCTTGCCAGGAACCAATGGGATAGGTCCATAAGGTAATTTCTGTACCGGAAGTATTGGTGTTTTGGGAACCGGTCGAGCCTGTAGATGTTGTTGAACCAGAATTTGCTGTTGAACCGCCGCAAGCTGCAAGGGATAGTGCCATTACGCCGGCCATTACAAGTGCTAACGCTTTTTTCATTGGATACTCCTCCTTGGCTTTCTAAGCCTAATATCGTCCGAACTAAATCCGTTTTCTAAGGGACGTTCCCTTCGTCTGCTTCTATGGTAACATTGATGAAAAAATTTTTCAATTGTTAAGTTTTATGATATTTTTTACCAATATTCAGTTAACTTGTACAACCATTTTTTCCCTTTCCATGTTGTAGATTTAAACATATTATATTATAATATATTCAACTATTAACTATTTTTTATCTATTTTTAAATTATTTTATTGAAAAAATATTTCCTTGGTTACAATATTCTATGCGAAGGAGTGTTTTGTTTATGATAGATTTACTGTGCCAAATCAACACTGCTTATCGCCATCTTACCCCGTCCTCTCGTAAAATTGCGGACTATCTGTTAAAGCATTGCAACGAGGCGCAATATCTTTCGATTTCAGGGCTTGCAAGTGCTTGCGGGGTGGCTGAAGCAACCATTTTTCGATTTTGCAAAACACTGGGATTCGGCGGTTACAATGAATTTAAGCTGGCATTGGCAAAATCTTGCATGTTAAACCAAGAGCATCCCTATGCGGCTTATGGTGAAATCACCGATGGCGACAGTATTTCCGCTATGTGTCATAGACTTTATGAAGCCAACATTCAAGCATTACGGCAAACGCTTTCGCTTGTGGATGAAGGTGCTCTTTCGTTGGCTGGTGATTATCTATCTACAGCAAACAAGGTACTTTGTATCGGTTTTGGCGGCAGTATGGCAACGGCGCAAGATGCTTGGAGTCGCTTTCTTACGGTATCCCCTAAGTTTTTTTCAATTGAAGACAATCACATGCAGATTATGGCCGCCAGTTTGTTGGAAGAAAACGATGTGATTTTATTTGTTTCTTATTCCGGTTCCACCTGTGATGCAGAAGATGTGCTGCGCCCCGCCAAAGAACGGGGTGCAAAAATCATCTTGATTACCCACTATTCCGATTCCTTTGCCGCTTCTCTTGCGGATGTTATTTTATTGTGCGGTGGGCATGAAGGCCCATTGCAAGCCGGAAGCATCGCCGCAAAAATGGCCATGCTGTTTGTGGTGGACATGCTGGTCAACGAGTTTTGCCGCCGTGATTTAAAGCAAGCCATGCAAAACAAAGATATCACTGCCAAAGCGTTGGCTTGCCGGCATTTATAAACAAAAAAGAACCGATTTCCTTTTGAGAAATCGGTTCTTTTTGTTTTATCATTACTTTGCAGTAACAAAACATTGGCGATTTTGCCACAGATAAATAACACCGGAAATCAAGGTAACTGCTGCAACCGCCCAACATAACAGTTGTGTAACAAGTCCAATTGCCATAATCCCGGTACCAGGATCAAACGCTGCTGCAAAATAGTAAAAGATGATGGTAACCATTTGCAGCACGGTTTTTACCTTACCCCAGCCGTTGGCGGCAATTACATGATTGGAGGATGCCGCTACCATGCGCACGCCTGCCACTGCAAACTCCCGTGCCAAAATAATGGCCACTACCCATAAACTGCACACACCGTCCCGCATCATAAACAAAAATGCCACTGTTGTCAGCATTTTATCGGCCAACGGGTCGGCAAACTTGCCAAAATCCGTTACCATGTTCCATTTTCGTGCCAAGTAACCGTCTAAAAAGTCGGTAAAACTTGCCAGTGCAAATACAATACCGGCTGCCAGATACCAATGCGCACCATTGGTATAGCTGGATGTGCCATATTGTACAACACCTGCCAGTACCATAAACACCGGTACCAGCACAATGCGTGCCAACGTAAGTTTATTGGGTAAATTCATGGTTATTCCTCCACCACATAGCCAAACAGGTCGTACATGTCACTTTCTTCAATGTATACTTGATAGAACTCGCCGGGATACATGGGCTCTTCGCTGGAAACACAGATGTTACCGTCAATTTCGGGGGCATCTGCTTCGCTGCGGCACAGATACAAGCCGCTTTCTTCGTCTACACCATCGCACATAACGGTAATGGTTTTGCCCACCTTTTGCTCCAGCTTTGCTGCGCTGATGTGTGCCTGTGTTTGCATGATGATATCTGCACGACGCTGTTTTTCTTCGTCGTCCAACTGGTTAGGCATGCGAGCTGCCACGGTGTCCTCTTCGGGGCTAAATGCAAAGCAGCCCAAACGGTCAAAGGCGGTGTCCTTTACAAACTGGCACATCTCTTCAAACTCTTCTTCGGTTTCACCCGGATAGCCTGCAATCAGAGTGGTACGCAGGGTAATGTTGGGAATTGCCTTGCGCAAACGTGCAATTGCACTTTCTACAACCTGACGGTCACCTTTGCGGTTCATCATCTTCAAAATGCGGCTGTTGCAGTGCTGAATGGGCAAATCCAGATAAGGCACAATCTTTTCGTTGCGTGCCATTGTATCGATGAAAGCATCGGTAATGCGTTCGGGATAAGCATACAGCAAACGAATCCAACGAATGCCTTCTACCTTGTTCAGCTCATCCAGCAGTTCGCAGATGCTGTTCTTGCCCCAGTCATCGCCATATGCGGTGGGGTCCTGTGCAACCAGTACCAGCTCTTTTACGCCTTCGGCTGCCAACCAGCGAGCTTCTGCCAAGCAATCCTCCATGGGACGGCTGCGCAGCGGGCCACGAATCAGCGGAATAGCGCAGTAGTGACAGTTGTTGTTGCAGCCTTCGGCAATTTTCAGATAGGCATAATGACCGGGGGTGGAAATAACACGCTTACCACCCAAGGGCAGGTCGGTTTTGGGGCCGTAATATTCACGGTTCTGGTCTACGGCAGTGCCACACAAACGCTCTAAAATAGAGGGCATTGCATTGTTGGAACCAATGCCAACCACTGCGTCTACTTCGGGGATTTCCTTGCGGATTTCCTCTTTGTAACGCTCTGCCAAGCAACCGGTAACCACAACTTTCAGGTTGGGGTTATGCTGCTTATAGGAGCAAGCTTCCAAGATATTTTCAATGGCCTCGGCCTTTGCGCTTTCAATAAAACCGCAGGTGTTTACAAAAATAACATCCGCCTGAGCTAAATCGGCAGTTGTGGTATGGCCTGCACTAATCAGACCATGGCACATTACATCGGCATCTACCTGATTTTTGGGGCAGCCCAGTGAAATGAGTGCAATTTTCAATGTTATATTCTCCTTTTAGTCCAAAGATGATAATACAGGAAAAGACGAGGGATTTTTTGGCATTCGCCGTTCCCTCGTCTTTATATTCTACCATGTTTATAGGGCAAAAGTCCAGTGTACAGCGATAAAATCCAATGGTTCGCCAAAAAACGATTGCTCTATTCCCAATCCGGCTGCCATTCTTCTTGCCATGTATCTTCTACGGCATGTTCTTCTTCAAATTGAGCAATGGCCTGTTTCACATCGCCAAAAGAAAACCCCCGCCGTGCCATGGCTGCAATCACCGCTTGTTTTTTGCCTGCCAGCAATTTTCGGGCATAGCTTTTTTGAATTAGCTCATAGATGGTTTGCACGGGGCTTTGCTCTTCAAAAAGTTCTTCCACCGCCTGGTTTGCTGTTTGGCGGTCGATGCCTTTTTCCTGCAAATGTGTGCGAATTTGTGCAGGGCTTTTCTTGCGTGCCAACAGATACTTGGCACGTCGCTGGGCAAATACGGCATCGTTCAGCAAGCCCAGTTCCACACAGCGGGCAATGGCTGCCGCCGCAGCTTCCGGCGGAAGTTCTGCCTTTTTACACAGCTTGTCGTACAATTCCCCGCTGGCATGGTCCCGCACTGAAAGATAATCCATTGCTTTTTGAACCGCCTGGCGATAGGCTTGGTCTTCCTGCTCAAATAACACCGAATCAGTCCTCTACCATAATATCCAGGTCGGCTTCGCTTACATCAGGAACCTTCTTTTCCGCAGGCTTTTCTTCTACAGCGGCAGGTGTTACCGGAGTAATGGAACCCTTGGCTGCCTTTTTGCCGTTCTTTACAAGCTTATCCGCATTTTGGCGCACCAGCTCTTCAATTTCAGCCATCAGCTCGGGATGCTCTTTAAAGTAAATCTTTACGTTATCACGGCCCTGACCCAGACGAACATCGCCATAGCTAAACCATGCACCGCTTTTTTGAACAATGCCCAGTGTAACCGCCAAATCCAAGATTTCGCCGGTTTTGCTGATGCCTTCGCCGAACATAATGTCAAATTCTGCTTCTTTAAAGGGAGGTGCAACCTTATTCTTTACAACCTTTGCACGGGTGCGGTTACCGATAAATGCACCGGAGGAGTCCTTCAAGCCCTCGATACGGCGCACGTCGATGCGAACCGAAGAATAGTACTTCAAGGCACGACCGCCTGCGGTTACCTCGGGGTTGCCATAAGAAACGCCAACCTTTTCACGCAGCTGGTTGATAAAAATAGCAACGGTATTGGTTTTGCCGATAACACCGGTCAGCTTACGCAGTGCCTGGCTCATCAAACGAGCCTGCAAACCAACGTGAGAGTCGCCCATTTCGCCCTCGATTTCGGCACGGGGTACCATAGCCGCTACCGAGTCGATAACAATGGCATCAATGGCGCCAGAGCGTACCAGTGCTTCACAGATTTCCAGTGCTTGTTCACCGGTATCAGGCTGGCTGACCAGCAAGCTGTCGATGTCAACGCCCAACGCACGGGCATATACCGGGTCCAGCGCATGTTCTACGTCGATAAAAGCAACCTCGCCGCCTGCCTTTTGAGCTTCTGCCAAAACATGCAGGGCCAAGGTGGTTTTACCGCTGGATTCCGGGCCGTAAACCTCAATCACACGGCCACGGGGCATACCGCCTACGCCAAGCGCCAAGTCCAAAGAAAGGCTGCCGGTGGAAATTGCATCTACCTGCATTGCCACATTGCTGCCCAGCTTCATAACAGCACCTTTACCAAATTGCTTTTCAATTTGGGCTAACGCGGTTTCCAGTGCATCTTTTTTATCGCCTGCTGCCTTTTTGGTGGGGCTGGGCAATGGTTTTTTATCTGCCATAAGTTACTTACTCCTTTTCATCATATTCCCTTATCTAAATATCTGCATTGCGACATCTGATTATTGTATCCCAAATTGCAAGCAGATTGAACTTTTCCTACTTATTATACACAAACAAGCAGCAATTTACAACTCAAAGTTGTAAATTGCTGCTTTGCTGTACGATTTAACGGACTTTTACACCGTTTTATCGGGCTTTCGGCCCATTACCACACGGTCATTTGCACCATAATCTTTGAAAATTTCAACCGATTGATAGCCTGCCTGCAAAAAAATCTGCTTTACGGCTTCGCCTTGTGCGCAACCAATTTCCACCGCAAAAAATCCGCTGGGTTTGATTGCAAAGTAGTACGCCGGTGCAATGTGTTGGTAAAACAGCAAGCCCTGCTGCTCTGCTTCCAATGCCATGTTCGGCTCAAAGGAAAGCTCCGGCTCTAAGGTTTGCATCTCCTCATGGGTAATATAAGGCGGATTGGAAACGACGCAATCCAGCGAATTGGGCTGTAGCTCGTTTTGATAATCAAATACATCCCCCTGCACCACGGTAACCGCATTGGCACTGAGCGCAGCTGCTGCATTCTTTTGCAAATAGGGCAACGCTTGCGGGCTTTTTTCCAAACAGGTTACCTGTGCAGTTGGCTGCAAACGCTTAATTCCCAACCCCACACAGCCACTGCCGGCACACAAGTCCAATACCTTGGGTTCCGAAACACCTTGCAGCCGCTGAGCGGCGGTTTCACATAGCAATTCGGTATCTGCACGGGGAATTAACACCCCGGGCCCTACTTCCAGCTCAAAGTCCAAAAAGGGCCATTTTCCAATCAAATATTGCAGCGGATAGCGTTGGGCACGCTGGGCGGTTAACCCCATTAACCGTTCGCATTGCTCCTGCTCCAGCGGTGTATCACGCCAACGCCATTCCTGCCCTGCCACAAACTCCATCAGACATTTTGCATCAAATGCTGCATCTTCAATTCCGGCTTGTTGCAATGTGTTTTTTATCTGTGCAAATACCTCACGCGGCTGCCGCATTACCATAAACCGTCCTCCGGTTTTTCCGGCAATACCGGTTTTACCGCAGCAATTGCCACTTCAATCATAGAGTCATCCGGCTCAAATGTGGTAAGATGCTGAAGCCATACACCCGGTGCACTGATAATGCGTGTTGCCAGGTTATCGTATCGGCCTGCCAGTTTAATCAGTTCATAGCTAATTCCCATTACCAAGGGCAGCAACAACAGTTTTAATACCACACGCAGACCGGTGCTGCTCCAGGGCAAAACACTAAATAATAAAATGCTGACAATCAGCACCAAAATCATAAAGCTGGTACCGCAGCGGGGATGAAAACGGCAATGTTTGCGCACATTTTCCACCGTTAATTCCTCGCCTGCTTCGTAACATGCAATGGTTTTATGTTCTGCGCCGTGATACTCAAACACCCGATGAATCTCCTTCATCTTACTGCACAGGAACAGATACGCCACAAACATGGCAATTTTCAGCACGCCTTCTAAAATTACTTTGCCGTATCCCAAATTCACAAACTTAGAAACCAAGCCCACAATGGCGGTGGGCAGCACCATAAACAGCACAATGGCCAACATACCGCCTGCCACCGCTGCCAGTGCCATCAAAAAGCTTTGAAAACGGGGGCCGGTGTGTTCTTCAATCCATTTTTCCAGCTTGCTGGGTTCTTCTTCGGTAAAGTCATCCCCCATGCTGATTTCAGCCGAATGCATTAAGTAGCGATATCCCAAAATCAAATTTTCGATCATAGCAACGGCACCCCGCACAAAGGGGATTTTCTGCCATGCATGATGCTTTACTGTTTCGTAACTTAAATCAATTTCACCGGTAGGCTTACGCACGGCAACACAGATTTTTTCCGGTCCGCGCATCATAATGCCTTCCATTAAGGCTTGTCCGCCCACACTGGTTTTAAAGCGTTCCTTTGCTTGTTCCATTTTCTTCTCCTTTTTTGTTGCGCTAACACGATTTAATGGCGGGGTGATACAGCGGCAATCGCAGGGTAACCGTTGTACCATAGCCCTGTTCCGACGTGATATCCACCGAACCGTCCAGAGCTGTCATGATTTCATCCACAACTGCCAACCCAATTCCGCTGCCACGCACAGCACCTTTTCCCTTGAAAAATTTTAGCTTTACATTTTCCAAATCATCCGGTGCAATGCCGCGTCCCTGGTCTTTGATTAACACATACACACTTTCGCCGTCCTGCAACAAGTCCAAGGTAATGGCTCCGCCGGGACGGGAATACTTGATTGCATTATCCAACACATTGATGAACACCTGCCGCAAACGGGAGGGGTCTGCCCAGATAGGCAGCGGAAGATCCGGCTCTTCGTAAACCAGATGCAATCCCTCTTTGTGAATCCGTGCTTCCATAAACAGTGCCGCATCGGTTAGCTCTGCCACCAAGTCTAAGGGGCAGCACTCCAGCTTTACGCCGCTTTGCAGCCGAGAAAAACTGAGCAGTTCCTCCACCATCTCATACAAGCGGTCGGTTTCTCTGCCGATAATAGAAAGACCTTTTCGGTAGTTTTCATCTTCCGGATCACGAATCTGCGCAATGGTTTCCACCCAGCCTCGAATGCTTGTAAGAGGCGTGCGCAGCTCATGACTTACCGAAGAGATAAACTCATTTTGCAGGCGGTCGGTTTTGGAGAGCTCTTCTGCCATTTGATTGATGGTATTGCACAGCCTGCCGATTTCATCGCTGTTATGCACTTGCGGCAAACGAACTTCCAGATTTCCCCGCGCAATTTCTGTTGCGGTTTGCTCCACCTGCCCCAAGGGTTTTACAATGGAACGAATAAAGAATACACCGCTCCAAACACTTACCAGCAATACTGCCAAGCCCACAACCAACGCCAAAAAGGTACGCTGTATCAAGGTTTGGTCCACCAACGTTAAACTGGTTACCATACGCAGTGCGGTGATCTCTTCTGCTGCATAGGGCACCAGCACCGTTACCGCCATAACCCGTTCTCCGGTTGCGCTGGTGTACACGCTTTTAGCGGTTCCTGAATTGGATTCCAATGCTTCTAAAAAATCCTGTGGTGTGCTTTCATAGTGAATCAACGCACCCGAAGATGCCGTAATGGGTCTGCCGGCACCATCCAGCAACATAAATTCAAATTTATCTTTTTCATCAAATTGCTCTACCATGCGCTGAAGCAATTGACTGCGCTTTTGTGAGGTTTGAATGGCATTTTGTCCGGTTGTAATCTTTAACTGGCCTTCCATGCTGGAAATACGGCTCAAAATCGCCTGCTGTACCTCGCCGTAATAGCTTGTATAGCTGGTGTAAATATAAATACTTACCGCTGCTGTAACTACTAAAAATGTTGTTAAAAGGCTGCCACGCAACCATCGTTTTGTAATGCTGGTCATTCCGGTTCGGGCACCTCCTTTGGTTTGCATTGTAATGGATTAACCGTTCCAGCGGTATCCATAGCCCCATACCGTTAAAATGTGCTTGGGGCTGGAAGGTTCGTCTTCGATTTTCATGCGCAAACGGCGAATGTTTACATCAACAATTTTTACATCGCCAAAGTAATTTTCACCCCATACCCCTTCCAAAATCTTTTCGCGTACCATAGCAGTACCCGGATTTTGAAAAAACAACTCCATAATTTGAAATTCAACCTGTGTCAAATCAATGGGGGTTCCGGCTTTGTATAAAACACGGCTTTTTTGATCCAACACAAACTGACCACTTACAATACGGGAATCATCGCTCACGGCTCCCATGGTTCCTCGATTCACACGGCGACATAGCGCTTCGATGCGTGCCAACAGTTCCGATACGCTGAACGGCTTTGTCATATAATCATCTGCGCCAATGGACAGGCCTCGAATTTTATCCTGCTCCATGCTTTTTGCACTTAAAATAATAATGCCAATGGCAGAATCATCACGGCGAATGGCCTCACACAAAGAAAATCCATTCATACCGGGCAGCATTACATCCAGCACCGCTGCATCGCAGCGTTCACCTGCCGCCAGTAACGCAAGGGCACGCTCGGCTGTGCTGGCTTCCAACACCTGATATCCTGCCATGTGCAGGTTCAGAGCAATTAACTCCCGAATACTATCTTCATCTTCTACTACTAACACTCTCCGCATTGATAAAATCCTCCTTAACGAATCCTTTTATCCTTTTTAGGGGCAGAACCTTTTACAAAACCAAGAAACCTGCCGCCAGGTCCGCTGCCGATAACGTCCACCCATCTTTTATAATGTTTTCTTCTAAAATACGTGCTTGTACTTTTTGTGCGCCGATGTTTCCCAAACGAGTATATTCCGTTGTTTCCAGTCCCGGCGATGCCATGCGAACTTCCAGATACGTTGTTTCACCGTCCAAACTGCGCACGGTCCAACTGCCGGCATCTTCGCCATCGGTAATCATCACCTGACCATTCCAGCCGGAAGGCAAGGCCAGGTAGTATCCGTTTTCCAAATCCGCAATTCCAAAACTTTTTTGCGGGTTTAGTTGGTCGGTATAATCCATCCATTCCAAAAAGGTCAATCTGCTTACCGCTAGCAAACCGTTGGTATCCGGTATCTCGTGCGGGATTTCAACGGAACCATCCCCATTGATGTCCAAACTCTTCAATAAGCTGGAATAACGCTGGGTTTCGTTGTAGATGTGTCTGCCATCGGGTAATACAAGTTCTTCCAGCTGCTGCTGTTCGCTGTTGTATCGAAAAATCATGCTAGCCAAATTGGTACCAGTACCTGTTTTTCCGTCCAGCACCAGATAATAACTTCCGTCATTTGCTTGGCTGGCATACAGCCCTTCGCAGCTTGCAAACAGGTCCGGGCTTAAATTCAACTCCTGCGCCATTGCAAAAAAGTCACCCTCGGTGGTAAGCAGTTGAAGGTGCAGCCCTTCCCCACTTTCGGGACCAATTAAAATCAAATCCTTTAATCCGCTTCCGGTGATATCCTGCAACTCGTATTGTGAATAGGGCTGTTCGGTAATTTCGGTAAGAATTCCGTCCTGATACGAATATACCGCCAGATACTTTTCGCCGCTGGATGCAGAGTATCCCACCAATAGCTGAGTACCGCCGTTTTCATGCATTGCAGCGGTATCCACGCTTTCTACCGATGTGGAAACACCCTCGCATTCTTGGGTAACCACCCAGCCAGAATCGGTTTGTTCCAAAATGGCAAGGTGAACGTTTTGTCCTCCCCCTTGTGTTACATACAAAGCAGCAGCGTCCTCGGTTCCGTTGCCATCCCAATCGCCAAAAATAAACGGTGAAAGGGTATCACCATGCAGCGGATACTTTAGCTGAGGCACCTCGCCTAAATAAGAATTTAGCGCCTTTTGCACCTGACGTTGTGGACCTGCCAACTGTGGCGCACGCAGCATTTCCTCCACACCTGCAGTTGTAGTTGTACAGCCGCTCAAAAAGCAAATTGCCATGAAAAGCAAAATCCCTGTGCATATTTGTTTCATTGGCAGCCTCCTTTTGCAGTACACTGTTTTTGTATAATTGGATTTATTATATCACGACAGTAACTTGATTCCAAGTAGCAGCAACAAAACCCCAGTACCTACGCCTACAATTGTAGTCTTTGATTTATCCATGTTGTAAGCAGTTGGAATTAGCTCTGCAACACTAATCCACAGCATTACTCCCGACACCAAAACCATAAGACCATTTAAAAACCCCGGTGTTAAAAATTTACCCACAAACAAAAATGCCAACACTGCACCCACCGGCTCAGAAAGACCACTAAACAACGCCAGCATTACTGCCTTTTTTCGCCGGTTGGTTGCATAGTACAACGGTGCCGCCACAATCATTCCTTCCGGTATATTATGAAGTGCAACTGCTATGGCAAGCCGAACCCCCATATCCGGGTTTGAAATACCGGCAAACAAGGTTACAATCCCCTCTGGCAAATTGTGCAACACCAATGCTACCGCCATTACTACTGCACTATGTACCAGGTTCTGGTTTTGTGTTTGTTGCATCTGCGCTATCGCCAACTGTTCCGGAACACACCGTTCCAAAAGTCCCGCAATAGCCATTCCCATAAAAAGCAGACTGGCTACAACCAGAACTGTCATGCTTTTGGAAAACGCACTTTGGTAATACTCGGCCGCTTTAGGAAGCATATCGCCTAAGCTTATTGTAACCATGATACCTGCCGCGAATCCCATACTGAATGCAATGGCTTTTTGTGTTGGCTTTTTGATTACCGCCAAAATTCCGCCCAACGCAGTGAATAACCCTGCTGTTGTTGTAAGAAGCAACGCCCCATACATTGCAAAACACCCCATATCTTTTGTTCAAGTCGCAAGTTTTAATCTGCGCTCTACCAAAAGATATGGGGTATGATTTTAGATTATGTTGTAGATTTTACCGGATACAGCAATGACGAAAAGTGTTCCGTATCCATGGGTTTACCAAAGTAGTAACCCTGGAATACATTGCAGCCGCATTTCAGCAAAAATTCGTACTGCTCTTTTGTTTCTACACCTTCGGCAACTACGTCCATGTCTAATTGTTTAGAAAGGTCAATGGTGTATTCAATAATTTTTTCCCAACGCTTTTTACCAATACCATCCACAAAACTTTTATCAATTTTAATGGTATCAAAATGCAAGTCGGATACGGTTTTAATGGAAGAATATCCCACACCAAAATCATCCAAAAGAATTTTAAAGCCCTTGCCATGCAGCATTTCAATGGTTTCTTTTAACTCTTTTTCGTTGCCCACCATTGCGCTTTCGGTTACTTCAAATTCAATAAAATGCTGTGGAATTTGATGCAATGCAATAATCTGCTTTAGGTGGCGGATAAACGACGAGTCATCCAGATAATTTCGGGATAGGTTTACCGAGACCGGCACCGGATTTTTTCCCTCTTTAATCCACTGGTTCAGATTGAAACAAACATCTTCCAATACCAAGCTATCGATTTCTTTAATCAAGCCGTTTGCTTCGCAAAGCGGAATAAAGACATAGGGGCCTACAATGGAATCTTCTCGGTACCAGCGCACCAAAGCTTCGGCACCTACTACGGTTTTTCCGTCGCTGGCATATTTGGGCTGGAACCATGCCTTAAATTCCTTGTTTGCAATGCCTTGACGAATGCTTTCTTCCAGTTGCACTTGGTCAACTTCTTTTTGGTGCAGTTCTTTTGTATAGAATCCGTAAGAACACTCCGGAAGCAGATTGCCTTTTGCCACATTGGTATAAGCACACATATCCTCATAGTTGATATCGCTTTTATCAATGGGATAAACACCCATAATAAATTTCAGCTTTGCATCCAATGCATCCAATGCTTCAATGCGCTGCATCAATTCCGGTTGCGTGTTATATTCCAAAAGCAATTTGTATTCGCCTAAGTAGCTGTGAACCACAACTTCATCTTTCCGCAAAGTGCTTTCCAGCTTTTGATACAAATCTTTCATCATTTGGTTTACGGTTTTTACACCCAGCACCGTAATCAAACCTTTTAGGTTGATAATTTCCAAGCTGACCAATGCAAATCGTGCATCTTTTTCCAAAATGCGATTGATGTTATATTTTAAGTACACATCATTCTTGCCTTCGGTAATATCATCGGTATAGGTTTTTTGGCGAATTTTTGCATTGATTTTCTTACTTTTCAGATATACAACCAAGCAATCAATGCTGGAAAATATCATAAGAGCAATGCTTACTCGAAACACCATCGTGGACAATGGGCTGGAAAATTGCTGCAATGTTTGCTCTTCAATTTTTGTTAAAATCCACCAATCCTTATATTCTAAATATGTATAATAAAGATAAACCTCTTGGCCATCATATTTAAACTTTTGGCATCCACTTTCGCCGTTCTTCAGGTTTTGCTCCATGATTTGAGCACTTTTCTTATTAACGGTTTCCTTTTGATTGATAAAATCAAAAAAGTTATATTCCAGTGGATAATCGTTTTTTTTCTGAAACTATGTTTCCATCTACGGTAATAACATATGTTTGTCCATACTGCTCTAATGAAGTAAGATTCAAACTTCGATAAAATTCATTGGAACCAATGGATGCCCACAAAACACCGATAATTTCGTTATCATCCCAAATAGGAACACTATATACATTGATCGGGGTGCTACCATCGCTGGACGGTAACAAATAACTTACATTGCTTTCACCATTTAATGCCTTTTGAAAATACTGCATCTCCCGAATATTCACCATTTGACCGGTACTCAAACAGGAATCTCCATTGGGCAAGGTAACCGCAATATGTCTTAAACCATATTCTCTGCGAAATGTTTCAAATTTTTCTGCTACTGCTGATAAATTGCTTAAATTATCTTTTGTAATGTACTCTGCCATCGTTTCAAGTTCTTGCAAACGATGTAGTACTACCTCTTTTGCCTCAAATCCTACATTTGCCGATGCGTTTCGGATTGAGTTCAAAATATATTCTTCTGATTTTTTAGAAATATACCAATTAATAAACAAGCTAGAAAAAATAACCGCAATCCATAGGCAAAACACACCATAAACCGCGCTTTTTAAACTCATTTTTTCTTTTGAACGTATCATAATGCTACGGGCTCTCCTGAAATATAGTTTAGTATGCTTTGCAACAACTTGTTTACACTCAAACTACATCTTCGCAAATCTTTACTATTATAATAATTGTAAAGTATTGTGTCAATACAATTCCACAAGATATAACATGTACTATTTATTGTTATAAACATACAAAAGCACCTGTAAAAACAGGTGCTTTTGTTTCTTATATGTATTTTTATACATGTGTAGTTACATTACACAGCAATGCCGAAAAAGACGGTTCATCCATAGGCTTATCAAAATAATATCCTTGGAAGATATCGCATCCGCATTTTACCAAGAACTCATATTGCTCTTTGGTCTCTACGCCTTCGGCAACAATCTTCATGTTAAGCTCTTTGGAAAGATTGATGGTGTATTGAATAATGTTATCCCATTGTTCTTGCCCAATGCCATCTACAAAACTTTTATCAATTTTTACGGTGTCAAAGTGCAGATCGGATATCGTCTTAATGGAAGAATAACCCACACCAAAATCATCCAGCAAGATTTTAAAACCACGATTGTGCAATGCATCAATGGTTTCTTTTAACTTTTTCTCATTACCAACCATTGCGCTTTCGGTCACTTCAAATTCAATAAAGTGCCGCGGTACTTGATACACTGCAATGATGTTTTCTAAACGGTGAATGAAATCCGGCTCATCCAAATAGTTTCGAGAAAGGTTGACCGAAATAGGTACAGGGTTTTTGCCTTCTCGCAGCCACTGCTGCAAATTGCGGCAAACATCTTCCAAAACCAAACAGTCAATTTCGCGAATTAAACCATTTGCTTCACACAAGGGAATAAACACATACGGACCAATGATCTTATCTTCTTTATACCAGCGTACTAGTGCTTCAGCACCAATAATGTTTTTGCCGTCCATTGCATATTTAGGCTGGAACCATGCTTTAAACTCTTGCTTTGCAATGCCCTCTTTAATGCTTTCTTCCAGCTGTACCTGCTCCACTTCTTTTTTGTGTAGCTCCTTGGTATAAATACCATATCGGCAATCCGGCAGCAGGTTTCCTTTTGCAACATTGGTATAAGAACACATGTCCTCGTAATCGACATCGGCAGATTCAATGGGATATACACCCATGATAAAGTCCATTTTGGCTTCCACTGCATCGATTTGCTCGATGCGTTTTAACAAAGACTCTACGGTTGTATATTTCAACAACAGTTTAAACTCACCAAAATAGCTATGTACCACCACTTCGCCAAGTCCCATTTTTTCTTCCAGTTTTTTATACAAACTGCAAATCATCTGGTATACCGTTTGGATACCTAAAACATTAACCAAACCATTGAGGTTTACCACTTCCAAGCTAACCAGTGCAAACTGACTTTCTCCGTTTAAATAAGATGCAAGGTTGTATTTTAAGTAAAGGTCATTTTTACCTTCGGTAATGTTATCCATATAGGCATTTTTGCGAATTTTATTGTTTACTTTTTTCACATGTAGATACAACATCACAAAGTCAATGCTTGCAATCACTGCCAATACCGCACTTACTGCCAACACCACATTCACCTGTGGAGCAACAAAGGTCCAAAGAGTAGCTTTGGGAATTCGAATGAGCAACCACCAGTCATCTACCCTCATATTAGTATAATACATGTAGATTTTTTGATTGCTGTAACAAAATTGTTGATAACCATCTGTACCGGCAGCAAAATCCTGCTTCATTGCGTTCAGGCTATCTTCGTTGGGAGTTCCGGTTTCGCTGATAAACTCAAAAAAGTTATAGCTATCATCGGTCATATTCCGCTCGGAAATCAGAGTACCTTCATCGTTAATCAAAAAGATTCGGCCGTAATCCTCAAAACCGCTCAAGCCCAAGCTTTCAAAGAAATTTTCTGTTTTAACGGATGCCCACAAAACCGCTACCACTTGGTCATTGCGAATAATCGGCACAGCATACACATTTACATGGGTACCGTCGTTTTTCGAAGGCAACAAATAACTAATGTTACTTTTCCCCGCCAAAGCCTTTTGAAAATATTCACGATGTGCTACATTCACTTGATTTCCATCTTTGGTATAACAAGTACCGTCCAACGAGGTAATACTCATGTTATTATATGTATTCTTCTCACGGACAGTTGAGAACAGATCTATGCTTACTTGCGGATTTGCAATCTGCTCATCCGTCAAATTTCGTGCATATAATTCAAGCTCACGTAATTCGTTTTCTACTACTTCGCTTACATGTTCGCTTGCGTTTTCTGCCATTGTTGTCAGTACTTTTAATATGTAGCGATTGGACGAATTATAAATATGCAGGCTGATAAAAGAAATTCCTATAATTACAGCCAACCATAAAATCAGTAATCCGACAATTGTTTTTTTAAGTTGATTTTTTCTCCCGCACGTACTATCATTCTGCGTTTCCTCCAAAAAACAGTTATAGCACTATTCTTTTGTGAAATTCCCACAAAAAAACAAGTATTTTGTGTAATATTTGATACAATATCGCTGTAATTTTAACCAAACATTAACTGCAACATATTATAATACTTCCTATTTTCTGCGTCAATACGTTTTTTTCCAATTTTATTTTTTTCCTTAAAATAGAAAAAAATTCCCCTTATTTCAACGAAAATAAGGGGAATTTTTTATCAATAGCCGCTAGAGATTTCGCCTTGCAGGATTTTTACTGCACGGCTGGTACCCAAACGGTCGGCACCCAGTTCAATGAACTTTTCAATATCGGAAATGGTGGAGATTCCACCGGCTGCTTTAATTTTGCAGCGACCACGGCAGCAACGGGCAAACAGCTCGATATCAGCAAAGGTTGCACCGGCAGTAGAAAAACCTGTGCTGGTTTTAATAAAATCTGCACCTGCCTCGCAAACAATATCACACATTTTTTCCTTTTCTTCTTCGGTCAGCAGACAGGTTTCAATGATAACCTTTAATACTTTATCACCGATTGCCTTTTTAATGGCAGCAATTTCATCACGTACATAGTCATATTCGCCATTTTTCAAACGGCCGATGTTGATGACCATGTCCACCTCTTCGGCGCCGTTCTCAATGGCTGTTTTTGCCTCAAATACCTTGGTTGCAGTATCGGTTGCACCAAGGGGAAAACCAACTACGGTACATACCGGAATGGCACCTTTCATGTATTCATGGGCCTGCTTTACATAGCAAGGATTGATGCAAATGGATGCGGTGTGATACTGCATTGCTTCATCGCAAATGGTTTGGATATCCTTCCATGTGGCATCTGCCTTCAACAGAGTGTGGTCTACCTTAGACAAAATCATTTTGTGATCCATTATCGAATATATCCTCCCAATTTACACTTTTTGCATTGGCGGGCTTTCAGCATACCCACCGAACTAAACACAATGGCTGTTACCGAAACAACAGCCCCAACAATACCTAAAATCAAACCGGTTAAACGAAACGCTTTCATAAAACGGTACTCCTTTCTTGGCATGTTCATTGCCTATGCATTGTTTGCATACGTTAAGATTATTTACAGTATACCACGATTTTTTCTTTATGCCTAGAAGTTTCCTAGCATTGCACTGGGCTTATTTTACATCTGTATGTATTTGTACAAAAAAAGAACCCGAAGCAAATGCCCCGGGTTCCTTTAAAACTTTGCTTATTCAGCGTCTGCAGCGGTGTCGTCCAGCAGAGCCTTCATGGACAGGCTGATACGCTTCTTATCGAAGTCAACGTCCATCAGCTTAACCTGAACTTCGTCGCCAACCTTCAGCACATCGCCAACCTTCTCAACACGCTCGTTGCTGATCTCGGAGATGTGTACCAGGCCGTCGATGCCGGGCAGGATGCGTACAAAAGCACCAAACTTGGTGATGCTTACTACAGGAGCAGTAAATACGCTGCCTACGGGATACTGGTTCTTCAGCAGCTCCCAAGGATTGTCCTCGGCCTTCTTGTAGCCCAGAGAAACCTTGTGGTTCTCGGTGTCCAGAGCCTTAACGTATACCTCGATGGTATCGCCAACAGAAACAACCTCGCTGGGATGCTTGATGCGGTTCCAGCTCAGCTCGCTGATGTGGCACAGGCCGTCAACGCCGCCGATGTCAACGAAAGCACCGTAAGCGGTCAGACTCTTAACAACACCGGTGTAGGTCTTGCCAACTTCAACGTCAGCCCAGAAAGCATCGCGCTTTGCAGCGTTAGCTTCAGCGGTAACCTTGTTGATGGAACCAACGATCTTGCGGCCAGCGCACTCGGTGATAACCAGCTTAACATTCTGCTTTACCAGAGCGTTGATGTCCTCGTCACGGCGCAGGGTAGCCTGGCTGCGGGGTACGAATACCTTAACGCCCTTAACCAGAACGATTACGCCACCCTTGTTGGTCTCGGTAACAACACCTTCCATAACGGTGCCTTCTTCAGCTGCCTTAGCAACCTCTTCCAGACCCTTGCGAGCTTCCAGCTTCTTACGGGACAGGTAAGCAACGCCTTCCTGATCGTTTACTTTTTCAACGACGAGGTCCAGCTTGTCCCCAACCTTGACCAAATCTTCCACGCGAACTGCGGGGTCGTCGGTAAGCTCACTCAGTTTTACAAAACCAGTGTGTTTGGTGCCGATATCAACCTGCACCTCATTGGGCGTAATGCTGGTAACAGTGCCCTCCACTACCTTACCTGCGAATACAGGCTTGAGATTGGCTTCGCTTTCAGCGAACATCTCAGCAAAGCTCATCTCTTCACGGATTTCTTCACTCATACTGTTAAGTACCTCCTCAATTATAGACGATGGCGTGGAAGCCCCGGCTGTAACCGCCACTGTATCCACACCTTCAAACCACTCCGGCTTTAACTCGTTGGAAGTTTCCACCGTAACGGCCTTTGTGTGTTTTTCAGCGACTTTTAAAAGCTTTTGGGTATTGGAAGAATGATGACCACCAATGACGACCATTAAATCGCATTTTTGGCTGAGGTCTTCCGCTTCCTGTTGCCTCGCCCACGTCGCATTACATATTGTATCAAAAATCTCGGCGTTTGTATAGCCTTTTTTTATAAAGTTTGTACACTCTAACCATTTTGTTACCTGAAATGTGGTTTGAGCCACTACAATTATACCATTTTGACCATTTTTCGGGCCATTCCAGGCCTTTAATTCGTCTAAATCAGCAAATACAAAAACTTCGCCATCGGTGTGTCCAATGATGCCTTGCACCTCCGGATGGCTCTTATCGCCTGCTACAAGTAAGGTTTTGTTCTGCTCACTTGCCTTGCGTGCAATTTTGTGGATTTTCGATACAAAGGGGCAGGTAGCGTCATGGCACACCATGTTTTCCCTGCTGATTTCATCGTAAATGCGAGCAGGAACGCCGTGGCTGCGGATAATCACCTCGTACCCTTGCGGCACCTGCTCCAAGCTTTCGGCGGTGATTACGCCCTTTGATTCCAAATCCGCCACGCACTGGGGGTTGTGAATCAGGGGGCCAAGGGTTGCCACTTTATGCCCTTTTTCCACCAAATCATAGGTTAATTTTACAGCACGATCTACGCCAAAGCAAAAGCCGGCTGTTTTGGCCTTAATGATTTTCATAAAGGCTCTCCTTTATTCAAATTTATTTTGTTCGTACAATTCTTCCCATGCACTGAGAAGAAGCTGTTTGCATTCCCGCAACTTGGTTGCGGATTTGTGTTCGCCCAGATACAATTGTTCGGCAGGAATGGGTGTGCCAAAGCAAACCCGAACCCGGCTAAACAAACGCATGGTTCCATGGCGATAGATAATACGGCAAGGAATCATATCCACCCCTGCTGCACTGGCAATCACAAAGGCACCGCTTTTAATTTTGCCCAGTTCTCCCGTTTTGGAGCGAGTTCCCTCGGGGAACAAAAACAGGCCTTGGCCTTTTTTCACCTTTTCAATGGCATTGTCCACCGCTTCGGTGTCCCCTTTGCCCCGTTCAATGCCAAAAACGCCCACATTGCGGAACATCCAGCTGAAAATTGGGTTTACATGGAACAATTCTTCTTTTGCCATAATCAGCATCCGTTTGCCCCAGTAGCGGGCAATTACCACAAACACCGGGTCAAGGGCAGAGATATGGTTGGACGCCATAACAAAGCCTTTGCCGTTTTTGGGCAGATTTTCTTTGCCGATTACCTCAATACGGAAAATCACATGCCATACCAGCCAAGCGGCGGTTACAATAAAGCAATAAAACATTTTCGGCTCCTTTTCTGCCCTTATATGCGGCTTGTAATCAGATTGCGCAATGTTTCAAAGCTTTGCTCAAAATCCAGATTACTGGTATCTACCAACACAGCGTCTTGTGCCTGTTTCAAAGGCGCAATTTCTCGGTTCATGTCTTGATAATCCCGCTGTTCAATATCGCTCAACACGGTTTGAAAATCGGTTTCCATGCCTTTTTGCTGCAACTCTTTCAATCTGCGCTCGGCTCGTGCCTGTGCGCTCGCAGTCAAAAAGATTTTCACGGTGGCATTGGGCAGAATAACCGTGCCGATGTCGCGACCGTCCATCAAGATATTTTGCTTGCGTGCCATATCACGCTGTAGTTCCAGCAAAAAGCTGCGCACTGTGGGATGTGCCGCCACCGCACTGGTTGCCATGCCCACATTTTCCTGCCGAATTAACTCGCTTACATCTTCGCCGCATAAGATTACACGCTGTGCTCCGTTTTCATAACGGAGTTCAATGGTAATCTGCGGCAGCAGCTGTGCCACCTGCTGCTCGCTGGCTGGGTCTACCCCCTGCCGTAACGCATACAAACCAATGGCACGGTACATTGCACCGGTATCCACATAAATAAAGCCCAGTTCTTTTGCCAAACGCTTTGCCAAACTGGATTTTCCTGCCCCGGACGGGCCGTCGATGGCAACCGAAATCATGTTCTATTCCTTCCTTTATCTGAACTCATTTTACCAACTGCGTGCCGCCGCTTGTGCGGTACACCACGCAATTTGCAGATTGTATCCGCCGGTATAGGCATCCACATCCAGCACTTCACCTGCAAAATACAGGCCTGCACATAGCTTGGATCCCATTGTTTTGGGGTCAACCTGCTTTACGTCCACACCGCCTGCGGTAATAACCGCATGTGCCAAATCACCCCGCTTGGTAATGGGCACTTCCCAATGCTTAATCAGATGCACCAGTGCACGCTTTTGCTCTTTGGTAATTTGGTTTGCACGGGTGGCAGGGTCAACACCCCAACGCTCCACCATAACGGGCTGCATGCTTGCCGGCAACAGCTTTACCAACGCACCTTGGGCACTTTTTCCCGCCAGCAAGGCAAAATCATTGGTAATGCGTTTGTAGAGTTGTTCCTCATCCAAGGCGGGCTTTAAATCAATTACTGCACGCCACTGGTGTTTTTGCATATCCTTGATGTAGCTGGATGCCATAAGGGTCAACGGGCCGGAAATACCAAAATGGGTGAACAGCATTTCCCCCAGCTCGCTGAATACCGCTTTTTTATCTCGGTACAGGGTCAAGGTAACATTTTTCAAGGATAGCCCCATCATTTTTGCACAGGATGGGTCATTGGACACCAGGCTACACAAGCTGGGTACGGTGGGGACAATTTTATGCCCTGCCTGCTTTGCCAGCTTGTAACCGTCGCCGGTGGAACCGGTAACGGGATAGCTCACGCCGCCGGTTGCAATTAGCACTGCATCGGCATACAGCTGTTTTCCGCTTTTGGTTTGCACACCAACAACACGTTCCTGCTCTATGAGCAGGGTTTCTGCACCGTCGTATACAATGCGTGCGCCTTCGGCATAGCGCAGCAACGCTTGCCGAATATCCTCGGCACGGTCGCTTACCGGAAACACACGGCGGCCCCGTTCGGTTTTTAAGGGAACCCCCAAATCCTCAAACAACTCCATTGCCTTTGCCGGCGAAAACGAATACAACGCCGAATACAAAAATCTGGGATTGGTGCGTACATTTTGCAAAAAGGTTGTTTCATCGCAGTTGTTGGTTACGTTGCAGCGACCTTTGCCGGTAATCAGCAGTTTTTGTCCGGGCTTTTCGGTGTGTTCCAAAATGGTTACCTTATGCCCAAACTGCCGTGCCGCACCTGCCGCCATTAAACCTGCCGCACCTGCGCCTATAATCAATACTTCTGCCACAAATTTTTCCTCCACTGTGTCAGGATCCCTGCCCCGCTGAACAACAACAGCAGCGGATGCACGGTAGAAAGATACATTACATATGTGCCGATGTTAAAGGATGCCACTTCCACAAATGCAATCATAAAACACCGCAGCAATGCCATTGCCAAAAGCCCCAGCAACAATACCCATAGCATTGCCTGCCCCGGCTGAACGGCTTTTTGCTTGTGCAAAGCAAGCAACTGGATGCCGCTGCGCACTTGCAACACCAACGCTGCCACAAAGGCAACGGGAAGCCCAATTGCATACAGCCATTGAATTGCCTGCATTCCGGTATAAACCAGTTTTTGTATGGGGCTGTAATAAGGCAAATCAGTGCCTGCTTGTGCTGCATCGTTTGCCGTATCGCCTAAATAGCTTTCCCATACTGCCAAATCTTCCGGCAAGCCAATGCTTCGATTTACTGCATCGTAGGGGGCACAATCTTGGAAGGTAAGGCTATATAAAAAGCTTTTCACACCTTCCACCAGCACCGGCGCAATGTATTCTGCTCGAATGGGCGGTGTTGTGCCAACACGTTTGGGACCATTTGCAGCAAGCTGCCCTGCATCACACAAGGCATTGATTTCGTCTGCTACCTGCTGCCAATATGCCTGTGCTTTTTGTGCCGAATCGTAAACGCCTTCGTACCAAGCCGCTTTGCGCAATGCCCAGTAAAAACTGCCGGACTGGTAATCGTCCAATTCCGGATTGCGGAAACTGTTTTGCAGGCTTTCGTCTTCCTCCAGCCAATACTCCAGCGGTGCCAATGCGTCCACAGCATCGTACAGCTTGAAACGAACATCGGTGGGCACACTGGCTAAGGGCTTCCATTCATCCGCTTTTACACGGCTCATAGCACCGACAGCCGCCGCAAAACTGCCCGATGAAAAATCGCTGACGGCAAACACGCCGTAATACAGATAGTTCATTGCACTGTATGCACCGATGCACGCCGCTAAAACAGCGAACGGCACCAGCAAAACCACACAGCGCGCTGCTTTTTTCATCCAAGACTGCGGTTGCATGCAGGCAGTAACAAGCAAAATCAAGCTCCCCACCAGTGCAAAGGGCAGCAGCCACATGCCGTCCTCGCGGGTGAGCCAAGCGGTACCAAGCCCTACGCCGGCCAGCAATAGCCACGGCAGACCGTTTGCAAGCGATTCCCTACACCGCAGCGCATAACCGCAAATACCTGCAAAAAACAGCATACACAGGGCAGGAAAAATATTATCCCGATATACACGCAATGTAAAGGAAGCGGTAACCGCCGGGCTGAATGCCAAAACCGCAAACAAAATCAAGCGTTGTTTGTAACCACGCAGTACCGGTGCAAACGCCATGCAGCAGGCCAGCGCCGCACCGCAAGCCAGCAATTGCCCTGCCGCCAAATAGGGCAGGTGCAGCCAATGACACACCGCCAGCCAAACCGCAAAAAACATGTGTTTGGAAAGGGTAAGCCAGTCATATGCGCCCAGCCATTGCCCACTTGTAATGCTTTGCGCTGCCCGAAACATCAGTTCATCGTCCAGCGGTGCCCCGTCAATCCAGGTATAAACCATCTGAAAGCGGGTCATTCCCATTTTGACAAGGGTAATCAGAACAACCAAAACCCAAAAGAGGCGGCCGCTCATCTCTTTTTTGAAAAGATTATGCAATTTTGTTGCCATGGGGTGCCCCCTGTTCATTTTTGAATTTTTTCAATGCCTTCAATCAGATAGTTCTGTTTGCGGAATACCAAATCCACCAGCAGGCTTAAATACTTAATTGCAATGGTCAAAATCACAAACAGACCTGCCAAACCGCCACTTAATACCAGCATGGTGGTGGTCCAACCCATTACCGGTTCGCCCACCAGCCAAACCACAACGGTATACACCAAGGCTACCAGGGTCAGCAATGCCATCATGCAAGAGATTCCAAAGCTGATTTTATACCCTGCATCGGTATACAATGCCAAGCTATCAATGGCTTTGTCCAAACGGGCTTCTTGCTGGCACGGTGCCTCACCTTCAAAACGCAGGGTTTTGCAGGCCAATCCGCTTGCTGCATACGCCGCTTTTCGGTAGGGCAGATTCTCACTAATTGCCTTTACACGGTTGATTGCACGGCGGCTTACCAAACGGAACACATCACTTTCCAATTGGTAAATGCTATTGCTAAACGCATTGAACAAACGGTAAAAGGTTTTACTGCTCATGCGCTGTTTTGTGGGGCTTACCGTTACCACGTCAAATCCGTTTAAGGCGGTTTGATAGGCCTGCCAAATCATGTCGGGCTGATAGGGCATCTGCAAGCTGTCAAATTCGTACACAAAATCGCCGATTGCCGCATCTAAACCTGCATTCATGGCCTGTTCCAGTCCATGGTGCAGGCTCATATTTAAAATGGTCAGCGGCTTTTTCATCTGCTGTGCGGCAAAGCTTTTCAAACGCTGTACCGTATCATCGGTGCAGCCATCGTTTACCGCAATGATTTCATAATAGGAAAAATGTTCTTCCAGTTGAGCCAACAGAGTTGTAAAAAACGGCTCTACCTGCTCGGCGCAGTTTTGGAGATAAACAACCGCCGAGGCAAAGTTTTTTTCTTTATTATTCATCTGTGCCATAGCGCAGTACCTCATCCAAATCGTAAACCGTGTTAATTTTGCCGGACAGTACACTCACAAATGCCGGTGCATCCGTATACTGCCGTACCACCGTTGGGCGGGAATCGTCAATTTCGCTTGCTTTTAAAATGGGTTTCATGCTGAACAAACTGCCTGCATATTCAAACCCGTATTCCGGCTTTAAATATTTGCGTGCAAGCTGACTCATCATGGGCCAAGCACTTGCCGGCTTTGCAGGACATTCATTGCAGTTGTACAAATCACCGGGCTTGCATTTTCCGTTGCTGTATTGCTGACAATCAAAGGTAGCCAAGCTTTCATAGCTGGTTACATGGGGGGTAAAGGTAACGCTGGTTAAGCTGTGGTATTCGGTTTGTCCAAAGGGCATAATGGAGAAAAACGGGCCGTCCATTACGGTGATTCCCGTGTTTTTCAACCGCTCGTCCACCTTGCACAGAATAATCTCGCACAGCTCATATTTAATCTTAAAGGGTTCCAGCCCCAACATGGTATGCAGCTCATTTACACCGGCGTAAGTGGCATTCAGCAAAAAAGGCGCTTCTGCCGTGATATCCCCGGCTTTTACCTGCCAAACACTGCCCTTTTGTTCCACCCGTTCCGGCTTATGTCGATACGCCACCGTTACGTTGGGCATCGCTGCAATTTCCTCCAAAAAGTACTGCTTGAGCACCTGTGCATCGTAGGTATATTCGGTGGTTAAAAAAGCACCGTCGCACTGACCGGCATTAAAATACCGTTCGGTGGGAATCTCGTCACAGCGAATTTGCGCCGCCGCACAAAAACGGCGAAATTCCTGTGCATTGGTCCAGGAAAAATGAGCACTGGTTGCATACACCTGGTCGAATTCTTTGTGTAAGCAAAACCCATAATCTTGACAAAAACGCTCGAAATAATGCGCACTTTTGATTGCAGTGGAATAGCTGCGCGGATAGTGGTATCCCATATGAACCCGCGCCTGGTTGATATAGGTTGCCCGCATAAAGGGTTCGGCATCTTTTTCCAACACCAAAACCCGCTCGCCACGGCAACCGCACTGCTGCGCAGCGTACAGGCCGTACAGCCCTGCGCCCACAATGATTTTATCGTACTTCATGAAACTCTCCTGTTCAGGGGTTGTATTTACCTGCCAACGCCGCAAACAAAATCTTGAGCAAATTGGAATTGCCGCGCCATCCCTTAATTTTTGTGGGGGTGGGCTCGTTTTTGGGATAAGCCCGTTCCACCGGTACTTCACAGGCCCGAAGCCCCAGCTGGGTTGCACGCACACTTAAATACGCCAACAACTCATAGCCCACAAACACATCACGCAGCGGCTGCACCGCAGGATGGGTCAGATACTCACGGCTATATCCACGGTAGGCGTTTGTGGTATCGGTAAACCACTGGCCTGCTGCCAAGCTGATCACCGGTGCATGAATCAAACGAACCGCCAAGTAACGGCTTAACGGGGTATTCACAGCATGTCCGCCCGGAATAAACCGGCTGCCTTGAATCAAATCATAGCCCTGCTCCAGCTTTTCAATGAACAGCGGCACGCTCTCGATGGAATCCTTATTGTTGCCGTCGATGGTTAAAATGCCTTTATAGCCACGCTGCAAAGCGTAGTGGATGCCCATGCGCAGCTGTGCCCCCTGCTTGCCTGCGCCTTGTTTGGTTAAAAGGCAATTGACACCACGCTGCTGCAAGCCTTCCGGCTCCATGCTGCCGTCGGTGGAACCGCCATCGCACAAAATGATATCACAAATGCCTTCAATGGCGGCCTTTTGTGCCCGTTCCAGCTCGGTTAAAATGCGGTTCCCCTCGTTGATAATGGGAATCAGCAAACAATATTCACTGCGTTTTTCCGCAAAGGCTTGTACCGTGTAATCTGGCACACCTTTTTGCTGTGTAATCCATTCCATTATGCGCCGAACACCTCCGCCACATAAGAAAGGCACCGCTTTACGGTTTCGTAATCGGTGGTTTTCATCTCAACCGACACAAAGCCCTGATAATTCAACGCCCCCAGCAGCAATGCCAATTCTTTGTGCATGCTGCGCGGTTCAATGGGTGCCAAGCCGGGCTCGCTGATATGCACATGGCTTACATATTTCATATCAGCTGCAAAATCGTTGGGACGCTCGTTGCAGGCAATCATGGTGCCAACATCCAGCGTTACCCCAATGCCGGGGCTATCCAACTTTTTAGCCATGGCAAAGGCTTCGCTGGTTTTATTAATATAATTGGTATTATAAATCGGCGGATTGGCCTCCAGACCAATCACCACCCGCCGCTGTGCTGCAATCCAACCGATGCGGCTTAAAAACTCTTCGCCCAGAATCGGGTCTGCGCCCTGGGGCATATTGCGGTTTCTGGGGCAGCCGAACACCAGGTTGCGGCAGCGGCAAGCCACCGCAAACTCAATGGCGCGCAGGGTGTATTCTTCCAGCTCTTTTGCCTCTTCGGGCACAAAAATGTTGCCGGTTTTGCCAAACCAGATGCTCTGCATACTGGGAATGGATAGCCCGTATTTCTGGTGCATTACCCCTGCAAACAAGGCTGCACCCGCCTGGCAATCGTAGGGATTTTCCGGCACAATGCGTGTGGGGGCAATTTCAATGCCCTGATATCCCAAATCTTTTAGCAGCTGCCAAACCTGTTCATCCTGCTGTGCTGCCCACCCAATATTGGATGCCGATAGCTTCATACCTTCCATCCTTTCATAAATGCACAAATATCCGCAAGCTCCTGCTCTTTGGTGCAAAGATATCCATTTTGCCCGCTAAAAGCATCGGCATACCGGGTACGCAAGTCGTAATCAAACGGCGCTGCCTGCAAATGATTTTCAAACTCGCCGCCCGTAACCGCATGATATACCTCTGCCGCACTCACCGGCGGAGTTGCCGTGTGCAATACGGTTAGATTCATCTGCAATGCGGTTTGAATGTCCTTCCACAAGCGGCGCAAATCGTAAAACTGATACATGGCGCGGCTGTCGGTAAATGCCAGGGCATTGAAGTCATTTGCTTCAAAAAACGCTTTTAATGTAGCCTTGTTCACCGTGTCATTCAACTTATAAAACTGATTGCCTGCATCGGTATATGCCTGCTTTACCAGTTCGCTTTTGCTTGCCAGTTCATGATATTTTTCCGGCCGTAGCAAACTGGGGGTAATGGTGTGCAAATCAAACAAAAAGTTCTTTTTTAATCCAAGGCCGTACAATGCCGGCAAACGAACGATTAAAGCGTCCGGCCAATCTTGCCGCACCCATTGTTCCAGCTGCAAACGGTTTGCACCATAGGCCGCCAATCCCTGCGCACAAGGCTGGTCTGCTTCGGTTTTGCCCTTGCTGTCTGCAAAGACGCAAATGGACGAAATCAACACCAGTTTTTTCGGGTTTAGTTTTTGCAGATTCTCCCGTGCTGCACACATTACTTCCAAATCTGCCTGCGGATTTTGGTTTGCCAAAAACATTGCCGCAGGAACCCCTGCGTATACAACCAAATCGTTTTCCTGCCCAAATCCCTGCTGTACATTTTTGGAATGATATGCCGCATCAAAGCAATTGCTTGCCATTAGATTGCCACCTACAAAGCCTGTACTTCCCACAAGAACCGTTTGCCCCATGGTTGCCTCCTTATGCGTTGTTTTAAACGGAATAATATTGCTTAAAATAATATTATACACGCAAGCCCCTTTTCACACAAGCCAGCAGCAGGCTCGTATTGTCAATTCGATAACTTTACACATGTAAATTTCTGTTTTTTTATGCCAGTTGCCCATTTTTCTTATTTTGCAGCTGTTTTTTTACCGATTTATTGTTTTTAATTTATCAGTGTATTATAATATTATCGTTTAATTATTAAAGTTGAGTATTTCTATCCATTTTCATGTATTCCATGCGCATTTTTTCCATTCGTGTATGTTGGATACAGAATGATCGATTCTGTGTGACGAGGAGCTTTCGCAATGAAAAAAAATAATAAACGACAGCTAACAATTGCCATTTGTTTTATTGCCGTTGTTTGTTTTTCTATGATAGTATTGTTTTGGATATTTGCCCAAAATGCACAGCGTGTACAACGACGAGACGCAATAAACACCTTGAATGTTGCGGCCGAAACTGCGCGCAACCTGGTTACCCAAAGCATCGAGTCTAATTTAGAAACACTGACTACGCTGTCTTCTTTTATTGGCTATAACTACAATTCTTCCAATGGGCCCGATTTAAATAAAATGATGAACACCCTAAATTCCATTAACTCGCAAAACTCTTTTTTGCAAATGGGGTTTGTGTCCACCGATTACCTTGGTAATTTTGTTCATCTGGATGGTTCTTTTGAACTGGATGTTGACTTATCGACCGATGCGGCGGTGCAGTCAGCCATGAACGGAACCCCCGTAGTTTCTTTCACTTTTTGGGACGAAGCCCTGCAAGCCTATGTAAACCGATACGCTGTGCCGGTATATGAAAACGGAATTGCCATTGACAATAATGCAACGCCAAACCGCATCGTTGGTGTATTGTGCGGTTCCAACCCTTCCGATGCGTTTCGCTCTTTGCTGGATGATAGCCTGTTTGCACAGGGCGGCTATGCACATATTATTACGAACACAGGCAGATTTGTTATTCGCAATGTAACTTATTTTGTTGAAAAAGATGCACGCAATCTTTTTGACAGCAATGTAATTGATGAGCAAAGCAAAGAGATTTTATTAAACGCGTTTCACAATGGCGATTCTGCCACCGCTGAAGTGGAATCAAATGGCACCCTTTATGAAATGGTCTTTTTGCCATTGCAAACCAACGATTGGTACATTGTGTGTGTTGCGCCGCAAGAGATCTTGGTTAGCGATATTTTACAGTGGTTTAATTTGCAGCGCACTGCTTTTTATGTTCTGTTTGCCTTATTGGCTGTATTTGCAGGTTATGTCTACCGCGTATTACAAAAATCCAACCGTTCTATGCACAAACTTGCCTACTTTGACCCCATTGTAGGCTGTTATAATCGAACCAAGTTTTTAGAAGAATTACAAACACGGTTAACCGAAACCCCAAAAGCTTTGGTTATTTTAAGCATCGACAATTCCGATACCGTAAAAAATCTTTACGGTATGGCAACCTTTAATCAGATGCTACAATATATCAAAACCTGCTGTGATACGGTTCTTGCTTCGGACAGCCTGTTTGGTTTGGGCCGCAACGAACACTTTTTAATCCTTTTAAACTACGATACCAAAGAACCTGTTCAGTGGCGTTTGCAAAAACTGTTTGACTTGCTCAGTCAATTCCAGGTTGGTGAGCATCAAAACTTCCCGCTTATCTGTTCTGCCGGTGTTCGTTTTGTAAGTACAGAAGATACTGACATCGAAAACGCCATTACCCAGGCTGCCATGAGCATGGAAAGCGCATTAAAGATTCGCAATCACGAAATCATCTTCTTTGACCAAAGCATTTATGACCCGGAAATTCTTCGCAGCAAAATCGAAGAAAATATGGAAAGCGCTTTGAAAAATGAAGAATTCGAGATGAAGCTGCAACCTAAAATTAACCTGCATACCGGTAAGCTGAGCAGTGCCGAAGCTTTGGTACGCTGGCCCCGCCCAGATGGCACTATGTTTTTCCCGGATCAGTTCATTCCTGTTTTCGAAAAGAATGGTTTCTGTGTAGATTTGGACTTTTACATGGTAGATCAGGCTTGTCGCCAACTGCGAAAATGGATGGAAGAGGGTATTCCCGTTGTTCCCATTTCGGTAAACCAGTGCCGCCTAATGTTCTACACTGATAACTACGTTGAGCGGTTATGTCAAATCTTACAGCGCTGGTCTATTCCCAGCAATTTGATTATCTTAGAGGTAACCGAAGGCCTTGCATTGGATGATGTGCATGTGGTGCGCAACGTATTGTGGAAGCTGCACAGCAAAGGCTTCTCCATCTCTATGGACGACTTTGGTAGTGGATTCTCTTCGTTAAACACCTTGAAGGACCTGCCCATTGACGAGTTGAAACTGGATCGCATGTTCCTTTCTACCACGGACTACTCCGACGAGCAAAAGCGTGATTTGATTTTGAAAAATATCATTCAGCTAGCGAATGACTTAGAGATCACCACCGTTATGGAGGGTGTAGAAAGTGCCGACCAAGTGGAATTTATGCGTTCCATGAAATGCGACATCGTACAAGGTTATTACTACGATAAACCTTTGAGTACTACCGAATTTGAAGAAAAGTATTTTCGTCAATAAGGTATAAGAAAACAAAAAGAAAGCTCCGATTGAATCGGAGCTTTCTTTTTTTATTTCTTATTCTGCACAGCAGTCATCTTCTAAATGGGCTAAAATGCGCGCTGCGGATTCGGTTGTATCAATTTCACGTACCCGATTGCGCAGGGGCAAAACAGCAGAAGGTGTGACCGAAAGTTCATCCACACCAATTGCCAGGAATGTTTCGGTTAATTCTAAATCCGCACCCAGCTCACCGCAAATGCCAACCCAAGTATTGTTCTTATGGGCATTGTCTACAACCATCTTAATGGCACGCAGAATTGCAGGATGATGCGGGTCGTAAAAACGGCCCAAATCGTTATTCTGACGGTCGCAAGCCAGGGTATACTGGGTCAAATCGTTGGTACCAATGCTGAAGAAATCAACCTCTTTTGCCAAACGGTCACTCATCAGAACGCTGGCGGGGGTTTCAATCATGATACCGATTTGTACATCATCGGAAAAAGGAATTCCTTCTGCACGCAGTTCTTCGGTTACTGCTTTGCACAGGCGTTTTGCCTCCCGTACTTCCCACACACTGGTAACCATGGGGAACATAATGCACAGCTTACCGTAAGCCGATGCACGGTACAGGGCACGCAGCTGGGTATGGAACACCTCGGGGCGTGTTAAGCAGATGCGCAATGCACGCATACCCATAGCAGGGTTTTCTTCCTGCGGCAGATTAAAGTAACCAATCTGCTTATCCGCACCAATATCCAGCGTGCGAATTACCACTTCTTTGTCGCCCATATCGGAAAGCACTTTGCGGTACGCCTCAAACTGCATCTCTTCGGTGGGATAGGTATCGCAGTTCAGATACAAAAATTCACTGCGGAACAGACCAATTCCGCCGCCATCGTTGCTTTGTACAGCGTGCAAATCCTCCGGCGAGCCAATGTTGCAATAAATGCGAATACTCTTGCCGTCTTTGGTTACGTTTTCTTTGCCCTTTAAGGTTTCCAGCAAACGTCTGCGTTCAATTTGCTCTTCCCGCTTTTTCAGCAAAATTTCGGTGGTTGCTGCGTCCGGCTCAATTACGGCTGCACCGGTGCCGCCATCCACAATAATGCTTCGGCCTTCGTATTCGGGTTTTAAGCTATCGCCTACGCCTACAATGGCCGGAATGCCCATGGTACGGGCCAAAATAGCGGTATGAGAGGTTGCAGAACCCTGTGCAGTAATAAAGCCCAGAATCTTGCTCTTGTCCAGCTGAACGGTTTCCGAAGGTGCCAAATCGTCTGCTGCCAGAATCACCGGTACATCGGAATCAATGCCGCCTTGCACATTACCCAACAAAATGGACACAATGCGGTTGGAAATATCCTTCACATCGGCGGCACGGGCTTTCATGTAATCGTCATCCATCGAGGCAAACATTTCTGCAAACTGTGCGCCTGCATCGGTAACTGCTGCTTCGGCATTCTGCTTTTGTTCGGTAATCAATGCCCGAATGGCATCCTCATAATCGCCATCTTCCGCCATCATCTGGTGTGTTTCAAACAGCAATGCAGCTTCGTCGCCTGCTTCGGCACGGGCTTTTTCTGCCAAAACGCCCAGCTGCTCCATTGCCTTGTTTTGTGCTTCTTTAAAGCGTTCCCACTCTGCCTGCACATCCTGTACTTCGCTGCGGGAAATTGTATTCACTGCACGGTGATAGTAGTAGAGCGGGCCTGCGCCTACTCCAACCGAAACACCTTTTCCTTGAATGGTGATCATTAAGGTTTGCCTCCTTAAAAAGATTTGAAAATTCTATTCAAATACAAAACGCTTGGGAACGTGTTACAGCTTTTCGTTGAAGAATGTTTCCATTGCGGCGGCTGCCTGCTCTTCCTGCGCACCCTCTACGGTAACGCGTACGGTATCGCCACACTTTACACCCATGCCCATCAGTGCCATCAGCTTGGTAGCCTCGGCTGCTTTCCCGTCTTTTTCCAATACAATTTTGCAATCGGGGTACAGTTTTGCTTCCTTTACCAGCATACCTGCAGGACGTGCGTGGATACCTACCGGATCTTTGATTGTGTAGCAAAATTCTTTCATAGCAATGCCCTCTCTTTTCGTTCATTTATGCCGTTTTTTTGCCTGCAATTTTTGCACATTACAAAAAATTGCGTATACGACTTGTTTTTATTTATCATAACCGTATCATTTCAATCATGCAAGCCCCCAAAATGTGCCGATTGTGTGTAAAGCTTTTGCATGCAATATTTTTTCTTCCTATTATTTAGTACCCCCTGTGGGAATACATTAATAAGCATACTGCACAATTTATAAAGACATTTTCTGTGTAATTGCATAATCTTTTTTTATCCATGCAATTTTCGTTGACACAGTGCCAAAAAACGTGTTAATTTTATATATATAAATTAAAGAAACGGCTTGTGACTGGTTATGCAGGCAAGACCAAACTTCTTCCAGATTACGGTCGTAGTCTGGTTGTAGTTTGGTCTTTTTTATTTTCTTACGGAAAGGATGATGTTTTATTTGTGCTTTGTTAAGCGTATCTCGCTTGTTGGAAAGTAGGTGTATGGTATGACGGCTTCCATGGAAAACCATGCGACGTATCGGGTCGTTCGTGTTATTGGCAACAACTTTGTATGCTCGCAAGATTCCAACGGGCAGGAAATTATCTTGCGCGGGCTGGGGATCGGCTTTAAAAAAGCCCCGGGCGATTTAATTCCTGCTGCACGAATCGAAAAAGTATATGCCTTGCGCGACCCCAAACAATCGGATCGGCTTTTGCAGCTTATGACCGATGTTCCCACCGAGTACTTAGACGTTAGTACCCATATCATCGAAAGTGCCGAGCGGGTGTTGGGGCGCCGATTAAGCGAAAACGTTTACATCACATTAACCGACCATATTTCCTTTGCCATTGAACGTTTGCGAAACAACATTCAATACCCCAACCATCTGCTTTGGGAAATCAAAACGTTTTATTCGCAGGAATACGAAATTGGGCGGCAGGCCTTGGATGTAATCGAAAGCGTTTTAAACTACCGTTTGCCCGAAGACGAAGCCGGCTTTATTGCACTGCACATCGTAAATGCCGAACTGGATGGCCGCATGTCAGACATGGTTCCGCTTACCGAGCTGATTCGTGAGATTGTTTCGGTGGTACAAAATTACTACGGTGCCACCATTAACGAGCACACCATGGACTATGAACGTTTTATTGTTCACCTAAAATTTTTAGGGCAACGGCTGTTTCGCATGCAAGGCAATGCCGAGCAGGAAGACACAGACTTGCAAAACATGATTGTACAGCATTATGAGCAAGACTATCGCTGTGCACAAAAAATAGGGGAACATTTGCACCAGGTATTCGGCATTCATATTCCCAACAGCGAAATGACCTTTTTAACCGTTCACATTCATCGGCTTTCTTTGTCGATGGGATTAACCACTGAGGAGTGATTTGAAACATGAAAGATAAGATATTCGGCGTACTTCAGCGCGTGGGCCGCTCGTTTATGCTGCCCATTGCCATTCTGCCCGTAGCAGGTTTGTTTTTGGGCATTGGCGGTTCGTTTACCAACGAAACCATGCTGCAAACCTATGGTTTAATGGATTTAATGGGCCCCGGCACCTTTATCAACGCATTGTTGCAGGTGCTGAATGCTGCCGGCTCGGTTGTATTTAACAACCTGCACCTAATTTTTGCAATGGGTGTTGCCATTGGTATGGCAAAGCAGGAAAAAGAGGTAGCGGCACTGTCTTCGGTGATTGCATTCTTTGTTATGCACTCCACCATTGCAGCCATGATCACCAACTTTGGTGCCCCCAATCTGGACGGTGCAACCGCCAGCGTTTTGGGTCTGGACTCGTTGCAGATGGGTGTATTCGGCGGTATCCTGGTTGGTCTGGGCACTGCTGCTTTGCATAACCGCTTCTACAAAATTCAGTTGCCGCAGGTACTTTCCTTCTTCAGCGGCACCCGTTTTGTTCCCATCATCTCTTCTGCCGTTTATCTGGTGGTTGGTATTGCCATGTACTACATCTGGCCCACCATTCAGATTGGCATTAACGCATTGGGCGGCTTTGTTCTGGCCTCCGGCTATGCAGGTACCTGGCTGTACGGCTTTATCGAGCGTGCGCTGATTCCCTTTGGTCTGCATCACGTATTTTACATTCCCTTCTGGCAAACTGCTGTTGGTGGCACTGCTACCATTGGCGGTCAGTTGGTGGAAGGTGCACAGAACATCTTCTTTGCTGAGCTGGCTACCCCCGGCATCGAGCACTTCTCCGTTTCTGCTACCCGCTTTATGAGCGGTAAGTTCCCCCTGATGATTTTCGGTCTGCCCGGTGCTGCTCTGGCTATGTACCGCTGCGCAAAACCCGAAAACCGTAAGGTAGTAGGCGGCTTGCTGCTGAGTGCCGCTTTGACCTCCATGCTGACCGGTATCACCGAGCCTTTGGAGTTCACCTTCCTGTTTGTAGCTCCTGCCATGTATGTGGTGCACTGTGTATTCGCCGGTGCTGCTTACATGATTATGCACATGCTGAATGTAGGCGTTGGCCTGACCTTCTCCGGCGGTTTGATTGACTTGACCTTGTTTGGTATTATGCAGGGCAATGCAAAAACCAGCTGGCTGTGGATTCCCGTTGTAGGCGTTGTATACTTCATCGTTTACTACTTTGTATTCTCCTTTATGATTCGCAAGTTCAACTACAAGACCCCCGGTCGTGATGACAGCGAAATCAAATTGTACACCCGTGCCGATGTAAACGCCCGCAAGGAAGCTGGTGCTCAGTCTTCCGGCAACGATGAGTTGTCCGCTCAAATTGTAGCCGGTCTGGGCGGCAAGGATAACATTGCCGACGTTGACTGCTGCATCACTCGTCTGCGCTGCACCGTAAAGGACGGCAGCAAGGTAAACCAAGAGCTGCTGAAATCCACCGGTGCTTCCGGTGTAATTTGCAGCGGCAAGGGCGTTCAGGTTGTATATGGTCCCCGTGTTGCTGTGATTAAGTCGGACTTGGAAGCCTTCCTTTCTTCCGATGCTTCCAACCATGTTACCGCATCCGCACAGCCTGCCGCTGCTGCCCCCGCTGCACAAGAGCCTGCTGCTCCTGCACAAACTGCTGAAGCTGTTTCCGGCGGTATTATAGTAAGCCCCATGGTAGGCCGTGTTGTACCGGTAGAAGAGGTAAACGACGGCGTATTCTCGGAAAAGATGGTTGGCGACGGTTTTGCCGTTGAACCCGAATCCGACGAAGTAGTTGCCCCCTCTGACGGTGTTGTAACCATGGTCTTTGATACCCAGCACGCATTTACCATGAAGACCCCCGGTGGCATTGACCTGCTGATTCACATGGGCATCGACACCATTCGATTGAACGGCGCACCCTTTAAGCTGAGCATTAAAGAGGGTGACACCCTGCGTGCAGGTGATCCCATTGGTACTATGGACCGTGCCGCCATCATCGAGGCCGGTTACCGCACCATTACCCCCGTTGTTGTTGGAAACATGGATGATTTCAAATCCATTCAGGTGCTGAAAACCGGTAAGGTAAAGGCTTGCGAACCCATTATGGAAGTTCGCTAATCATAGGCTATATTATAATAATGTATAGAACCTTATAAAAAAGGGAGGCAAACCAATCGGTTTGTCTCCCTTTTTTTATCCCAAATAAATGGTAGGGTCTTGATAATTGCCCTCTTTTAATACCTCAAGATGCAGGTGCGATTCTGCTGCCTGTTCTGCAGGGATTTCTCCTACCAACGCAATCACATCGCCCATTTGTACATCATCGCCTACTGCTACGGTAATGCTGGCGGCATCCAAACCACAGTAACGCCATACAACGCTGCCGTCGTCAATTTCTACGGTCTGCCCCCAACTTCCGTTTTCATACACATTGATTACGGTGCCTTCTTTTGCACTTTTTACTTCGGTTCCCTGCTCGCAAGCAATGTCAATGCCGTTGTGGGTACGCCAATCCTTTAAGGTTTCGTTGTACACCAGTTCATCGCCGCTGTACTCTTGCAAAATCTGCCCATCGACCGGCCAAACAAAGTACTGCACCGATGCATCGGCTGGTTCTTCGAGTGCGGACGAGGAGCTGGGCGCAGTAGATGCAGCAGACAACGATGCTGAAGCAGCTGACGGCTTTGCTGATGGCTTTGGCGTGGCGGTAGGCTGAACCACCGGAACATCTTCCACCTTGTTTTCTACCTGCGCACCCGGTAAATCCCATTGATCTGCTCCTCCTTGTTGTTCGGTTACGGTGTTTCCGTTTTGTTGGTTTGTTACAATGTTTTTCACTGCAAAAAAGCTGCATGCCGCAGCCGCTACAATGCACAGCGAAAGCGTCCAGTAAAACCCTTTTCCTTTAAAAAACGAACTGATATGATTCATATATTCTCCGCTCCTTGTTTTGTGTATTTCCATCACACGGACCCACTGTTACGGTGAGATTGCACCGCTTTGCCTTTAGTTTTGTTCCAAACAAAGGGATTTATACATGTGTCGATTGTCACTTGTGTTCTGTACGCCAAAATAGTACAATACCAGTGAAAATAACTGCATTTTTGCAGAAATTCAAACAAAATTGGGGGACCCCTTTTGAAGCAAATGTATATTGCCGGCATTGGCGGTGCAAATGTGGACATTCACGGCCAAAGCCTTTCGCCAATTATCATGCGCGATTCCAACCCGGGCAAGCTGCATTTATCCATGGGTGGCGTAATGCGAAACATCGTGGATAACTTGGCACGGTTGGGCCAGCGCTGTGAATTGGTAAGTGCAGTAGGCGATGACGCCTACGGCCAGATGCTGCGCAGCGGCTGCGAGCAGCTGGGCATTGGAACCAGCGGATTGATTACCCGCCCGGGCCACTCCTCTTCCACCTACATCTCGATTATGGACTCCGCCGGCGATATGCTGGTGGCCATGAGCGATATGCGCATTTTAAAAGAGATGGACGAGCAATTTGTTGCCGAGCGTATGGAGCTGTTAAACAATGCGGAATTGGTGGTGTGTGATGCCAACCTGTCGCCTGCTGCATTGACCTATCTGGCAAAAAACTGCACCGCACCGCTGTGCATTGACCCGGTAAGCACCACATGGGCCAAAAGTATTGTGCCAATCCTTGGGCACTTTGATACCATCAAGCCCAATCGTTTGGAGATGGAAGTTCTGGCAGATATGCCGATTTCCACCGAAGAAGATTTGGAACAAGCCTGCTGTAAAGTTCTTGCAACCGGTGTGCGCCGTGTGTTTGTAAGCTTAGGGGCAGACGGCATCTACTACAAAGGCCCGGGCGGAAGCATTCACCGCCGCAGCCGCCGTTTTGACCAGATGGTAAATGCCACCGGCGCAGGCGATGCAACCATGGCAGGCATTTTATATGCCACACTGCAAGGCATGAGCGAAAGCGATATTTTGGACTTTGCACTGGGTGCAGGACTTGTTGCCATTAGCGGTGCCGATACCATTAACCCCGCTATGAAGGTAGAAACTGTTGAACAAATGATAAAGGAGTATGTAAAATGAACTTGAATCAATATCTGGATATTACCCCCGAAGTAAAAGCTGCCATCGAAGCCGGTAAGCCCGTTGTTGCTTTGGAAAGCACCATTCTTTCTCACGGTATGCCCTACCCCCAAAACCTGGAGTTTGCCGCTCAAGTAGAAAAAATCATCCGTGAAGAAGGCGCTGTGCCTGCTACTATGGCAATCATCAACGGCCGTATGAAGGTTGGTCTGTCTGCCGATGAACTGGAGCTGATGTGCAAGGGCGAAGGCGTGGTTAAGGTAAGCCGCCGTGACCTGCCCATTATTCTGGCACAGGGTGGCACCGGTGCTACCACCGTAGCTTCCACCATGATTCTGGCAAGCTTGGCAGGCATTAAGGTATTTGCCACCGGCGGCATCGGCGGCGTGCATCGCGGCGCAGAAACCAGCATGGATATCAGTGCTGACCTGCAGGAGCTGGCTCATACTCCTGTTGCGGTTGTTTGCGCCGGTGCTAAGATGATTCTGGATATCGGCTTGACCCTGGAGTATCTGGAAACCATGGGTGTTCCCGTACTGGGCTTTAACACCAACGACTTCCCTGCATTCTACTGCCGTAAGAGCGGCTTTGGCGTAGACTACAACGCCAAGGACGCCGCCGAGGTTGCTAAGATTGCAAAAACCAAATGGGATTTGGGCTTGCAGGGCGGTATGCTGATTGGCAACCCCGTTCCCGAGCAGTACGCCATGGATTTCGACGAGATGAGCGCCATCATCGAAAAGGCTCTGGCAAGTGCCAACGAAGAAGGCATTCGCGGCAAAAACATCACTCCCTATCTGTTGGCTCATATTGTTGAGTACACCCAGGGCCGCAGCCTGGCTACCAACATTCAGCTGGCTTACAACAACGCTCGTGTTGCTGCCGGCATTGCACGCGAATACGCTGCTCTGTAATTTTTCTTTGCAAATAAAAATCCCCCGGCAAAGCCGGGGGTATTTCATATGCGGGCAAAGCCCTATGTTACTAGCGGCACGTGT
>CALWNI010000005.1 GCA_944382775.1 uncultured Allofournierella sp.
TTTTGTGATGCGGTCGCCAAACCGTCACTATCGTAACATGGAGGTTTTTATTTACCAAGGTTTTTTATCGACCCCTGGTAGAACCAGGGGTTTTATTTAGCCTAAAGGCACCAATAAAAAAGGTCTTGCAGAATTACTGCAAGACCTTTTTGTTATTTATTCGTGGCGAATTGCTTCCAACGCACTGATTTTTGTGGCGCGAATGGCAGGCCATAGGCCGCTGAGAACGCCCACTAATGTGGAGAATCCCAATCCCAGCAGTACCAACCATATGGGAATAATGGAGATTGCTCCGCCACCTTCGCCCATAGAATAGTATGCTCCGCCAAAACTGTTCATCACACCGCTCACATCAATGCTGCCGCCAAACAATGCTGCAATCATGGTAAGGTTGTTTAATACCCAGCTTGCAAGGTAACTGAGCGATACACCAATAATACCACCCAATAAACCAATGGCACCGGCTTCCACCAAGAACATATTGCGAATTTTTCGCACTTCACAGCCAAGAACTTTCATTACACCAATTTCTTTGGTGCGCTCGTAAATCGACATCATCATGGTGTTGGCAATGTTCAACGCTGCAACCAACAAGGCAACTGCCGCTGTGCCGCCCAGTATCATCTGACTTTTGGCAACGCTGGCTTGCATTTCTTCGCGGATTTGGGTCATAGAATAGGTTTCGTAGCCCAAATCTTTGATTTGCTGTTCTACCGATTCCACATTGTCCACATCGTCTACTTTTACATATACGGTTTCATACCCATTGTCCTGTTGCTTCAGCTGCTGACCGTTTTCGGTAATCATATAGCTGCCGCCGCTTTGCTTATTGCCGGAAATTTTTTGATATGCCTTCGACAGCATCTGCAAATCCGTTACACGCATTGCAATGCCGGCGTTGGTAAAGTACTGTTTTGCATCATCTTGCTGAAACACACCCACAACAACCAGTTGATAATCTTCGGTTTTTTCGTTGCCGTTGCTGTCAACTGCGCTTAACCGTAAGGTCAATTTGTCATGCTGGATATCCACAAACGGCTCTACCGGATTGCCCAGTGAATCGGTTTCGCCCCAATAGCGTTGGCGTTTGCCACTATTGTAGCTTTTGCGGGTGTCTTGAAACTCATAGGCAAAATGTTCGCCCACCAATACCGGAATTTTCTTTTTGCCCAAATTGGTATCGCTTGTTATAAAGCTGCCGCTAACCAGTTGATAATCCATCGCCTGTAAAGCATCCATATCCACGCCGAACATATTCCACGCATATGCCTCGTATCGGTCGTTTTTGCCTGCATAAATCTGCGCATTCAAGCTGCCATCTTGATACATGGGGGTTACTGCCACCACATGTTGATAGTTGCGCAGCTGTTCCAGCATTGCATCGTCCAACGTGGGCACTTCGCCGGTGGAAGCACCCCATTGATAATTGTTAATGGTAATTTGGGTTAAATCGCCCCAACTTTGCAGCATTGCTTCGTTTTGTGCATTGCTGGCGATGCCCAAACTAATCATAACAATAATGGAAAATGTACCAACTACCACACCAATTACCGTAAGTGCAGTTCGACCTTTACGGCGACGAAGATTATCTGTGCTGAGGCGCAGCAAATCAGATATCTTCATCTTCATCCTCCAATTGTGCCAACTTTGCCGCTTTGCGCTTTTTGCGTACCACCACAATTACAATGGTAACCACTGCGCATACACCTACTACAATTAAAATCCAGCCCCAAATCGGCATACCGGGCTGTACATCCTGTGCCATGGCGTCATCCATCATATCGCCGGGCATTCCCATCATATCATCCATAGACATGCCGGGCTCTACGGTGCAGGAAAAGTCCTTTTCCAAGGTTTTGGTTTCGCCCTTTGCATCTTCGTAGCTCAAAATCACCTTGCCGGTAATGGTGCCTTCGGCCTGTGCTACCACTGAGAAGTCTACCGAATTTTCGGTGCCGGCTGCAATGTTGCCTAAGAACTGACTTTGACCGGGATTTGCAAGGTTTTCACCCTGAATTTCTGCCGAAAGGTTATTGATTGCACTTTTGCCCTTATTGACAAAGGTAACGGACAGATATCCTTCTTCCCCCATCATAATAGTTTCGGGTGCTTCCATATTGGTGATATCAAAACGCTCGGGCTGCACAACCGGAATGGAAATGGGCGAAGCGATGGTTTCGCCGTTTTTGCTGCTCAAGTTTACGTTGATGTTAATTGCACCCGGCTCAATGGTTGCATCGGTCATCATTTTATAGCTGATGGTTTTGGTTGTATTGGGTGCCATAGCTCCCACATATGTATTCATGCTGCCGCTTGCCAGCGAAACATTTTTTGCTTCGCCAAAGTTCAAGCCCACCATAACATCTTCCAAGTTTGCATCACCGCTTGTGGTAAACAGCACCAAATCCAGGGTAAACTCTTTTCCGGCTTCCACACTGGTACCACCAAACGAAAAGTCCTTTACGATGATTTTGGGATAATCATACTCGGGCTTTGCGGTGGGTTCCGGCACGGCAGTGGGTTCCGGCGTGGGCGGATTGGGATTTACATCATAGCATTGTGCAATTGTTTGAGACAAATTGAACACGCCATGGCCTGCAACAGTCAACTCAAATTCCAAAGTATTGCCGCCACCGTTGTATTTTACATTTTTAAAGGTAATGGCGTGGCGATTGCCTTGTGAGCTTACCTCACCTTGTACAATATTGCTATCTGCATTAAATGCTGCATTGTTGATAAAACGGGCACTTACTGCGCTCTCTACTGCAGTGGTTAACTCAATGGTAACATTGGCGCGTTCGCCCCAGCCCCAAAACTCATCTGCACCGTCAATCATGGTAACAAAATAGGAGGTAATGGTTGCATCCGAAACCGCTTGCGGAATGGTTTCCTGCGAGCTGCCGGTGCCGCCCTGCTCTCCTGTGGTTTCACTGGATGCCGCTAAAACAATGGGGGTGTTTGATGCTGCAGCAGCATCCTCTGCCAAAACACTCAGACTGCTGAACATTGTTAGTGTCATGGCCATGGCAACCACGGCACTAATCCGTTTGATTTTGTTTTTCATGCTTTGCTTCTCCTCACTTTTTTGTACTGTAAGCAGGCATCGTTGTTTTGGGTTCCGCCGGGGATTCCTGCTCCAAAATATCTTTGAACATCTCGGCTTTTGCTTTTGCCTTGATTTGTTCATCCAACACCACGTTGCTTTCTACCATACCGTCTTTAATGGTAATAATACGGTCTGCCACACAAGAAAGGTCCCGTTCATGCGTAACCATAACAAAGGTGATTCCGTTTTCCTTTGCCATATTCAGCATGCGATACAGCACCTGTTTGGTTGTTTGGCTATCCAAATTTCCGGTAGGTTCGTCCGCAAAAATAACCTTTGGCTTTGCCACAAACGCACGGGCAATGCCAACACGCTGCTGCTGACCACCGCTCATTTCGGTGGGGCGGTGGTTTGCACGTTTGCCAAGCCCCATTTTTTTCAGTTCTTGCACCGCCAGTTGCAACCGTTCTTTGCGAGCAATGCCTTTAAACATAAGGGGCAATGCCACATTCTCGGCTGCGGTAAGGCTGGGTAACAAGTTGTAGCTTTGAAAAATAAACCCTAGATGCTCTTGCCGAAACTTTGCCAGTTCATTTTCTGTCATACTGCTGATATCGTGTTTTCCGATATACACATGGCCTTTGGTGGGTTTTTCAAGCCCTGCCAACTGATTCAGCAAGGTGGATTTACCACTGCCCGAAGGGCCTACAATACAACAAATTTCGCCTGCTTCAATGGATAAATTCACATCATTTAGGGCAATTACCTTTTCATGCCCTACGCGATATACCTTTCGCAGATGCTCTACACGGATAATTGGTGCCATAGTTTCCTCTCTCCTCTTTGTTCCAAAAGAATGATTCTTTTAGAAAATCCCTACAAACGGAAGCATCCAACCGCTTCGGCTGGATTTAAACACCCAATAATATAAAACGGCAAATACCTCGCGAAAATAACACGGCATAACCGAACTAAAAGAGATACTTGCCGCCAAGGTATCCACATCCGAAAATCCAACCATCTGGGCATACTGCCTTGCACGGTAGCAATGGAATGCATTGCTTACCACCACAATAGGCTCGCTTTGGCTTATGCCGCGTTGTTCCAGCAACTGTGCTGCAAACAGCAGATTTTCTTCGGTGGATGTACTCTTGTCCTCAATAATAATTTGTTCTTGCGGTATCCCTTTATCAATTAAGTAGCGCGCCATTGCCACCCCTTCGGGAATGGTTTCTCCATTGCCCTGCCCGCCGGTAACCACCACCAGCAAATCGGGATGTTCTTGGTAATATTCATACGCTTTTTCCAAGCGGCGTTTGAGCAAATCGCTGGGCACATCTTTTCGCAAACCGGCACCCAGTACCACAATTGCTTTTTCATTGCCGTCCGGTGGGTCGGTATATCCGCTGATTGTCACAAACGCCAATAAAACAGCAAAAAGCCCCATTCCACAGAAAAAGAGAATTTTTAACCCTCGACCCAAGCCTGTGGCGCAAAACACATCAATTTGCCGGTGGAACAATGCATAAATCCACAAGCCGGCAGTAATGAGATACATCAGCAGCATGCCAAAATTAAAATTCGACCGCAGCGTACGCAAAATACTGTCGCCTAAAAAGAAGACAGCAAGAATCCATACAATCAGTTGCTTTACGTTCAAGAGTAATAATTCCTTTCCTGATTTGTTTCACACGGCGAACAGAAATTGCAAAAACAGATGCTTTGCACGATTGTTTGCAATGCATACACTATGTAAACATCGGAACGGGGCAAATTATTTCATTTTTTATAAATTAAATAAACGGTACTTGATGTTACCATTCACCCCATAACGATTTGTTTACGGGTTTACCATTTCATTTAACAGGTTTTTACCATCCAGCTCAGCCGATACGCCCAGATATTCGCACACGGTTTTGCCAATTGCACCAAAGCCCAAAACAGTGCCCAGATTATTGTTTGCCTTTACCTTGGGACCTGCTACCAACATGGGCACATACTCACGGGTATGGTCGGTGGTTTTGGTATAGCCGGGGTCGCAGCCGTGGTCTGCTGTGATAATCAGTAAATCGTCTTGCTTTAATTTTTCCAGCATCTTTGCAAGACCTTGGTCAAACTCGGTGGCGGCGGCCGCATATCCGCTGATATTGCGGCGATGGCCGTATACCATATCAAAATCCACCAAGTTGATAAATGCCAAACCATTAAAATCACGGTCTGACAGTTGCAGCATGGTTTCAATGCCCTGTGCATTGCCGGAGGTACGGATGGTTTCGGTAACACCTTCGCCGTCAAAAATATCGTAAATCTTACCAACGCCGATTACATCTTTGCCGGCAGCACTCAGATAGTCCAGCATGGTCTTTGCGGGAGGCTTCAAAGAATAGTCATGGCGGTTGGAGGTACGCTTAAAGTCCTCGGCGCAGGTACCTACAAAGGGTCTTGCAATTACACGGCCTACGCCATGCTCTCCTTGCAGCATATCACGCGCCATCTGGCAATACTCATACAACTGGGTCAAAGGCACAATTTCTTCATGTGCAGCTACCTGGAACACGCTATCGGCAGAGGTGTACACAATCAGCGCACCGGTTTTCATATGCTCTTCGCCAAAATCCTTCAATACTTCGGTGCCGGAATAGGTGCTGTTGCAAATCACCTTGCGACCGGTTAACTGCTCGTATTTTTCAATAATTTCAGGCGGGAATCCATTGGGATATGTGGGCAGAGCGCGCTCGCTTTCCACGCCTGCAATTTCCCAGTGGCCAATGGTGGTATCCTTACCGTTGCTTGCCTCTTGCAAACGGGCATAGGTACCCAATACAGCCGATTCCTTTTCGCCGCAGTCTACGCCGTCCAGATTAAACAGGCCCATCTTTTTCATCGTGGGAGTGCAAAAAGCAGGGTCTTTTGCAATCGATGCCAAGGTATTTGCACCCACATCACCAAATTTATCTGCGTCAGGCTCATATCCTACGCCAAAGCTATCCAATACTACCAGAAATACTCGTTTCGCCATCTGGTTAGCCTCCTTTGCTATGTAATATTGTTGTTTTTACCTCGATTTAACACATACTCTACCTATACTATGATACAATCGTATTGGTACCATACCGCTGCAAAATTACAAGATTCGCAACGGTTTGCGTGTATATTATTGTATTAATAAAAAATACAACGGTTTTATTTTAACATATTACCCTGCTAATTTCCATTGTATTTTTTCATAGAATCATCACAAAAAGAATTTCTCTTTTTACAACTTGACAACGGATTTGTAAAAAACTTTTTGGTTTTGTTACAAATCCGGCACAGTTTGTTGCAAACCGGATTGTTATTTTTTTCTCATTTCAATGTAGTTTTGTTGTTTTTCATAGTGCTTACCTAGGATAAAAAAGCGTAATTTTCACACTTTTCCATCAAAAATCATCGTTAAAATTTTAATTCTATTGTAACGATTGCATATACTTTTTATAATCGGCAAATCATGTCTTTTAAGCTGTGAGATTTTATTATATAATAGAAAACAAGAAGGCATTTCTACCTATACTTGTTTTAAGTATGGGGATAAATGAGAAGAGAGTATCTTAGGAGGATTTTACGAATGCGTAAAACAAAAATCATTTGTACTTTAGGCCCCTCTACTGATCGCGAGGGCGTTATGCGCGAAATGATCCTGGCCGGCATGAACATTGCCCGCTTCAACTTTTCCCACGGCAGCTACGAAGAGCACAAAGGCCGTTTGGACAACTTAAAGAAGCTGCGTGCTGAATTGAACATGCCCGTTGCCGCTCTGTTGGACACCAAGGGCCCTGAGATTCGCCTAAAGCAATTCGCCGAAGGCAAGACCTACTTGGATGCAGGCCAGACCTTTACCCTGACCACCCGTGAGGTAGAAGGCAGCAAGGAAATCTGCTCCATCACCTACAAGCAGCTGCCCAGCGACGTTTCGGTTGGCAGCACCATTCTGCTGGCTGACGGCCTGATTAGCCTGACTGTTACCAACCTGAACGATACCGATATCGAGTGTGTTGTAAACAACAGCGGCCCCATCAGCAACAACAAGGGTGTTAACGTACCCGGTGTTTCCCTGTCCATGCCTTACCTGAGCCAGAAGGACAAGGACGATATCCTGTTTGGTATCGAAAACGGCTACGACTTTATTGCTGCAAGCTTTACCCGCAGCGCACAGGACATCATGGATATCCGCCGCCTGCTGGACGAGCACAACTCTCCCATCCGCATTATTGCTAAGATCGAGAACCGCGAAGGCATCGACAACATCGACGAGATTTTGGAAGCTGCTGACGGCGTAATGGTTGCTCGTGGCGATATGGGCGTTGAGATCGACTTTACTGAAATTCCCATGATTCAGAAGGACATCATCTACCACAGCTTTGCTGCTTGCAAGCCTGTTGTTACCGCTACCCAGATGCTGGAAAGCATGATGGAGAACCCCCGTCCTACCCGTGCTGAAATCACCGACGTTGCAAACGCAATCTACGACGGTACCAGCGCAATCATGCTGAGCGGCGAAACCGCTGCCGGTAAGTACCCTGTTGAGGCTGTTCGCACCATGGCTGCCATTGCTGCCCGCACCGAAAGCGATGCAAGCTACATTGAGCACATGCGCAAACCGCCCATGAGCACCGATATGGATGTTTCTGCTGCAATTGCACACGCAGCTTGCGATACCGCTGCTAACCTGAACGCTCAGGCTATCATCACTGTTACCCAGAGCGGCCAGACTGCCCGCCTGCTGAGCAAGGGCCGTGCACGCACCCCCATCATTGCTTGTGTAACCGACGAGCAGGTTCAGCGTCATCTGGCAATCACTTGGGGTGTAAAGCCTATCATGATGCCTGTTGCAAGCAACACCGACGAGCTGGTTGACCTAGCTGTTAAGACCTCTGTTGCTGACGGTCTGCTGAAGAGCGGCGACCATGTTGTTGTTACCGCCGGTGTGCCTGTTGGCGTTTCCGGCACCACCAACATGATCAAGGTTCATGTAGTTGAGTAATTCAACCGGAATTTGAATTGATTCTGTAATGTTATAAAAGAAAACCCCTGTGGCAACCAAAGCCACAGGGGTTTTCTTGTTGTATTTACTTACCTAACTTTAAAAATCGTTGTTTTAGTTTTTCACGCCGTGCCATTGTTGCTTGTACATCAACCGCCCATACGTTTTCTTCATAGGTAAGCAAGTCGCCTTCTTGTACATTGGTCGGAAGTTCGCTGCAAGGCACAGTAGCATAATGGGTACGGTCGTTATCCTCTGTTACTTCAATCACTGCAAGCGACTCTTCCAGCCTGTCAACAATATACATTGCCATGTTCAATTCCTCTTTATGCTGCTGCGCTTTGTGCATTTGCGGTATAATACTGCAAGCCCGCTTCGGTTGCGGTAATTACCACGCTGCCGTCTTGGTCGGTACGCAACACCTCAGCCCCAATGTCTTGGTAACGCTGCATCGGTTCTTTATGGGGATGCCCATAACTGTTGTCTTTTCCACAGCTAACCACCACATATCTGGGACTGATTGCCTGCAAAAATGCACGGGTATTGGAAGTATTAGAACCGTGATGCGCTGCTTTGAATACATCTGCTTTTGGTACATTGCCCTGTTCCAGTGCAGCCTGTTCCACCTCTTTTTCGCCATCACCGCTTAACAAAACCGTAAGCCCCGGTGCATCATAAAATAACACCTGGGATAAGTTGTTGTAGTTCTCGGTTTCTACACCGTCTGCAACAACGGTCAAGGTTGCCTCGCCAATGGTAAAACTCTGACCTGTTTGGGCTGTAATTGTTGGGATTTGCTGTGCCTCGATGGTATCCATAACCCGTTCAAAGGTACGGGTAGTAGGATAGGGCGCTTTGTCAAAATCAGGCAGCAGCACCTGCTCCACCGTTACATGCTCCAATACTGCTTTCATGCTTCCGATATGGTCTGCATGGGGGTGGCTCATGACCAGCAATTTTAATTTGGTAATTCCCTGCTGGTCCAGATAGCGAAGCAGGTCTGTTTCGCTGTCTGCTTCGCCTGCATCCACCAAACAGTATTCATCGCCGCTTTGCAATAAGGTGGCATCTGCCTGCCCCACATCAATGAAATGAACCGCCTGTGTTTCTTCGGATACCGTATTGGTACTTGCCGGCGTTGAGGATAACCCCAACGCCGCATACCAGTCATCCCATGTGGGAGAATCCCCCAGTTCCCCCTGAAATCCCAAATGGATTCCGCTTAACAGGCAGAACACAACCACACCAAACACAATGGCTTGGGATAAAGTGATCCGAAAGGTAATCTTTTTTTGTCGTCTGCGTTTTCTTCTTGCCATAGATTATTTTCTCTTTCCTTTGGGTGCAAAGGTTGGTTTTGCATTTTTGCCCGCTGCACCTTTTCCGTAGTTGGGAACAAATTTTCCCTGAATGGGCTTTGCGGCTTGTTTGCCTTTGCCCCCTTTTGTTTTGCCCTTTGCCGATATCTGCGGCGATACCTTTTTGACATATCCCGGAACCAGCAGCGGAATCAAGTCTTCCCGATGGGTTTTGTGAAGGGCTTTTACCACCTTTTCTGCATTGCGGGGTTCGTAGTACTGCAACAACGCACGCTGCAACGCCTTGCCTTCCGGTGTTTTTTCCACGAATACCGGTTTCAAGGTATAGGGGTCTAAGCCAGTGTAGAACATGCAGGTAGATACTGTACCGGGAGTCGGGTAAAAGTCCTGCACCTGCTCCGGACGAATGTTGTGTTTATACAGATATTCTGCCAGATAAACCGCATCTTCCAGCGTACTGCCTGGGTGGCTGCTCATCAAATAGGGTACCAGATATTGCTTTTTGCCTGCCTTTTTGGTCAGTTCATAAAAGCGTTTCGAGAACTTGTTGTATACCTCTACCGGCGGTTTTCCCATGTATTTTAAGGTATTGGGGGCACAATGTTCCGGTGCAACCTTTAATTGACCGGAAACATGGTGTTCCACCAGCTCCTTAAAGAAGGTTTCATCCTTATCCCATGTGAGATAGTCGTAACGAATGCCACTGCGGATAAACACCTTTTTTACCCCAGGCAGTTCACGCAAACGGCGAAGCATTTTTAAATACTCGCTGTGATCCAAGATTAAATGGGGGCAAGGGCCGGGAGCCAAACACTTTTTGCCGTTTTGGCACATACCCTTTGTCATCTGCTCTTTGCAGCTGGGCAAACGGAAGTTTGCGGTAGGACCACCAACGTCATGAATATACCCTTTAAAACCAGGCAGCTTGGTCAGCAACTCGCCCTCTTCCACTACGCTATTCACACTGCGGCTTGTTACCATGCGGCCTTGGTGCAGCGTAATGGCACAGAAGTTACAACCACCATAACAGCCACGGTTATGAATGATGGAGTATTCCACCTCTTCAATGGCGGGAACACCGCCCAACGCAATATAGCTGGGGTGATAAGTACGGGTATACGGCAGTGCTGCCACCCAGTCCAGCTCACGGCGGGTAAGTGCTTTTGCAGGGGGATTTTGTACCAGATACCGATCTTTTTGCTTTTGTACCACAATCTGACCAATGACCTGGTCCTGATTGTCCATCTGGATTCGGCATGCCTTTGCATAGGCCATTTTGTCGGTGCTTACTTTTGTAAAACCTGCACACTCAATGTACTTTGCAGGCAGGTTTGCAAAATCGGTCATATAACAGGTGCCTGCCACATCACGGATGCTATCCACTGACTCGCCTGCCACCAAACGACGGGCAATTTCCATGGTTTGATGCTCGCCCATACCAAAACTTACAAGGTCTGCACCCGAACTTTCCACAATGCTGGGCAGTACGGTATCCAGCCAATAGTCATAGTGTGCAAAGCGGCGCAGGCTGGCCTCTAAGCCGCCCAGAATCACTGGAACATCCGGATAGGCACGCTTTGCCATTTGGGTATATACGGTTGCACTGCGGTCGGGGCGTTTGCCTGCCATACCGCCGGGGGTATATTCATCCTCTTTTCGGCGAATCTTGGCCACTGAGTAATGGGCCACCATGCTATCCACATTGCCGCCGCCAATGAAAAATGCGTACTTGGGCTTGCCCAAAACCTTTATGCTATCTTCGCTTGTGTAGTCCGGCTGGCTGATTACGCCTACTCGATATCCCTGTGCTTCCAAAACACGGCTGATAATGGCAGGCCCAAAACTGGGATGATCCACATAGGCATCGCCCATTACCACAATAAAATCCAGTTCGTCCCAGCCCCGTTCCTGCATATCCTGCTGATTGATGGGTAAAAATTTGGTACCCTGTTGCATACAAAGGGCCTCCTTTCTTTCTCAAAGCTACAATTTGATGCCCCCGGCAAGCCATTCAACACAGCCTACCGAGGGCATTGTGATTTTGTTTGTACGTTTTATCAATGCTCAATCGATGCAGTGGGCTGATTGTCGGTACGCATTGAGCGTTCAATCCATTGCTGACGATTGATTAACACTTCACGGGGTTTTGCTCCCTGATACGGGCCAATTACCCCCAGTTGCTCCATGGAATCCATGATGCGGGCTGCACGGGCATATCCCAATTTGCATTTGCGTTGCAACAAACTGGTGGATGCCTGCCCTGCTTCAATAACAACTTCAACGGCTTGCTCCAGCATGGGGTCGTGGCCATCGTCTTCGCTGTCATCCGAGCCATTGCCCGCTTTTTCCGGCAATGCATGTTTTTCCATTTCTTCAATCATTTTTTCGTTGTACTGGGATGCATTGTCCTTTTTAATGAAGTCCAGCACGGCGCTGATTTCCTCATCTTTTACATAGGTTCCCTGAATACGCAAGGGCTTGGATGCACCCACAGGCATAAACAGCATATCACCCATACCCAACAGTTTTTCAGCACCGCCTGCGTCCAAAATGGTTCGGCTGTCTACCTGGCTGGAAACCGCAAAGGCGATGCGGCTTGGAATATTGGCCTTAATCAAGCCGGTAATAACATCTACACTGGGACGCTGGGTTGCAACAATCAGGTGCATACCTGCTGCACGGGCTTTTTGTGCAATACGGCAGATGTAGTCTTCTACCTCTTTGCCTGCTACCATCATCAGGTCTGCCAACTCGTCAATAATAATGGCAATGTAGGGCATCTTCTCCATACCATCGGTTTCGACCGCCATACGATTGTAGCTTTTAATATCACGCACATTGTGTGCAGCAAATTCATGGTATCGACGTTCCATTTCTGCTACTGCACTGCCCAAAGCACCTGCGGCCTTTCTCGGTTCGGTAACAACAGGCATTAGCAAATGGGGAATACCGTTGTATTCGGCCAATTCAACCACCTTAGGGTCAATCAAAATCAGCTTTACATCTTCCGGGCTTGCCTTGTACAAAAAGCTGATGATAATGCTATTCACACAAACCGACTTACCGCTGCCGGTGGAACCTGCAATCAACAGGTGAGGCATCTTGCACAGGTCTGCAACCTGCGAGGTGCCGGCAATGTCTTTACCCAACGCCAAGGTCAACGGCGATGCGCTGCGGGTATAAGCCTGCGATTCAAAAATGCCACGAATGCCCACAGGACTTGCTTTACGGTTTGGTACTTCCACACCCACCGCAGGCTTGCCGGGAATCGGTGCTTCAATGCGGACACCTGCTGCTGCCAGATTCAACGCAATATCATCGGCTAATCCTGTAATGCGGCTAATTTTAACACCTGCCAAAGGCTGTAATTCGTATCGGGTTACCGAGGGACCACGGCAAACATCCAACACACGGGTCTTTACGCCAAAACTCTCCAGCGTACCCACCAGAATCTCGGCGTTTTTCTTCATCTCTTCTTCCACGCCGGGATCTTCGGTGTTTTCCATCTCCTGGAACAAACTCAAAGGCGGATACTGGTATTCCTCTCCTGCGGTGCTCTCCTCTGCTGTTGCTTCGGTTTGCGCCGCTGCTGCCGGATTCAAAGGCTTTAGTGCCGCATCCGCCAAGCTATCATCCGAAGTTGTCATTGCCTTTTGAATCAGCGAGTCAATCTCGGCTGTTGCAGGTACAATGGGGTCGGATGCAACGGGCAAATCTGCTGCAACACTTGAGGCATCTTGGAACGACATTTCCATTGCATACCCTTGTCCGCTAACGGGATAAGGCTCAAAACCGTACTCCTCTTCTTCGGAATCGGAATCCATGGAAATGGAGGTTTCAAACTCGCTGGGTGCTTCCGGTTTTGCAGGGGTGTAATCCATGGGCGGATACATTCCAAAGGTTCCGCCCGGGCCAACCAACGGTTCTTCTTGTGCCACTTCCGGCTCTTCTTCCACAACGGGGTCTGGGCCTAGATCAATATCAACCTGTGGTTTACGCCGCCGAAAGCGTCTTGCAAATTCCGCGTGAGGGTCCTCTGCAATTTCTGCCGCCCGCCGTGCTGCCGCTTCTTGCCGCAAAGGTTGGCGGCGAGCCTGTTCTTCCTCCCATGCTTCCCGCTTTACACGGGCGGCTTCTCGGTCTTCCTGCCAGTTGCCGATGAACTCTTCGACTACCTGCCACAAATCACCGGGGGTAATGCCAAAGTACCACATAATCATGGCCAGCAGAAATACCAACAGCAAAATGTTTGCGGCCGGATGTCCACACAACGCCAGCAATGTTCCGCCGATAACGCCACCCAAAAGACCGCCACCGAACAATACCTGACCGCTTTTATATAAGGCAACGATACTTTCGCCAAAGGTTAAGCCAACCAAATCAATTTTGGAAAACACAATTGCTGTACCGCAAATCATCATCATCAATAACAATGATTTTGCACATCGTTCCCAAATGGGGCGGCCCAATGCCACCAGCACCGCCAGATACAATGTCAGCGGCCCCATAAAATACATACTTAAACCAAATACGCCAAACAGCACACTGCGCAGCCATGCCCATACCGATTGTCCTTCTACAAAAATCATGGCAATCAATATGGCACCGATTCCAAAAAGCAGGATGCTCCAGCTTTGTGCCACATCGGGCTGTGGTCGTTTTGTTCTGGGGCGTCCTCGATTGCTTGTAGCAGGTTTGGAATCACGCCCCGAAGAACGACTTGATGTTTTTCTTTTTTGCGCCATTGTTAAACTACCTTTTCTTTATGTAAATTCTCCGTATCCCTATAATAGGGCGCACGATCTTGCTTGTTTATAACCTATTTATTGTAGCACAAACCCACTGTTTTTAAAACCCCATTTATGGGACATTAAAAGCGCCGAGGGTTCTTCTCGACGCTTTTCATCGGCTTAATTCTGGTTTTTTTCTTTTTCGATTTCCTCATACAAATATTGCAGTGCATCGCCTAAACTGCCCAGCCTGTCAATGAGGCCTTCTTTTACCGCCTGCTCGCCGTCCAATACCGTTCCCACATCCATCACCAATTCAGAAGTATCCATCATCAATTGAATGAATCGCTCTTCCGGAATGGCAGAATGGCGGTGTACAAACCCGGTAATACGTTCCTGCATCTGCTCAAAGTAGCGCATGGTTTGCGGTACACCCAATACCAGCCCCGAATGACGCACCGGGTGAATGGTCATGGTTGCTGTGGGAACGATAAAGCTTCGTTTTGCACTTACTGCAAGGGGAATGCCGATGGAGTGCCCACCCCCAAGCACCAAAGTTGCGCTGGGTTTGGTTACACCGCTGATTAGTTCCGCCAACGCCAGACCAGCCTCCACATCGCCGCCTACGGTATTTAAAATTACCAACAAGCCCTCAATGTTGGGGTCTTCTTCAATGGCAACCAGCTGTGGAATCACATGCTCGTATTTGGTTACTTTTTGCCCTTGCCCAGCCGATACATGCCCTTCTATCAGCCCCACAACCGTTAAACAGTGGATTGCGTGACGGCCTTTTGTGCGAATTACAGAACCGGTATCCATCATATATTCATGTTCCAATTTTTCTTGTTCTACCTGTGCATCGGTAGGCGAATCGGTATTGTATTGCTCCTGTTCCATTGCGTTTGTCTCCTTTTGCATATTTTTTATCATTTTGCCCCAATTCACAAATTATATGCCCTTTTTTCACGCTTTTTAGCCCAAAACCTGTTTGACAAACCCTGTATATATCCAGTATTATAATGTATAGAACAATTTATACGCATCAAGATTGCTGTTGCACTGCTGCAATTGATGCATTCCAGTCAGCGCACGGTTTTCTCCCTCACTGACCTGTTTCAATTTTATTCAAAGATGGTGAATTGATTTATGAACAACGTACAGGGCAAGGTTTCTCTTCCGGTAATCAAGCGTTTACCTAAGTATTACCGCTACATCCGCCAAATGCAGTTGAACGGAATTACTAAGGTTTCTTCCAGCGAACTGGCTCGGATGATGGGCACCACTGCCAGCCAGGTCCGTCAGGATTTCAACTGTTTTGGTGGCTTTGGTCAACAAGGCATTGGCTACAACGTGGAGGTTCTGCTGCACGAAATTGGCCATTTGCTGTTTGGCGACGGCGAAAAGCTTCCCACCATTCTGATTGGTGCCGGTCGTTTGGGTACTGCTGTATCGCGTTTTTTAACCACCGATACCAACGGATACAATCTGCTGGCGGTTTTTGATTCTCAAGATGCTCTTGTTGGTCGCAATTTAGACGGAATTCCCATTCATCACATCAACGAGTTGGAAACATTCTGCTCGCAACATCACCCGGTTGTTGCGGTTCTGTGTGTTCCCCGTGAAGGCGCAAAAGAAGTTTCGGGCCGTTTGGTGGATTTGGGCATCAAAGGTTTTTGGAACTTTAGTCATTATGACTTATCCATTGTATATCCGGATGTTACCGTGGAAAACGCCCACTTGGGTGACAGCCTTATGAGCTTGGGCTATCGTTTGCGTAATGATTGATTTTGAATAATCATCAAATACCTGACCGGTTTTTATCGGTCAGGTAAATTTTTGAGTTAAAGGTGGAAACTATGGCAAAACTATACTTTCGCTACGGCGCAATGAATAGTGGTAAAAGCACCGCTTTAATGCAGGTTGCACACAATTACGAAGAGCGCGGTATGCGTGTTCTGGTTATGAAACCAAGCATCGACACAAAAGGTGGCGATAAGTTGGTTAGTCGTTTGGGGGTAACCCGTATGGTTGATGTATCCATTACCCCTAACTTGGATATTTTTGAACTGGTAAAGGATTTACTCACCCGTGCCCCTGCCCCTTCCTGCATTCTTACCGACGAGAGCCAATTCATGAGCCCTCTGCAGGTAGAACAGCTTTTACGCATTACCGTAGAACTGAACATTCCCGTCATTGCTTACGGCTTGCGTACTGATTTTTCCATGAAAGGCTTCCCGGGTTCCACCCGTTTGCTGGAGCTTGCACACGCCATTGAAGAGATGAAAACTATCTGTACTTGTGGGCGTAAAGCAACCTGTAACGGCCGTAAAATCAACGGAGAATTTGTGTTTGAAGGCGATCAGGTTGTAATTGATCAGGGCAATGAAGTGGAATACGAAAGCCTATGCCCCCAGTGCTATTTTAGAGAACGCAACGCATTTTTTGAAAAACATAAACATACAATTGCAGAATAAACATAAGCCGCATTGCCAAAGCAATGCGGCCTTTTTTTATAGCATAACACCTTTAATCAATAAGGAAATGGTTCCATCCGGTGCATTGATGAACTCCACATAATCATTTTCGGCACTTAACAGCGTAATGGGAATTTTCATTTCGATTCCGCTTTCTGTTTTAATGGATTGGTATTCCATTTTCTTAATCTTTGCTGCAGGAACCGTTACTTTTTCTTCCATTGGCAGATTGGCGGTTTCTAATTCTGCGGTAAAGTCATTCACCGCCAAGGGAAATTGGTCTTCAATGCGTTTTTTCACCCGCTCTATCTGCAAATTGCCGTCCCCTGCTACGGCCTCCTCGCATAAAATCGCCGCAATTTCCGATTCGATTTTTCTGCTGTCTTCATAGTTTTCTTTAATCGCCTGGGTTGCTGCGGTTTGTACCGTTTGCAATTTTACCCGTTCCGGCTGTGCCTGTGTACTATGTAAAATTCGGGAAGAAATATAGAACTCCTTTACTCCGTCCACTTCAAATTTCTTTTCCACCAGCTTAATGGAACCATCGGTCATATTTACAATAATGGATTCATCGGTTTTACTACTTGCTGCCGGCAAAATAGTGCGCTGCTTAATCAATGCGTTATAATGCTGACCTTCTACCTGCTGATAAAAGTGAGCATACGCCACCTTATAATTCATTTTTAAAATGGCTACGCTTTCATTTCCATCAATGCTGCAATAAACCACAATTAAATCTGCATTGGGAATGGACGGATTATGCCGCATTACTTCAAAAAATTCAGCGGCAATTTGCTTTGAGCATTGCACAAAATCCTCATTTTCCAATAGCAAATTCGGGAATGTGGACTCTGCCATAAAGGTGCAATTTTTTACCGCATCGTTGCAATAAGCTTTTTCAATATGAGATGCCAAATAATCCAATTCATCACCGGCAAGTTCCAGCATACGATCCGAAAAAACAGGTGCTCCGCCACTGGAATCCAACACATGAACAATGGCTTTAAAAATTTCAATTTCCATTTTCCTTGTTTCCTTTCCCCTTTGTCTTGATGTTATTATAACGGAAAAATACAATTGCATCAATGCAAACAAAAAACTCCGCCCATAGGACGGAGTTTTGCGATTATTCGGAAGCACTTGTGCTGTTAGAATTGCTTTGTTCCTCATCGGCTTGCAGCATCGGTTGCTTGTCATTGCTGCTCATTTGAATGATTACCGCATAAGATGCATTGGTTTCATCGGGCGTAACGATTAAAATATCGCCCACTGCAATTTGTTCCAAAGAAGCTTCTTCGCTCTGCGGACCGGCTTGCTTTGTAACGCTTGCATTGCTCAAATCCAATTTAATGGTTTCATCGCCTGCCACAAAACCAGAACCTCCTCCCATCATAGGGCCGCCTTTTTTATCCTCTGCCGGGACGCTTGCTCCCTCTTCATTTTGAGGCATTTCGGGGCGTTCTCCATCTTCCATTTGCGGCGGCTCTTTGCCTTCCGGCATGGAATCTGCATTCACGTCGGCGGGTTCACCTGCTTCTTGTGGCGGTTGGCCCGATGCATCTCCTCCAGTTTGCGGCCTCTCTTTTTGAGAAAGTTCTCCTAACTGAAGGGTAACGTTCGTGCCATCAATTGCAGTTACTTGGCCTATATAGGAGTTTTCCATCATGTCTTCTATCATATCTTGCCCTTGTGAAACACTGGTGGTTTTATCTGAAGTACCAGCTTGAGAAGTTTCATTTGTACAAGCTACCAAAGAAAATAGTAGCACAACACTGCATACCAGTGCTAAAGCTCGTTTCATATACAATTCACCTTTCTAATGTTAATGGTTCGTATTCCTTATGTGATTGCTTTTCTAGCATATCGTATAAATCTGAAAAACATCTGAAACTCTTGTGAAAAATACGTGATAACAAAAAGATAAAACCGCAATAAAAATAGACCCGGCTGAACTTCAACCGAGTCTATTAAAAATATACGAATTAGTTGCCGTTACGACGACGAATTACCACTACCGCAGCAATTACAACAACCAACAGTACAATAGCTACAATACCAGCTACCGGAACATTGGAAGTGCTTTCAGAAATTACTACAGAAGTAGTTGCGTTTACAGGCTGGCTTGCATCTGCATTGGCATTGTTTGTTTTAATTGCCAAGAAGTAAACAGAGCAGTGGTCCAAAGACAGCGAAACCATGCCGTTTGCATCGGCAGTTACTTCGCTTACCAGTTCTGCATCGCCATTTTCAGGCTGGTAGTACAACTCTAAGGTTTTGCCTGCATAAGCAGCCTTGTCTAGCTGAAGCTCCAAAGTAGCCTTGCCAGGCAGGGTTCCGCTGTAAGCAGTTTCAAATGCAATATAGTCGTTGCCCTCTAGAAAAGATTCAATCTTTTGTTTGATGGAATCCTTTACAGCAAACTGAATTGCACTGTTAAAGCTGTTGCCTACAACCGAAGAATCGGTAATATCGGCAGCCTTGAAGTTCCAAGTGTAACCATTGCCACTCAAACGCAGAGTGGTGTTTTCTGCATCTTTCAGCAGAGCGAATGCTTTTGCATCTACAATTGCCTTATTGGTTACATCAAACTCAACAATACCGCCTTGCTCCTTAAATGCTTTTTCAACATCGGAAGCAGTGTATTCACCTGTACCGCTGATTGCAGCTTCCTCATTGGGGGCAGCAGTTGTACCAGGTACTGCAGTTGCATCAGGTGCTACAGTTGCTCCAGGTGCAGCGGTTGCACCGGGCTTTGCAGTCGGTGCGGTGGTTGCACCGGGCTTTGCAGTCGGTGCGGTGGTTGCACCGGGCTTTGCAGTCGGTGCAGCAGTTGCGCTAGGCTTTGCAGTGGGTGTTGCGGTTACGCTAGGTTTTGCAGTCGGTGTTGCGGTTACGCTAGGCTGACTGGTTTCCTGAGGCGGTTGAGTTGGCACAACAGCGGTTCCGGCCTCAATGTTGGCGGTAACTGCTTGCATGCTCATTGTTTTTAAGTTTGTACCACCAGAAAGAATCTGTAAGCTGTCTTCGCGATCGCCAGTGGTAATGGATAACTTAATGTAGTCGCCTGTGTTGCTAGTAACAGAAATGTTACCTAAATCCACACTGCCATTGGTAAACAGACCATTTTTAGCGCCTGCTACATAAATTGTCAATGTATGTTTTTCCTGATTATAGCTGTATCGCTGAATGGTACCAGGCAAATTTTCGTTAAAAGTAAAACCTACCTGCGCTTGATTGAGTGAGCCAACGGCTACCTGTACATCAAGAATCATTTGTAAAGCAGTAACGCCCTCTCCAGCAGCTTGATTCTGAAGAGAAACCGAAACGCTCGCTTGATTACCATTTGCTTGAATCGATGCAGCTGCTTCCGATGCAGCAAAGATCTGCATCGGAAGCGCTAAGATCATCATTGCAGCCACAATCAGACGTTTAATCTGCTTGTTCATGGAGAATCTCCTTGTCCAGTGGTTGCTTATTAAGATTGAGAATCGGAATTAATTGTGATGCTGGGCAGTTCGCTAGGTACAGTTACCCACAAGGAGTCACTTACCATACGCTGACCCTGGTTGGTTTGTGCATTGTCTACACGGTACAGCTCTACACGAACCTTTTCAGGCAGAACTGCCTCGGGAGAAATCCAGTAAACCCAACGTCCATCGGAAGTGTTTGCCAGATCGCCCTGATCGGGAACTTCAGCCAAGATAATTTGCTCGGAGCTACCCTCGCCGTTCTCGCCGTAGCCTACAATCTTGCCATCCTGGTCATACAGAATTACAACGTTGTAAGCGGGGTTACCCTTGTAAGAACCGATAAATACGATGGAACCTGCAGGAATCTTGCCGCCTTCGCTATCGTATACATAGTCGCTCTCCAAGATACCAATACTATCCTCAGCAACCATTTCTACATTGTCTCCGGTGGGGCCCAATACATCCAGCTCTGTTACATTTACAGAGGTTGCACCAGTAAAGGTGATACGCATTGCAGTAGCACTGCTGGTACGCATCCAGCCATCTTCGGTTACAAAGTAAACAATGGTAGAACCAGTTTCGGTAATTTCGGTTACATTGGTGGGAACAGTTACCCATTCGCCATTTTCACACAATTCTACCGTAAAGGTACCTGCCGGAACTTCCTTGCCTTCGTTCAAAGTGAACTTAAAGCCGGTTACATCCAGTGCCTTATTAAACTGCATGGAAATGGTGGGAGTACCATTAGCAACAACACCTTCAAATGTGGTTTCCATGCTATTGTCAAAGGCCATAGAAATTGCAGACTTAATGGTTGCACTGTTATTAGCACCGGGGTTATAGCCGTTATCGGGGTTTTCCTCGTCCGGAATAACCTCAACGTCCTGCTCAGAGGTCATGTTGGTGGTTACAGTCCAATCCGTCTTATCCTGACTACCGTCATGAGAAATCTTCATGGGCTCCAGAACCAGAGTGTTTGCACGGTTCTGATACTGGTCAATTGCTACTACATCATAAGTGAATACACGGTTATTGATGGTAGTAATAGTGTCGGTAAAGGTTGCGCTACCGTCTTCGCTTGCCAAAACAAAGCCAACGGTTTGACGCTCTTCTTTACCACCGGAAATAACGGTACGATTGATTTCGTAACCCAACAATTCACTGGAAGTGGAATCGGGCTTGATATCTACCTTAACCTGATTTTGTGCCAGGCCGTTCATATCATTGCCCTTGGTAACAGTTACTTCATCGCTGGACAGTACATCCTTACCGATAAAGTTTGCACCATCGGGATTCTTAATGCGATAGTCTTGTGCACTATCTTTGATGTAGTAAATTGCACGGGTTTCTTCGGGGAACTGAGCCATGTAAGCAGCAGTTTCCGCATTGGGAACCATACCCCAACGAGTGAAGAAATCAGTCAAATTCTTCTGTGCAGCAGCACTTGCCAAACGCATAAAGTTCTGCTGAGAATCACCATTCAAGGTAAGTGCTACACCGTTTTCTTCTGCCTTAGGTGCAGAGGACGGAGTACGAGCATAGCTATCTACGCGAGCATAGAACAAGCTATTGAACAAATCACTGTAATTATCAAATGTTTTGTACGGATAGTAATTGTCGTATGCCAAGCGCAGCTGCCAGTACATAACCAGCTGAGTGAATACATCGCTGGAAGCACCAACTGTGCCGGAAGTTACCTTGTCGTAAACAGCATTGTAACCAAAACGTACAGAGCCATTTTCATAAGTAGCAAGCTGCGAGAAGTAGTTGTTGGTTACTTCGGCAACTGCATAGCTACCCTGGTTAATATCGTGACCAATTTCGTGGGCAATACCCCAACCGAAATAGTTACCGGAAATATAATTGCCCAGCTCATCGGATACAACGGGGCTACCCTGTACTACGCCAGGAACAGATCCCCAACCTACACCAATATGGTTACCAGCAGCATACATAAATGCACCGGCAAACATACGATGATAACGAATGTTCAGATGCTGAGAAGGAGTGCGGTTAACCACATCAGGAGCGTTTGCAATCAGGCCCTTATGCTGGTAGAACAGAATCATCATTTCATCCATAGCCAGCATAGACTGATTCAGTCGTTCTGCCTTTTCAGCTACGGTTCCGCTACCCAGACCTGCCAATACCTGCTCTGCCGACAAGGACAGCAACATGTAATCGCCCATCAACTCGGTAGCACCCAAGATGCACTCTTCTTTGTTGTAATCGTAATGAACGCTTGCATTGGAGCTGTTTTGATGCAACTCGTTATGCAGATTTTCCAGATTTGCTACATAGCTTTCCAGCTGCTCTACATAAGTGGTAACACGCTGCATGCGCTCTTCGTGATTGGTGGTGTCATCCAAGCCGTACAGATCCAGAGTAGGAATACGGGTTCCGCCTACTACACGAACACCGTACTTGCTTACGTCATTCTTTGCACCATAGCGGATATACAGAGAACCACCATGTTCAAAGTCTTTGCTTACAATGTCGGGGATAACAATGGTGTTTTCGCCAACCTTTAAGCGGGTAAGTTCTTTTACAAAATTACCAGATTCCGCATTGTACTGGGTTGCAACCAGATACAAGTCGGTATTATCGCCAGCCTGCAGCAAGGGGTTACCAACATAAATGGTAATCTCTTCACCGGCAGCAGCGGTAATGCCCAGAGGCTGCCAGGGGTTCAAACCTGCAAAGCCCAAGGAATTATCATTATGGCCGTTTACGGTTGCACCAATTGCCTTAATGTGCTGTACTTCTGTCAGGTTTGCACTGTTTTGATAAATCTTGATTGCAGTATCCAGCTCACGCTGTAACTGGTCATGGTTGGGATGCTTCTCGTTGGATGCCGAATCCGGAGTATTCAAACGAGTGTTCAGTGCATCCAAGGTATCTTGGTCTACCTCAGGGCGCAAGGTGGTATGATAATCGTCTGCGTACAACGCCATGATATTATCATAAATGCTATCATATCCGTAGAAACGCATTTCGGCAACTTTCATGCCCCAAATTGCGTAGTTATTGGTAAAGCCGATCAGAACCTTGCTGGTATTAACTTCCTTCGGCAAAGATACATAGATATAACGGCGCTTATTGCTGTCTTGACGAACGCTTACGCGGATGCCGCTAAGAGCTTGCATCTGACCGGTCTCTTCGTTCTTATACCAGAAACTTGCACTGCTGATGCTGCCATTTTCAGGCTCAGCAAAAGCAAACGCACCAATAGCTTGAACTGCATCAAACTCTACTGCAATACCCCAGTGTCCGTTATGGTAAATGGCACCAAAGTCCCAGTCACCTGTGTAGAAGTAGCTTTCTTGAGTGTTATCAAAAACGCCCAAAGCAGTTGTATCACTATCCAGAGGACTATTTACCATATAGCCGTTACCAACATAGGAAGCACTTGCAATATGATTGGTCAAAGCACCTGCTTCGTTTGCGGTGTTAATCAGCTTATAAGAGGGCATCCATGCGGGCAAAATGCTCTGAGTGGTTGCCACAGAAGGAATGGAGTACTCACCGTCGCCCAGGTCGTTTGTACCATAAACAACAATTTCGTACTTAACATTGTCTTCCAGGTTTTCAATTCGATAGCTATTTTTGGTTAAACCAGTTACAGCCTGAACATATTCACCCTTACCCTCTTCGGTAACCTTGCGGTACAGAACAGTGTAACTGTCGGTATCATCCATGTCTTTCCAGCTTACGCTGATTGCACGGTATGCGCCAACTGCCTCAACGTTATCCGGAGCTGCAGGCAGCTTGGTAGCCATAGGACGAACGGTAATGCTATCGCTGTAACCGCTCTTCCATTCGCCGTTCACAGACTGAACACGAACGGTGTAATCGCGATTGTTGATCATCTTGGAGCCGCCCAAGTTGCTAACAACCAGCTGATTGTTTGTGCTGCGGACTACTACAGTTTTATTACCGTCCTTAGTAGGTCCGGAAATTTCAACTTCGTAAGCAGTAACGTTCAAGCACTGTTTCCAAGTTAAGGTGAATTCCTTATCTCCTGCAATGCCGGTCAGCTCAGTGGGGATGTCCATCTCAGGCTCAGGAATGCGGTTTTCCATACCGTTCAAGAACTCAACCTTGGAAATTTCGGCCAGGTTGTTGCTCTGGGTTGCGGTAATGGTCAGAGTAACCTTTTTAACAGCAATCTGCTTACCAAAGTTTACTTCCAAAGAACCGTCGCTCTTGCGCACAACAGTAGGTGTGCTGGAGAACAAGCTAATCAAAGAGAAAGTGCGAGCCTTGCTCTCATCTTGGATTTGTGCTTCTACGGTTTTTTCCACACCATCTTCAATGTAGGTTACAGTAATAGTACCCTCAGTGATGGTATTTTCACTTTCGGCGGGAGATTGGATGGTCAAACCTTCCATAACGGGCAGATCTTCTTCTGCAACGTCTTCGGTTGCAGCAAAGTTGAAGTCTACTGCAACTGCGTTTTCTTTGCTAATGGGTGCGTCATTTGCAGGTGCCAAAGTAACGCTGCCGCCATCGTTAACCAAAGCTTCGATTTCACCCTCAACTTTGGTGTTTTCGTTTACTACCGGCTTTGCCAGGTTGTCGGCAATGCGGGTTTCTACAGTAGAACGAACATCTGCAACCTGGCTTTCGTTTTCATCCAGGTTTGTAGCCAGGTACTGCATATCGATCAGGTTAACGACACCATCACGGTTAAAGTCAGCCAAATCAACAGTGCCGTTTTCCATTGCATTAACAACGGCATCGGCGTCTTCGCCATTCAGCTTTCCATCGTTGTTGGCATCGCCTACACGCAGGAAACCGGGATGTGCCTGATCTGCATTATAGCCGTTCAGTTCGCCAGTGTACAAAGTAACAGTGCTGTACACACCATTCTTTACTTCAATGCCCTGAGTGTATGTAGCAAATCCTTGTGCGGATACAGTCAACTGATAGCTACCGCTGGTCAAATCCGCCAATTTAATGGTAACAGAAGATGCGTCACCTTCTTGATTTGCAGCCAGACTGCCGCTGTTGCGTGCAATCTCTTCGCCATTTTGCGACAATACTGCGGTGAACAAAACATCCTGTTCAATTGTCATAGCTGCACGTACATTTACGTTTACAGCTGCAGTACCGTTGCTAACTTCGGGCTTGCTTTCTTCTGTTTGATTGTTGTCTTCCTGCTCTTCGCCAGCTACTTCGCTGCTTACAGCAGAGCTATCCTCTGTTGCTTCGCTGGAAGAAGCTACGCTGGATGCTTGGCTGCCGGATGCGCTTGCTACGCTGGACGCATCGCTTGCTGCCTGGCTTTGAGAGGTCTCCGATGTTTGTTGTTCTTCCGAAGAAGACACGGTGTTTTCAGAAGTTTTATCTTCTGCCGACTCAGAAGAAGCGATGCTTGCATTGCTGTCTTCTTGTGTAGAAGAAGCCTGCTGACTGGACGCTGCATCTAACAAAGGCAGCGAAGCAGAGCCATTGTCTGAAGTTGTTTGCTCTTCGGGCAAAACAACACTGGTCACTACACTGTTATCTGCTGCAGCCACTGCAGGCAAGACAGCCTGACTGGTAACAGACAGCAACATGGTAAATGCCAGTAAATAGGCAATGAACGACTTCATGTTGTGATTTTTCATCCTTTCCTAAAAAACTCTATATAACAGCAAAAAAGCGCTATAAAAGCGCCTGTATTAACAAATAAATACAAGACCGTATTTATTTATCAATATTAATTGCTATTTTTTGTATTACATATTATATCAGTAGTAATTCAAAAAATCAATATTGTTTCTTTTTCAAGAACACATACACGATATTTTTGTGTGTTCACACAAAATATTTTAAACAGAATTAAATTTCACTAACACTTTCTCATATAATTCGCAATTCTTAACTGTTGTTGCAGCTGTTTTAGTTTCGGTTCTGCATATGCAAAAAAATGTTGATACGCTTCACAAAAGATATGGCGGGGCTGTACTGCGTTGATTGGCTCCCAATATCGCCTGCAACCGCCACGACATAATCTAAACCAACGGCAATCTTGGCAGGCGGATTTCAACTGTATTGATTGTTCAATAAATCTAATTTGACTGCGTTTTACTTCAATGTCTTCAAAGGAATCCGTTATAAGATTGCCCAGGCAATATTCATCCAGCATATAAAAATCACAGGGATAAACGCTTCCATCGGCTTCTACTACAAATTGACGACTGCATATCCCCTGCATTTCGCAAGCTTCCGGCTGCTGACCATTTAAAATAGCCAGCAGATTCATAAAATAGCGATTGTATTCCAGGTTTCCTCGCTTTGCTTGCTGATACCATAAATCAAACAATGTTTTTAAGTGGGTTTCAAACCCTTTTGCAGTTAATACACAGGTATTTTCTTGGATAGCTTCTTCCAACCCAGACAAACACGGAATGTATTGTTGATATCGCAAATCGTTACGCTGAAAAAAACCATAGATTTTATTGGTATGGCGTGCCGATTGTTCGGTAATCACGGTGAGAATATTAAATTCAACCTTATGCTTTTTCAAAAGCGAAATGCTACGCATTACCTTTTGGTAAGTTCCCTGCCCCAGTGCATCCACTCGGTTGGCATCGTGGATTTCTTTGGGGCCATCCAAAGAAACTCCCACTAAAAAATTGTTTTGTGCAAAAAATTCTGCCCATTCTTCGTCAATGGCATATCCATTGGTTTGTAAACCATGCTGAATGATTACCTTGTTGACATTCCATTTCTTTTCAAACACCAAAGCAGCACGAAAAAAATCCAATCCTGCCAGTGTGGGCTCTCCACCTTGAAACAAAAAGGTACAGCTTCCCTGTGCAAACGCCAACGAGCGTTGAATGACTGCTTCCAGTGTTTGTAAACTCATTGTTCCATAACATGCCGTTGTACGATGCTGCATTTCATCCACATAAAAGCAATATCGGCAGTGCATATTGCATGCCCCTGATGCAGGTTTTAGCATAACATGAATTGGCGGCATATTCCTTCCCCCTTTTCGTGCGATTCTGTCTGATTCCTATTATAATACATCGCATTTCTTCTTTGAATAGAAAAAAACCGTTTTGCAAAATGCAAAACGGTTTTTTCTTATCGCTTACGGCTTTTTCTGCAAAGCCTTATACTTTTTTAACAGCCAATGTAACTGTTTCGCCGTTTACATCCCATTCTTTCACATAGCCATCGGTGCTGTTAACCACAATTTCATCTGCCAGAACATCGCCTGCGATTACATTGCGGTTTGCCTGCATCAATGCGGTAATCTTATCGTTGCCGGCTGCATATGCAACAATGTGATCTTCCACATTGAAGCCAGCTTCTTTACGCATGGTTTGCAGTTTGCTTACCAACTCACGCACAAAGCCCTCTTCAATCAACGCATCGGTCAGTTCGGTATCCAGCGCAACGGTAACCTTTGCATCTTCTACCGAGAAGTAACGCTCGCTGCGAGTCATCTCAATCAGCAAATCTTCTTCGGTCAAGCTGATTTCTCCGGTACTGAGCATCAGCTTCAGGGTACCGGTTTCATCCAGCTCTTTCTTGGCAGCAGAGCCATTCAGCTCTGCCAACAGATTGCGGATTTCACCTAACTGCTTGCCATACTTGGGACCCAAGGTCTTCAGCTGCGGCTTAAAGCTGTAGTTGGTAAACATGGACATATCGTTTGTGAAGGTAACTTTCTTCACATTCAATTCATCTTCGATGATTTCCACATAGAAGGAATCCAATGTTTTTTCTGCCTTAACAAACATTTCTGCCAAAGGCTGACGATTTTTCAGGTTTGCGCCGTTGCGGGCGGAACGACCCAGAACAACCACATCCAGAACCAGCTCCATGTTCTGTTCCAGTTCGGCATCCACAAATTCCTCGTTCACGGTGGGGAAATCACACAAGTGCACGCTTTCCGGTGCAGATTTATCAATGCTGCGAACCATGTTCTGATAGATGCTTTCTGCCATGAAGGGAATCATGGGAGCAGCTGCCTTACAGGTAGTAACCAGTGCAGTATACAGAGTCATGTAAGCATTGATCTTGTCTTGCTCCATACCCTTTGCCCAGAAACGCTCACGGCTGCGGCGTACATACCAGTTGGACAGATCATCCACAAACTCCTGCAATGCGCGAGCAGCTTCGGGGATTGCGTACTGTGCCAGCTCTGCGTCTACGGTTTTTACCATGGTGTTCATCTTGGACAGCACCCAGCGGTCCATAACACCCAACTTATCCTTTTCCAAGGTATACTTGGTTGCATCAAAGTTATCAATGTTTGCATACAGGATAAAGAATGCATAGGTGTTCCACAAGGTACCCATAAACTTGCGTTGGCCCTCTTGTACGGCCTTACCGGAGAAACGCTTGGGCAGCCAAGGTGCACCGGCAGTATAGAAGTACCAGCGGATTGCATCGGCGCCATAGGTGGCCAGTGCATCAAAGGGATCCACTGCATTGCCCTTAGATTTGGACATCTTCTGACCATTTTCGTCCTGTACATGGCCCATAACCACCACGTTCTTAAAGGGAGCCTTGTTGAACAGCAAGGTGGAAATTGCCATCAGCGAGTAGAACCAGCCGCGTGTCTGGTCAACTGCTTCGGAAATAAAGTCTGCGGGGAACTGTGCTTCAAACAGTTCTTTGTTTTCAAACGGATAGTGATACTGTGCAAAGGGCATGGAACCACTATCGAACCAGCAGTCGATTACCTCAGGTACACGGTGCATCTCCTTGCCACACTCAGAGCACGGAATGGTAACGGCATCAATGTAAGGACGATGCAACTCAATCTCATCGGGGCAGTTGTTGGACATGCTCTTCAGCTCTTCGATGCTGCCGATTGCATGGCGATGACCACATTCACACTCCCAAATGTTCAGCGGAGTGCCCCAGTAACGGTTACGGCTGATGCCCCAATCCTGTACATTCTCCAACCAGTCGCCAAAACGACCCTTACCCAAAGAAGCAGGCACCCAGTTTACGGTGTTGTTGTTGCGAATCAAGTCGTCCTTCACCGCGGTCATCTTTACAAACCAAGAATCTCTCGCATAGTAAATCAGCGGAGTATCGCAGCGCCAGCAGTGGGGATAGCTATGCTCAAATACAGGTGCACTGAACAACAGACCACGGCTTTCCAGGTCTTTCAGCACTTCCTTATCTGCGGTTTTGCAGAACACGCCTTCCCACTTGGTTTCTTTGGTCATGCAGCCCTGTGCGTCAACCAGCTGAACAAAGGGCAAGCCGTATTTGCGACCCACGTTGGAGTCATCTTCACCGAATGCAGGTGCAATGTGAACAATACCGGTACCGTCGGTCAAGGTAACATAGCTATCACAGGTTACATACCAGCATTTCTCTTTGGGAGAAACAAAGTCGAACAGGGGCTCGTATTCTTTGTATTCCAAATCTTTGCCCACAAAACGCTCTAATACAGTGTAAGAATCTTCACCCAAAACGGTATCGGCCAGAGCTTCTGCCAGATAGTATACGGTACCGTCTTCCTTCATTTGAACCTTTACATAGCTTTCATCGGGGTTCACACAAAGTGCCACGTTGGAAGGCAGAGTCCATGGGGTAGTTGTCCATGCCAGAATGTAAGCATCTTCGCCCTTTGCCTTGAACTTTGCAATGGCACTGCGTTCCTTTACATCCTTGTAGCCCTGTGCTACTTCGTGGCTGGACAAGGGAGTTCCGCAGCGGGGGCAGTAAGGTACAATCTTAAAGCCTTTGTACAGCAGACCCTTATCCCAGATTTGCTTTAATGCCCACCACTCGGACTCGATAAAGCTGTTTTCGTAGGTTACATAGGGGTTTTCCATATCAGCCCAGAAGCCAACGGTACCGGAAAAGTCCTCCCACATTCCCTTGTATTTCCAAACGCTTTCTTTGCATTTTTCAATAAAGGGTTCCAAGCCGTATTTCTCAATCTGCTCTTTGCCGTCTAAGCCAAGCAGCTTTTCCACTTCCAGCTCAACGGGCAGGCCGTGAGTATCCCAACCGGCTTTACGGGGAACCTTGCAGCCCTTCATGGCACGGTAACGGGGAATCATATCTTTAATAACACGGGTTTCTACATGGCCGATGTGAGGCTTACCGTTTGCGGTAGGAGGGCCATCGTAGAACATATAGGTCGGGCCATCTTTGCGAGAGTCGATGCTCTTTTCAAAAATCTTGCGTTCCTGCCAGAATTTCAGCACATCTTTTTCGCGGTCAACGAAATTAAGATTCGGGTTTACTTTTTCGTACATTGTACCTCTTATCCTCCCTGACTTTGTCTTAATTTTAAGCTTGTAAGACAACAGAAAAAGCCTTCGCCCTGCAAACAGGACGAAGGCTTTGCGCTTTCGTTGTACCACCCATTGCTGTGTACCATCATACACGCCCCCAATAACGGTGGGATACCGGCGGTGCCTACTTCAAATTTGGTTCAGCCCGCAGCTCCAGAGTGATATTCAGCAAAGAATTACTTGCACAGGGCTTTCACTATCCCCTGCTCGCTTTGGCGTTTATTCTAAGCTTACTGTCTCCATCGCAGCTTTTTCTGTGTCTTTCATATCTGTTACACTTATATCATATTAAAAAATAAAAGTCAATATAATCAAGATATTTTCATGGGCATTTTACATATGGAATAAAAAAGAACCGGCTTGGCAATGATGCAAGCCGGTTCTTTTACATTGTGCTGCTTAAAAACAGATGGTCTGTTCTTTGTTAATGCAGCAAGGTTTTTTTGTTACCAACGAAACCATTTGTTAAAAATCTGGTTAAAGAAGTCCTTCACGCCCTGGAAGAAGCTGTTTACACTATTGCTGGGCTTGTTGGGCTTGGGAGTTGCGGTAGGTGCCGCAGTGGGTTCGGGGGTTGCAGTGGGCTCTGCAGTAGGTGCAACGGTAGGTGCTACTGTAGGTGCAACAGTGGGCATCGGGGTTGCAGTGGGTTCTACAGTGGGCTCGGGAGTTGCGGTAGGTGCAACGGTGGGTTCCGGAGTTGCGGTAGGTGCAACAGTAGGCTCAGGAGTAGCGGTAGGTGCAACGGTGGGTTCCGGGGTTGCAGTGGGTTCTACAGTAGGCTCGGGAGTTGCGGTAGGCTCTACGGTAGGTTCCGGAGTTGCAACCGGCTCTTCGGTTGCCTCGGGAGCCTCAGTGGGCTCGGGAGTTACAACGGGCTCTTCGGTATCCATGTTCAGGTTGTCCACTGTTACTGTGTAAGTAAACTCATAGCCAGATTGCAGGCGCAATTCAAAGATAAACTCGCCGTTTTCAGTAAATACAACATCCGGGCTGCCCTCGTTGTTCAGAATCTCAACGTATTCGGGGTTTACATTCAGATGTGCCAATACACCATCTTCCTGGGCAGTAAAGGTTACAACCTCTTCCGGCTTTGTGGGATCAATCCAGGTAACTTCGGCAGTTGCAGTGCCAACGTTGCCGGCTGCGTCTTCAAAGGTAAAGGTATAGGTATTGTTTTCGGTAAAGGTGTAAGTGTCTGCACCTTCCAGATTAGTGATTACAATATCTTCGTTTGCATTTACCAAGGTAGCAGTTACAGCCTGGTTTGTCCAATCGGTTACATCGTAAACAACTTCCGCAGCGGGAGCTTCCTTATCAATGTTGGTTACGGTTGCAACCAGTTCTTTTTCCTGCTGGTATGCATCCAGATACTTAAAGGTATAGCTGCCGTTTTCGGTAAAGGTGTATTCGGTGCCGTTTACAGCAGTGCAGTAAGCAGGCAGAGATACGGTTGCTACAACATCCTGATTGGTTAAATCCTCAGTGCTGTATTCAATGGTGGGTTCAGCAGAGAAGTCCTTGGTGGTATCTTCAAAGAAGTTGAAGGAATAGCCGCTGAAGTAACGGTTTTGCTCCCACTCAGAGTTACCCCAAGTCTTGTCAGCCACAATCTTTACATACAGGGCGGGAGTAGATTCTGCAAAATCCCACTCTTTCCAGCTGTTGTTGTTTGCCAGGGACTGCTTTTGGAATGCAGTGGTCCAGGTTTGACCGTCCATGCTGGTGTAGATGGATACATCACGCAGACGGCCGTTTGCACCGCCGGGCAGATATTCTACTGCGGACAGGTAAACCGGACGATCCAGCTTAATGGTATAGTACTTGTACTCTTCGCCTGCATAGGTTGTATGCCAGCATGTGCCGTGGTCGCCGTCAATCATATTGATTGCTGCCGAGGTGGTGTTGTTCTGCTGAGAAGAGAAGGAATCCAACTTGATTTCTTTTACGCTGATATACTTACGGGTTGCAGCATCGTTATCCTGATAGAAGGTATACTCGCTCGGATCCGATGCCAGTCGAGTACCAACTGCTTTGTAACGAACCTGAACGGTTTGATTGCCTTCAAACACAATATCGCTATTGTAATCGCACCAGGTTTCACCATTATCGGTACTAAACATCAAACCTGCGCTATATTTCAGGAAGCAATTTTCGCGGTCGTTATAGGACAAGTTGGGCTTTGTAGCCTTAGTAATATCAATGGTGTAAGTTGCATCGGTACCAACCAGACCAACGATAATATCATTGGTGTCATTAATGCTATCCAACTGCTCCTGGGTCAGCTCAATCACATGGTCATTGGTTTCAATCCAAGTTTCTTTGTTATCTAAGCTATAACGAACACGAATATCAGAACCATCATACTTATCGTTAATCATAATCTTGCCGGCATTTTCCCCGTCAAAGGAGAAGGTTGCCAGTGCAGTGGTATTTTTACCCATCAAAGCTTTCGCCATTTTCTGAGTATCGCCAGGCTGTGCACAGTCGCCTGCTTTTGCCTGAGATGCACGAATCAAAGCATTGGACTTCCACAAGTCAACCTGAGCAACGTGTGCTGCATCGGTTACATAAGGTGTTACCAGTGCCAAAACATCCAGCATCTGCTGCGGATAGAACTTGTACTGCTCAATAATTCGCTCTGCCAAGTTGCGGTAGTCTTCGCTGGTCTTGGTTGCATCTGCACGGTAGCAGTTGATTACGCCTACCATAGCATCCAAGTTAAAGCTTTGTACTTCCAATGCCTTTTCATAGCATGCCAGCTTAGCATTGTTATCAGTAAATACATCTGCCAACTTGTTGTAGTACATTGCCTTTTCCAAGTTTGCATAGTCGTCAAATGCACGCTGTGCCAACAGAACATAGCTTACGTTGTAGTAAGCATCCCAGTTGGTAGAACCCCAGCCCAAAGGCATACGCTCGCCTTTTTCGCTGCCCAGCCAGCCGGAAATATCGTTCTGAATGGTCCATCTATGAGAGCCGCCATAGTTGTATTCAATGGAAGCAGCGTGACCGGGCTGACCAATAACAGCTGCAGCCTTACCAAATACCTGTGCTAAGTTTGTATAGGTTTTTGCCAAACCGCCGCAAACCGAACCGTCTTGGAATACCATCCACAAGCGGTGGAAACCGGTTTCCTCGTATCGATCAAAGGCGGAAATGTTCCATTTCTCGTCCCAAATCTGATAATAGGTTTTGCCTTGCAAAGATGCATCGGTGCCGGTGTACAGCTCATTGGAGTGATACTGTGCTTTGCCATAGTTAAAGCCGGAAGTGTAAGCAATGTACTCGTATGCACTTTCATAGCTCTTGCCCTTTGCCTTGCGCTCCAGTGCCACATTTACCAGCCAGTTGATTTCATCGTCATGAATCATGTTGTTCATAACCCAACGCATCAACTCAATGGGCAGTGCTGCAAACTCAGCAGAGCTACCGCCCTGATCCATTTTGCCGCTGGTAATCAAATTCTTATAAATTTCATATCGGGTAACAGGCTCGGATGCACGGCCGGTACCAGTCCAGAAAACGATATTCTGGGCATTTGCAATGGAAAGCGACACTGCCATTTTCAGGTACATGTCATTTTCAAAATCAGCCTTGTTCTGCTGATACAGCTTGCACCATGCATTCAGTACATTTACATAGCTGCCGCCGTCTTTTTCGCCGCCGGTTACAAAGTAGTTCAGAACATTTTGGTTGTTAAAAATGTACTCGATTGCCTCTTTGTAGGTTTTGCTTTGCGAAGCAACCTGCTGAATGTTGTTGTATCCATAACGGTTTACAAAAGTACGCTCTAAGGTCAGCTGCAGCAACTCGCCTTCCATGGGGCTATCCTGGGTGTATTTGCTGCTGATGATTTCATCGTATTCCGCTACTTTCTTCAGATCCAGTCGTTCGCTGGAGAGATCGTAGTCTGCTTTCATTAAACGTGCATCCGCATATACCGAATGGTCGTTGTTGTTGCGCACGTTATCATCTGCATACAGTTTTAAGTACTTATAGCCCGCCACATCAATGTTGACATACTTTGCCTGATCCACCGAACGGATGATATCGCTCTTATACTTTTCGGTCCATTCTACACCGTCGTTGGAAACCGAGATATAGAATACAACACCGTCATCACGGCCAGCCTGACGATAGTCAACACCCAGATATGCACTGAACTGTGTGTAAATGCTGGAGTACTCGGAAATATCGTAGTACAGCACCGAGTCGGCATGTGCGCCCATACCCTTATTGAACTGAACTACCTCATTGTTTACCAACAGCTGAATGGGCTCACCGGAAGTGTTTTTATCCTTCTGGATGGTCTTCCAGTTGGTGTAAGACTTTTCCGTATCATAGTTCATGTCAGAAATAAACACATACTCGTTATTTGCACTGGCGGCATCATCTGCATGAGCCAAGGTGCCAAAACCGCTCAAGATTACAGAGCAGCTAAAAATGAACAGTGCCAATTTTTTAACATCTTTTTCATGGGTGGAATAAAACTCCTAATTATTCATAAATATTATATCGCTTATTTTTTTACCACTGTGGTGGTTAATTTCAAATTAAAGAACTCAAACTTTTTGTATTGATCTTTGTTTTCTTTAATCGACGAAGCTCATTATATCTCTTGTTTTCAAAAAAGCAAGTGGTAATTTTAAAATATTGTGGGTTTTTTATCGATTTTTTAATTTTCTTCTTTCAAAAACTTCCATTTATCCCTTTTTTAAAAGGATTTTTCTATTTTTTTGAGAATATTTACTGTTTTTAAATATATTGCTCTATTTTGCTTTATTGAGAATATCTTTATCACTTTAATTGAGCACTTTGATTTTGTTTCTTTCAAAATTTGGTCCAACCAGTGTATTATATTTGCATTCCAAATAATTTTTATTCATAGCGGCATTTTCTTGCTTTATCATATGAGTTTTACTTGCCTGTTCTCAACTTATCATTTATGATTGTATTTTGTTTATAAAATAATATATATATAATAATGTATTATACCTATATTAATATATAATATTGGTTTAAAAGAAAGAAAAGCCTCACCAAATGGTGAGGCTTTTCTTTCTTTTAATAATAGTTTCTTCGTTTTTTCTTTCTGGTAAACAACCATTTAAGGGTTGCAAACATACCAATACCTGCAAATACAACAAACACAAAAAAGATGAAGTATGCCAGCATCCCCTGTAAGGTAGTGTCATAAAACAGGCCAATTGCGCCCCGATAGGCCAAACGCTCGAAATAAGTCCAGCCGCTTTCACTGAAAATAAATTTCATAATCCTTGCTCCCCTTATATCATCTGTATGCTTTATTTTAGCAAAAATCATCATAATTTTCCATACAAATAATTAGGTAAATCGCCATTTTTTCAAATTTATTCCTTTATTGTTTTATAATTCTTTGTTTTGTGATATTATAGTTGCAACACTCATTGAGAATACACGGGAAATACTCGTCCTACCCACAAGATATTGTGGTGTGTGTTTTGACGTTTTATGGCATCGGCAACTTGTTGCCTATCAGGAGAAACGGTATGATTTTTGGTCAGAAATTAAGAGAATTGCGAAAAGCACACAATAATATGTCGCAAAGCCAGCTTGCCGAGCACCTTCAGGTATCGTTGCGTACAGTGCGTGGATGGGAACTGGAAGGCCGCAGCCCAAAAAGTGTTGCACTGTATCAAAAAATTGCAGATCTATTTGAATGTGATTTAAATGTTTTAATGTCAGATGATTCTAGTCTTTCTTATCCGACAACGCCTGTTTCTTCTACCGAAGAGATTCGTCAGCTAACCAATCGTTTAGCAGAACATTTTACCAGTGGTTCGCTTTCTGCGAACGAAATGGATATCATTATGAAGACCTTGCAAAATGCCTACTGGCAAGCAAAAGGCACGCCGGATACATTCTAATTTCTTATAAACCAAAAAAGGGATGCCCCATAAGGGCATCCCTTTTTATTGTGCAAGCAGTGCATCTGCTTGTTCTTGCGTTAAAACTTTATTAGAAACCATGCGCCGCAGCACCTGTTTCATGCGTTGTTTTGCCAGTTCCGGCTCTTGGTCCAGCGAATAGGCTGACGGTGCGTTGGGCAGCCCTGCCAGCATTACACATTCATAGTTGGTTAATTGCTGGGGCTTTTTTTGATAGTAGCCCATTGCTGCATCATAGATCCCATAATAACCGCTGCCGAAATAAATCGTATTCACATACAGCTCAAAAATTTCTTCTTTGCTGTAATGTGATTCCAAATCCCATACTGCAAATACTTCGGCTGCTTTACGCTCCAGTTTCTTTTCTTGCGTAAACAGCAAATTTTTAGCCACCTGCTGGGTGATGGTACTACCGCCCTGCGCAAAAGAACCTTCTTTAATGTTATAAAGAACCGCTCGCCCAATTGCAATAAAATCTAAACCATGATGCTGATAAAACCGATGGTCTTCTACCGAAATTACCGCATCGATATAAGTTTGCGGCAAATCTTGGTATTTTATAAAATGTTCATCGCTTTGAATTGCTTCAATTCGTTGTTTCAGCGGTGTTTGCTCTATGCTTTCTTTATACAAAGAATAACCCTTTACACCAAGCACGCCTGCAACAAGAACTGCCGCACACATTGCCAATAAGCCGAGAAGAAGCATAACGGACAAGAAACCTTTCAGAAATCTCCCCATAAAACACTCCTCCTCCATTTTGTTTTATTTTATTATACCAATTTCATGGTTTGATACATGAATAAACTATTTCCTATTTGTGAGAAAATTTCACAATTTTATTCCGGCTTATAATTCATCATAATCGCTTTTACTTTTTCAATGCTTTCCGGCTTAATCAGCTCCAGCATTTTGGGGATAAAAGCCATCAGATATTCTTGATTGAAGGTGCCTTCTTTTTGCTTTTGAAATGCTTCATCCAATAATTTTTTTGCCTTCAACAAATTTTTAGGCTCGATATTCTCCATAATAAATGCCAAAAATTTCTGTTGTCCTTCGTTCATTGTTTGTTCTCCTTATTTTGCTATGGAATCTTATGCCTGTATCGGCATTAAGTTCGTTCTATATTACCATAAAAAACACGCTATGTATAGCGCATTTCAACCGGTAACGAAAAAAGCGTTTGCCAGGTCTACATGACCCATTTACAGCAAACGCTTTTTATTAGGACAATTTAGTCTTCGCGAGGGATGCGCTGTTTGCGTACCTGCTCATCGTTGGCGCGCCACGTTCTTGGTGAAACACCAATTTCTTTTTTGAATACCTTGGAAAAATGCAGCGGGTTTGGATAACCTACCATGGCTGCAATTTGGCCAATGGAATAATCTGCGGTTCGCATTAACTCCATGCTTTTTGCAAGGCGAAACCGAATCAGATACTCTTGTGGGGTACTGCCCATCACCTGACGGAACAAGCGACCAAAATAGGTACGGTTTAGATTGCATGCCGACGCTACTTGCTGCACATCAATATCTCTATGATAGTTTTGTGCAATAAAGTTCACTGCTTCTTGTACATAAAAACTCTTTTGCGATTGGTTTCTCACTTCGCGTCTTGTTGCAGAAGCCTGCATTAAAGCATCCAGCATTAAATATAAGTGCCCCATTAAATACATAGGCGATGCATCTTTGCTGCGGCCAATGGCCTCCATTTCTTGCTGAACCGGCTGATGCAGCGATGCCGAACGGCTGCGGTAAATGGGATGCTGTTGATCCAAGCCCGCTTGTTCCAAGCGTTTTTGCGCCTGAATGCCGTCAAATTCTACCCATGCATAGGTCCAGGGGTCTGTGCTGTCTGCCCAATAGGTATTTACCTGACCCGGACAAATCAAAAAACCATTTCCTGCCGACAATTCATACTCTCGGTCAATGCCATCCGCATCTGCACTGCGCAGCACACCTTTTCCGGATAAAACCAGATGAAACAGGTAATGATTGCGCACAGCCGGGCCAAATGAGTGCATTGGTTTGCAGGCTTCCCAACCATATTGAAAAATGGATAAATCCACAAAGTTTTCGTTGGGAAAAATAGAAAATGAATAGTTGTTGTCCATGGGTCCTCCATTGGTGCAAAAGGGTTAGGATTCGCTTTTACGAACCAGCATAAACTGCATGGCGCGATAATCTCCGCCCTCATTCGGCAGCGGAATACCGCCATACATCAAAACATCGCCACGCATTTCTTCTTTTCCGTTTACCGTATAAATCGCATCCGGCAGCAATCCATAGGGATATACGGTTGTAAACGCTGCATTGGAGCGTGCCATGCCGGTAACAACGGTTACCAGTGCACGGGAGCCGTCTTCGGCAGTATGCTGCCATGCAGTAAAGGGACCGGGCTCAAACGGATTGGTCAAACGCTCGTACAGACCGGTTTGAATCAGGTCGTAGTATTCTTTAAAGGTTTCAATCTGCAAGCTCATGGTGTTGCGTTCCTCATCGGTCAGCTTGCAGGGGTCCAGCTCGTAACCAAATGTACCGGACATTGCTACGGCTGCTCTGGTATTCATCGGAGTAATGCGGTGTGTTTGTTCATTGGGCACAGCCGATACGTGCGAGCCTACGGTGCTAACCGGATAGCAGAACGATGTGCCGTATTGCAGCAGCAAACGGTCCATTGCATCGGTGTTATCACTTGCCCAAATCTGGGGGCTGTAATACAGCATACCACAGTCAAAGCGACCGCCGCCACCGCTGCATCCCTCCAACAGAATGTTGGGGAAATCCTTGCGGAACTGTTCCAACATTGCATACAGGCCCAATACATAACGATGGTAAACCTCACCTTGGCGGCCTGCCGGCAATGCTGCCGACCAAACATCGGTTAAGCTGCGGTTCATATCCCATTTTACATAGGTGATATTGGCACTGGAAAGAACCTTCTTAATCTGTGCATATACATGCTTCCAAACTTCCTCACGGGAGAAGTCCAGCACCAACTGGCTGCGGCTGCGGGTAAAGGGACGGCCGGGAATTTGCAGAGCCCAATCGGGATGCTCTTTATAAAGCTGGCTATCCTCGTTAATCATCTCCGGCTCAATCCAAATGCCGAAATCCAGACCCATTGCGTTAATTTTTTCTACCAACGGAGCCAAACCACCGGGCAATTTTTCCTCGTTTACAAACCAATCGCCCAAGCCCGCTTTGTCATCGTTGCGCTTGCCAAACCAGCCGTCATCCATAACCAGCAGTTCAATGCCTGCTTTTGCAGCATGACCTGCAATATCCAGCAGCTTATCCGAATCGAAATCAAAATAAGCAGCCTCCCAAGTGTTCAGTAGAACAGGGCGGCGACGATGTGCCCATGTGCCGTTGCACAAATTGTTACGGATTGCGCGATGGAACTGATGGCTCATGCCGGCAAAACCTTGATTGGAGAATACCATAGCAACTTCGGGTGCAACAAAGCTTTCGCCGGGCTCTACCATAAAGCGGAACTGCCAGGGAGAGATACCCATGGTAAAACGAGCGGTTTCAAACTGGGTACGCTCTACCGATGCTTCAAAGTTGCCGCTGTATACCAAAACGGCACCCATGCACTGACCATGGTGCTCCCCTGCATCGGGGTCGCAAAGCATAACAAAGTTGTTGTGCTGGTGGCTTGTGGTACCACGAATGGAGCTAACCTGCTGAATACCGGGTGCAAGACGGCGGCGATGCGGATGACGCTCAGCGGTATGACGACCATCAAAGGTGATGAAGTCCAGCTCGGCACGGTCCAAATCCAGGCACATGCTCATAACACGGTTCAAAGCCACAGGCTTAGTACCGCCGTTCTCAATGCGCACTGCACGGGTAATCAAGTCCAGTTCTTCCATAACGCCATAGTACAGAACTGCACGCAGACCGGTAACAGGGTCTTGCAGCACAACCTCTAAGGTTTGTGCCTCATCCTCTTTGGCAAAGAATGTGGGCATTCCCTCCAACGAATATTTTCCCTGCTTAATGCTATGGGATACATAACGCATTTCTACCGCACGGCTTCCGTCGGCATTTTCCACTTCCAAAACAGGAATGCGGAAATCACCCACACCACTGGAAGGAAACTCCTGCGGCTGGGTATCCAACGAAAAGGTACGGGTATGACCCTCGGCGTTGGGGTTGGGCGAAAAGCCACGGTCTGCTTCACGCAGACGATAGGCAAAGCTGCCGCCCCCCACACGGGGTCCATAATAAGTGTGCAACAAATATCCGTGCGCGTCAACTACAAATTGATAACTTGTATTTTTTGTGTGCAGTGTAAACAATCTCTGGTCATCTTGATAACAAATCATAGTAACAATACCCTCATTTATTAAATAATAAAATAAAGCAAGGCAGCCCGGCCATATTGGCACAAGACCGCCTTGCCCGAAACAGCGATAGTATATGGAGATTACTTGCCGCCGGTCATAGAGATACCCTCTACAAACTGCTTTTGGAAGATGAGATACAAAATCAGCATGGGAATCATAGCCAGCAAACTACCTGCCATAAGAACCGGATAGTTTGTTGTAAACTGACCCTTCAAGGTTGCCAAACCGGAGGAAAGTGTCATCATGGTAATGTCGGTGTTTACTACCAAAGGCCACATCAAGTCACCGTATGCAAACACGGCAGTGAATACCGTTAATGCAGCAACCGATGTACCGGTAAGCGGTGCCATAACCTTGGTAAAGGTCTGCCACTGGTTACAGCCGTCCAGATAAGCAGCTTCGCCGATTTCCTTGGGAATGCCCATGTAGCTTTGACGTAAGAAGAATGTGCCGAATGCACTTACCAAACCGGGGAACACCAATGCAAAGATGCTGTTGGTCAGGCTCAGTTTTGCCAGCATTTGATACTGGGGAATGATAAAGATTTGGCTGGGCATCATCATCTGCACCAGAATCAAGCCAAACAAAAACCCTTTAAAACGGAAGTTCAGCTTTGCGAATGCGTAGCCTGCCATAGAGCTGAACACCACTGCACAGATTACACGGAACAAAATCAGCAAAATGGTATTCATGTACAGATTAAAGAAGGGCAAACTGGTAATTGCATAGGTAAAGTTTTCAAATACCGGATTTGCGGGCAGAATGGTAGGCGGAACCTGCATGCTTTCTGCCAATGTTTTCAGGCTGGTTAAAAGCATCCACACAAACGGAAAAATCATGATAACCGCGCCCAAAATCAAAAAGAAATAGGTCAGCACTTTGTTCAGCTGCATCGAACGCTGTAGAGACTTTTCACTTTTCATTTTGTTTCTGCCTCCTTATACATCGTAGTTGACCCATTTTTTCTGGCCAATGAACTGAACAATTGTTACAATACCAATCAACAGAATGGTCCACATACAAATTGCAGCGGCATAACCCTTGTTGCCTGCCACAAATGCTTCGCGGTAGAACAGATACATCAAGCTTTGTACGTCCGGCAATACGGGGTTAGCGGTATCAATCATCATATAAATCAAATCGTATACCTTCAACGATGCCATCATACGCATGATCAGTGTAACAAACAGAGTGGGAGAAATCATGGGCAGTGTGATGCTGAAGAACTGACGGATCTTTCCTGCGCCATCGATTTCTGCTGCCTCGTAGTAAGTACGGCTAATGTTTTGCAAACCGCTCAACAGCAATACTGCATCGTAGCCTACCGAGCTCCAAATGGCAACAATGGCACAGGCCAGCAGTGCCGTTGCCGGATTGGTCAGCCAGTTGATTTCGCGGCCAAGCAAGGTATTGATGATGCCGTACTGACCGTTAAACATCCAGCGCCAAACCATGCTGACTGCAGCGGGTGCCACAACCATGGGCAAAAAGTAAATGGCACGGAATCCGGACTTAAAGCGAACCTTGGCATTCAGCAACAGTGCCACCAGCAGGGCAATTGCCATGCCAACCGGAACGGTAAGAATACAAAACCAAACCGTATTCCACGTAGCTTTCCAAAATTCGACACTGGAAAACATAGTAATGTAATTTTCTAAGCCCGCAAAGGTAGATTTTCCAAAAGTTTGTGTTTTGGAAAAGCTCAATCGTACGGTATCCAGCAAGGGATAATAGTTAAGAATCAGCAAGCCCAAAATGGTGGGTGCAATCATTAAATATGCCCAACGCTGTTCCCGCTTTTCTGCAAGCGTTTGTTTTTGGAACATTATGATGCTCTCCTCTCGATGATTTAAAATGAGGCACCGCTATGGATATAGCAGTGCCCCGCCGTTTTGTTTTACAAATTAGCCGTTTGCCTGGGCAATTGCATCGTTGATGATTTGATTCATGTTGGCCAAACCGGTATCGATGTCTACTGCACCGCTGTAAATTTTCAGCAACTCATCGGTGATCTTGCTCTTCCAGTTGGGACGAGATTTGTCGTTAACCGACTGTACGCTGTAGTCAAACATCTCGGTAAATACCGACACATTCAGCTTGTAATCAAACTGATCAAAAGCGGATACCCAAGTATTTTCCAGACCTTCGTAAGCGGGAATTGCCACACCGCTTTCGCCCTGGATGCGCTGGCCTTCTTCGCTGCCTAAGAAACGCAGGAAGTCCAAAACAGTTTCGTTGTTTGCATTCTTTGCAGAAGTAGCATAGCTCAAGCCATTGGAGATGGTTGCACGACCGTCGCCGCTTTCGGGGTTGGGGCATGCAGGCAGTACTGCAACGTCCCACTTACCCTGCATTTCGGGGTAGTTCTTCATCAGGCTCATCAAGTTCCAGTTGCCTTCAAGGTACATTGCACCCTGGCCGGAGAAGAATGCGTTACCGGGGGCAGTTTCTGCAAAATACTTTTGATCGGGGCACCAGTCATAGCTTTGCAGACCAATGTAGAACTTCATTGCATCAATGGTTGCCTTTTGGTCAAAACCGGCTGCGGTTTTGTCATCGTTTAAGATGTAGCCGCCGTTTTGGTAAACAAAGTTCCAGTAACCCAGCTGGTCATCGGCATAGGCCATGTAGCCATACTTGCCGGTTTTTTCATAGATGGTTTGGCTGGCGCTTACCAGGTTATCCCAAGTCCAGGTTTCGTCGGGATATGCTACGCCTGCCTGGTCGAACATTTCTTTGTTGTATACCAGGCCTACGGTATCTTTGTCCTTGGGTACACCGTAGATCTTGCCATCGCTGCCCTGTGCGTTGGAAAGAGAAATATCCGAGAAATGATCGGTGTAATAAGTAGTGCTTTCGCTGTCGTACAGATTGCTTAAATCTGCCAGCATGCCGTTATCGGCATACTGCAAAATGTAGTTGGTATGCATCCAGAATACATCGGGCAAAGTGTTGGAAGTTGCAGCAGCTTCCAGCTTAGTCCAGTATTCATCCCAGCTGGTTACCTGAATTTCAACGGTAACGTCGGGATTCTTCTCGTGGTAGGCATCTGCAATTGCCTGCATACCATCACGCTGTGCGGTATCCCAAATTTGCATGGTGATCACTCCGCTTTTTGCTGCAGAGCTACCGCCGCAAGCGGCTAAACTTAGTGCCAGCACTGCGCTCATCATTGCTGCCACAACGCGGGAAAAAATTTTCATGATTGACTGCTCTCCTTTTTCATAAATTTTAGAACGAAACCCTAATTGAATTTTTGCGAATGCTTTTGTCAACTCTATAGTAGATTTTTTTTGCAAACTGGTAAATGGTGGTTTGCAGTTTAAAATATGTATAAGTTCAACTTTTATCGCATTTATAGCATGTTCGATTGCATATATGTATATTCTATCCGTTTCATGGGTATTATTGCATATTTTTTTCGTACTTTTCAACGTAATAATTACGAAAATGCTACAATTATTGTATTTGAACAAAAACCACGTCTATTTTTTGTTCATATTTAACGTACAACCATGCACGTATGCAACTTATTTTTTTGAACTTTCTGCTTTCTATTTTACAAAAAAATCTTATAAAATTCCACAGAAAAAAGCCAAGCGGTAAAACGCTTGGCTTTTTTCTTATAGCAATTTATTCAAATGTGGGAACGGTTCTATGCTGCGTTTTAAAATGCCCTGTAATTGGGCAATTGCAATGCCATAATTGGTAAACGGCACCGCCGCATCTTGTGCACACTTTTGGCGGTATCGCATTTCGCGTTCGTTCAGCATACAGCCGCCGCAATGAATTACCAATTTGTATTCCTGTAAATTCTCCGGAAAATCTCGGCCGGAGCTTGTTTCAATCTGCAATTCTTTTTGCGTATACTTGCGTAGCCATGCAGGAATTTTCACCGTGCCAATGTCATCGCACTGTCGGTGATGGGTACAGCCTTCCGAAATTAGCACCTTATCCCCGTCTTGCAGTGTGTCAATGGCACAAACCCCTTGTACTGCAACATCCAAAAATCCTTTGTAACGTGCCATAAGAATGGAAAACGAAGTAAGCGGTACCTCTGCAGGAACCATAGCACTGACCTTGCCAAACACCTGGCTATCGGTAATAACCAATGCCGGGGGTTTTGCCAATGCCTGCAATGTTTGCGGCAGTTCAAAATCTCTTGTGACCATAACCGACACGCCCGCATCCAGAAGATCGCGAATTACCTGCTGTTGCGGTAAAATCAATCGCCCTTTGGGAGCCGCCTTATCAATGGGAACCACCAGCACAACCACATCATTGGGCTGCACCAAATCCGATGCCAAGGGCTGCTTTTTTTCATCCGTTTGCATCAAGCCGGCTATCTTCTCTTTTAATAGGGTGATGTTCTCCCCTGTTGCAGCACTTACCTGCAATGCCTCTTGCGAAATGTGATTTACCGGCGCTTGCAGGCAGTCTTTCTTATTATATACAAGCAGATACGGAAGTTCCTTTTTCTGGAACAGCGCAATCAATTCTTCATCCGCCGGGCAAATGCCTACGGTTGCATCCACCACCAAAACCGCACAATCCACCCGATTTAGGATTTGCTTTGTTCGTGCAATTCGCTTTTGTCCTAGCGCACCCTCATCGTCAAAGCCCGGTGTATCGATGATTACCACAGGGCCTAAGGGCAGCAGCTCCATGGCTTTCTGCACCGGGTCGGTGGTAGTGCCTTTCACGTCAGACACCACGCTGATTTGCTGGCCGGTTACCGCATTCACCACGCTGGACTTACCTGCGTTTCGCTGCCCAAAAAAACCAATGTGAATCCGTTCCGCCAGTGGTGTTTCATTTAGTCCCATTGTTGTTTCTCCTTTGCTTAAAAACGGAAATCACGAATGCCCTGTTCAATTTTTTGCAATCGGTCTTTGCAAATTTCCTTTACTTTTTCCTTGGGAATGCCGTCCAGCTGTGCTTGAATCAATGCTTCACCAAGGGCTTTGGTATCTTGCGCGGCATAGTCCATCAGATACTCTTTCAAGGTCATCAACGCATTGGGATGGCAGCAGTTTTGAATCTGACCGCTCTTGCACAAACTCATGAATCGGTCGCCGGTGCGTCCCTCACGGTAACAAGCAGTACAGAAAGACGGAATATAACCCAATTCCATCAACCAATGCACCACTTCATCCAAGGTGCGCTGATCCGAAACATCAAATTGGGCGGTATCGTTGGGGCGTTCATCCTCTTGATATCCGCCTACGGTAGTTCGAGAGCCACCACTCAGCTGGGATACGCCCAAACGCAATACCTTTTCGCGAACGGCTTGGCTTTCACGGGTGGAAACAATCATACCGGTGTAAGGCACCGCCAGACGAATCAAAGCACACAGCTTTGCAAAGGTTTCATCACTGATACCGTTTTCAAAGGAAGAAGCGTCAATGTCATCGGCATTTTTAATACGGGGCACGCTGATGGTATGGGGACCCACGCCGTACACAGCTTCCAGATGTTCCGCATGCATCAGCAAACCGGCAAATTCATATTTGTAGCGTTCCAAACCAAACAGTACGCCCAAGCCCACATCGTCCAAACCGCCCTGCATTGCGCGGTCCATTGCTTCGGTATGGTAAGCATAATTATGCTTGGGCCCCGTGGGATGCAGTGCCTCGTAGCTTTCTTTGTGGTAGGTTTCTTGGAACAAGATATAGGTGCCAATGCCTGCTTCTTCTAATTTTTTATAGTTTTCTACGGTGGTTGCCGCAATATTCACATTCACACGGCGAATGGCACCGTTTTTGTGCTGAATGGAGTAGATGGTTTTGATACACTCCAAAATATATTCAATGGGATTGTTCACCGGGTCTTCGCCTGCTTCGATGGCAAGGCGTTTATGGCCCATATCCTGCAATGCAATGACTTCTTTTTTAACCTCTTCTTGGGTTAACTTTTTGCGGGGAATGGTTTTGTTTTTTGCATGATAAGGGCAATAGGTACAGCCGTTGACGCAATAGTTGGACAGATACAGCGGTGCAAACATAACGATACGGTTGCCGTACAATTTCTGTTTGATTTGCTCTGCCAAGGCATACATTTCCTGAATTTTCTTCTCATCTTCGCAGGCCAGCAAAACCGATGCCTCACGGTGTGTTAAGCCTTTGCACTCCCCTGCTTTTGCAATGATGGAATCAATCAGTTCAAAATTTTCTTTGTTTGCTTCGGCATAAGCCAGTGTTTCTAAAATTTCTTCGTGGCTAATAAATTCTTCGGCTTTGTTTGATTTTGGATTGTACATCAGAATCTTCCTTTCTTTTGGGTCAGCATTGCTTCCCCGTCAGCTCAGTTTTTCTTATTGAATTTGACTGTCGCCCCGTGCAACTGCAACGGTTCGTCCAATCGACTCCATTTGACGCTTTAATTTTTCCACCGATTGGGCAGATTCTTCATCGGTGCTGATCTTATTATCATACAGCATATAGCTTTTGCGCACACTCAGCGGTGATAAGTTCGGCATGACCACATTGCATCCTGCCAGAACGCCCTGCTTTCTTCCGTCTTGTTGTACGGTACCCAGTGCAGTGGTGGCGGGCAGCAGAACCTCCGGCAAAAGCAGACGAACAATGGATAAAAGGTATACCGTTAGTTCCGCTGTGCCGTTTGGCATATCGCAAAACGGGGTATCGTGATGAGAAAGAAACGGCCCCATTCCAACCATGTGAGGGCGAAACTCTTTGATAAACCGTAAATCACGCACAATATGCTCAAGAGTCTGACCGGGGGAACCTACCATAAACCCACAGCCTGTTTGAAAACCGATTTCCTTTAATGTGCGCAAACATTCCATACGATGTTCAAAGCTCATCTGTGCAGGATGAAGCTGTTCATAGTGTTGTTTGGTTGCAGTTTCATGCCGCAGCAGGTAACGATTTGCACCCGCTTCAAACAACGCCTGATAACTTTCACGGCTGCGCTCTCCCAAAGATAGCGTAATGGCACAATGGGGATATTTCTTCCGCATAGCTGATACAATGTCCACCATGCGCTCATCGGTAAAATAGGGGTCTTCGCCGCCTTGCAGCACAAAGGTGCGGAATCCCAATTCATATCCGATTTCACAGCACTCTAAAATTTGCTGCTTATTTAAACGATAGCGGTTTGCCTTTTTGTTGGAACAACGGATTCCGCAATAGTAGCAATCATTTTTGCAATAATTAGTAAGCTCAATCAAGCCGCGAATAAATACATTGTTACCATACACACGCTGACATTCCGCTTCGGCTTTTTGGCGCAGGTATTCTCGGGTTTCTTCGGTGCGATTGGCAATCAGCAGATACAGCTCTTCGGCAGATAGGTCATGGGTGTTTGCCAGCTTTTCTGCCAGTAACATTTCTTGACTCATGCCTTTACCCCGGAATATGCAGTTTTAGAGCTAACGCCGGGCAGTTTGCCGATTTTCCCCGACAGCGCCGATATAATGTCTTGTGGTGCATCCACGGCAATGCTGATGATGCTCAGATTCTTTTGCCGATACGGAATGCCCATGCGCCCGATGATGTAGTCGCGATAGTCATGCAGAACGGTATTCAGTTCTTCTACCGAATTGGGGTCTTCTACCACAATTCCAATGACTGCAATTCTTGTTTCCATTGGTTTACCTCCCAAATAAAAAAGGTGCCAACCCCGGTGGGTTCGGCACCTTTGGATATCGTTATCCCGTTAGCAACACCGAACCTTCTACCTCAAACTATGTTTTCGGTGTCAGGATACTGTATGTTTACCATACCATACCGATATGATTTTTTCAATTATATTGACAAAATCATTTGCAATGTTGCAAAACAAAACCGCCGGGTTTGTGGTTACAAATCCCCGACGGTTTATCGTTATTCAATTCCGGTTACTTCATAACCTGCATCGGTAACGGTTTGTGTTAACACATCGTCGCTTACTTCTTGAGTTAAGGTAAGGCGGGCGCATTTTGCCTCTAAATCCACAACTGCGGTTACGCCGTCCAAGGCATTCAGGGCCTTCTCCACATGTGCTTTGCAATGATTGCACATCATACCTTCGATATAGATTGTTTTGTTCATTTCAGTTCTTCCTTTCCATGGAATTGCTTTAATATGAATTGCACAAAGGTCCTGTTGGGATTGCTTTGTGTTTTCGGTTTGTTTTTGGCGGAACAAATTCAGACGCAGCGCATTGGATACCACACATACGCTGGAAAGACTCATGGCAGCCGCACCAATCATGGGATTTAATAAAAGCCCCATGCCGTAAAAAATACCGGCAGCCAACGGAATTCCGATGCTGTTATAAAAGAACGCCCAGAACAGGTTTTCTTGAATATTGCGAATGGTAGCTTTGGACAAACGCAGTGCATTCACCAAATCCCACAAATCGCTCTTCATCAGCACCACATCGGCACTTTCGATTGCCACATCCGTACCGGCACCGATGGCAATGCCCACATCGGCACGCACCAGCGCAGGGGCATCGTTGATTCCATCGCCCACCATAGCCACCTTATGCCCGACAGCCTGCAAGGTCTTTACCTGCATTTCTTTGTCTTGAGGCAACACTTCTGCCACAACCTGTTCAATGCCAACCTGCTTTTGAATGGCTTGTGCGGTTCGCTTGTTATCGCCCGTAAGCATAATAACCGATAGCCCCATATTTTGCAATTCTTTGATTGCGGCGGCACTGGTAGGTTTAATTGGATCTGCAACTGCAATAATGCCAAGCAGCTTTTGTGTGGTTGCAATATACAGCGGTGTTTTGCCCTGCTGTGCTAATTCGTCCGCCACCTGTGTGGCTTCTGCCAACAAGATATTATGTTCTTGCATCAAGCGTTGGTTGCCTGCCAGATACTCTGCCCCTTGCAGGGTGGCTTTTAATCCTCGACCCGACAAAGCTTCAAAGGATTCCGGCATTGGCACAGCACAATCTTCTGCTGCTGCCAAAATTGCTTCTGCCAAGGGATGTTCGCTGCATTTTTCCAATGCGGCAGCCAGCCATAGCAATTCCCCTTGACTGAATTCCGACATGGAAATTACGTCGGTAACCACTGGCTGACCTTTTGTGATGGTTCCGGTTTTATCCAGCACAACGGTATCAATCTTGTGGGCATTTTCCAGCGACTCGGCATTTTTATACAGCACACCCATACGGGCACCTTTGCCTGTGCCTGCCATAATCGCCACAGGGGTTGCAAGCCCCAAAGCACAGGGGCAGCTGATTACCAACACCGAAATGGCGCGAGCCAACGCAAACTCCAAAGACTGACCCGTCAGCATCCAAGCCGCAAAGGTAACCAGCGCAATGCCCATAACAATCGGCACAAAGACGCCGCTTACACGGTCGGCCAATTTTGCAATGGGGGCTTTTGTGGCTGCTGCATCCTGCACTAGGGCCACAATTTGCGCCAAGGTAGTATCTTGCCCCACCTTTTCGGCACGCATAGTAAAGCTGCCCGATTTGTTCACTGTGGCTGCCATTACCTTGTCATCCACGGATTTTTCCACGGGAATACTTTCGCCCGTTACTGCCGACTCATCCACGCTTGAATTTCCACTGATTACAACACCATCAACCGGTATACGCATTCCCGGCTTTATGATAACCACATCGCCTACCTGTACCTCTTCCACCGCAACTTCCAATTCTTGCCCCTGCCGCAAAAGCAATGCGGTTTTGGGAGCAAGATTCAGCAGAGCTTGAATGGAATCTCCGGTTTTGCCCTTTGCCCGTGTTTCCAGATACTTTCCAAAGGTAATTAAGGTTAGGATTGTACCTGCCGACTCAAAATAGAGGTCCATCCGATAACGGTCAACCAGCTGTAAATCGCCGATTCCAAAGCCCCAGCCAATCTGATAAATGGCAAAGATACCGTACAACACCGCTGCACCGCTGCCCAATGCAATCAGGCTGTCCATATTGGGGGCTTTATGCCAAAGACTTTTTGTGCCCCCCACAAAAAATTTGCGGTTGATGTACAAAATGGGCAAGGTAAGCAAAAACTGCGTAAACGCAAAAACCAAAGCCCCTGCCTGCCCATGAAAAACATGCGGCAACGGTGCGCCCATCATGTGCCCCATGGAAACATACATCAGCGGAATTAGAAACGCCAGCGATGCAATCAGCCGTGTTTTTATCTGCTTGAGTTCTTTGCGCAGCACCGCTTGCGGGTCGGTGGGCTGCTGGGTAGACTGTGCTGCTTGTGCCGAACAAATGGGCTGTGCCCCATAGCCTGCCTGTGCCACTGCCTCGCAAATGGCTTGCGAATTGACGGCGGATTCCTCGTATTCTACCTGCATTGTATTCGCCAGCAAATTTACCTGAACCTGCTGAATTCCCGGCAGTTTTTTTACCGCACGTTCCACTGCCGCAGAACAGGCTGCACAACTCATGCCGGTAACATTATATTTCTCTTTCAATGGTTTCTTCCTCTCTTTTCTGCGAACCGTAAGCAGCCTGATGCAATGCCTGCCATGCTGCCTTATACTCCGCCGTCTGGGTTACTTCTTGGGGGAATCCAACATTCTCCAAAAGGTTGATTGCATTTTTTAACTGAAACTCTGTACCAATTGGGCTGGGTTGCTGCCAAAGGCCTGCATTAAAATACCTCCCATCCGATATCGGTTTTATCATTTGCAAAACCTCTTGTATATATGCCTGCACCTCTTTCACAGCCTGTTGCCAATCGTTTTGGTTGCAGTACAGTTTTGCTTTGTGGATTTTCGCCATCTGGCCCATGCCTGCTGCTCTGCCGCTTAGTTCAAACATCTCCACTAGCTGCTCTACGGTGTTTAGCATAAACAAGGCACGGGGAATATCCTGCCGCTTTTCGGCTATGGTTGCCAAACTGAGCAACGTGCTTTGTGCTTGCTGCACATAACTGAACAGACTGGCACAATTCAGCCGTTGCGCCTCGTCCAGTTCTCCCTTTAGCATCAAAACATTGGCGCGGATTGCCCATGCCTGCTGATTGCATTCGGGCAGCTGGTCTAGTGTTTTTAAGGCTTTGTCAAATTGCCGATTCATAGCATACAAGCCCGCCAGCTCATTGAGTGCATTTCTACGCAAGGTTTCTTCCTCAATTTCCACCGCACGTTCCATCAATGCAATGGCTTTTTGCAGTTGCTGCTCTGCCGCTTCTTCCGAACCGGTTACTGCCAGATAACTTGTATACAGCGAAGCAACTCGAAGTGCCAGATATAAATCATTGGGATATTCCTTTAAACGGTTTTCGCAAAACTCCACCGCTTGGTTCCATTCCCCCTGCTCAAACCATTGGCGCACCTTCTCCATCTGGGCATCCACTTCCTGCCGTGTAAGCTGCGGTGTAAAATCCAGCAGCTCATCTACCGTACAGTTCAATGCACGGGCAAGGGGGCATAACAATGTTACATCCGGCAATGCGTTGGCGGTTTCCCACTTGCTTACGGCTGCACTGCTTACTCCAACCAACTGGGCCAGCTGCTCCTGCGTCATTCCCTTTATTCTTCGTTTTTGTTGAATTACTTTGCCTACGGTATCATTCATCATTTTCCCTCCTTGCAAATCATTCGGTGATTTTCTACTTTTATGCTACCACTCTTTTGCTGCCGATACAATGGAATGTTATTTAATCCATGGTTGATTTTTTCAACTGTAATTCAAGTAAAAGAAAAAGCACAGAGCAAACCTGCTCTGTGCTTTTGTGTTGTTGATTAAACGTCCTGCAATTCGCCACGGCTGGAAGCTTTCAGATAAGCATTGATAAAGCCATCCAAGTCGCCATCCATAACTGCCTGTACGTTGCCGGTTTCATAGCCGGTACGATGGTCTTTTACCATGGTGTAGGGCATGAATACATAGCTGCGAATCTGATGACCCCAGGCAATCTCTTTTTGAATGCCCTTAATATCGCTGATTTTATCCAAATGCTCTTGTTCTTTGATTTGGTACAGCTTGGAAGCCAACATCTTCATAGCAGTATCACGGTTTTGGAACTGGCTACGTTCGGTCTGGCAGCTTACCACAATGCCGGTGGGTTTGTGAATCAAACGAACTGCCGAGGATGTTTTGTTAACGTGCTGACCACCTGCACCGGAAGCGCGGTATACCTGCATTTCAACATCTTCAGGGCGGATATCTACCTGAATGCTGTCGTCCATTTCAGGCATAACTTCCAGTGATGCAAAGCTGGTCTGGCGGCGGCTCTGGCTATCAAAGGGTGAAACACGAACCAAGCGATGTACGCCGTTTTCGCTCTTCAGCATACCGTAAGCATTGGGGCCTTCCACCAGGATGGAGGCACTCTTCAAGCCGGCTTCGTCGCCGTCCTGATAATCCAAAGTGGACACCTTGTAGCCGTGAGCAGTGCCCCAACGGTTGTACATACGGAACAACATATCGGCCCAGTCCTGCGCCTCGGTACCGCCGGTACCTGCGTGGAAGGTGATGATAGCATTGTTTTTATCGTACTCACCGCTTAACAGGGTAATCAGTTGCAGTTCGTCCACTGCTTTGGTTACCGCATCCACCGATGCTTCTGCTTCGGGAATCAGGTCAGGGTCATTCTCTTCTTCGCACAGCAACAGCATGGTTTCGGCATCGTCAAACAAGGTGTTCAGCTTGGTGTAACGCTCCAGCTTGCCCTTTAATGCGCTCATCTCAGCAAAAACCTTCTGGCTTGCCTCGGTATCGTCGTAAAATCCGGGCATGGTCATTTTATGCTCCAGCTCGGCCACACGCTTTTCGCTGGCTTCAATGGCCAATGCATCACCCAGTTCGGCAATCGTTTTTTGATGATTGCCAAGTTGCATTTTTAACTCGTCAATGGTGATCATATCGTAAAAACCTCTCGTAATACAGATTGAAAACAAAATTATCCGCTTATCAGTATACTGAAAACACCGCCTAAAAGCAAGTATTTCCTTATGATCTTCTCAGTTTCCTGTATTTTTCTTTGCTTTTTATAGAAATTTGTTGTAAAATAGAACTACATTTACAATTTTGCGCCCTTTACGGAGGTTTATTTGATTATGGCACTTTATACTGGCTGCAAATGCCCTATCTGCCAACAACCTTTTCAGCAAAACGATGATATCGTTGTTTGCCCCGAATGCGGCGCACCGTATCATCGAGAATGCTACCAAGCCCACGGGCATTGTGTATTTGAAGAAAAGCATGGTTCGGATTTTGTTTGGAAGCCCGACCCGGTATCGGAACAAGCCGCACAATCGGAGCAGGCGGAATCTTCCCGCTATCGCGACCCACAGATTAGCTGCCCTGTATGCGGCAGCCCCAACCCTGCCACCGGTTTGTTTTGCGAAAACTGCGGTTCTCCGCTCAGTGCCTCCCCTTTTTCCGGCAATCCGCAAGGATTTGACGCATCGGCCGAAAACAATACGGAACCGTCCGGCGATAATCCCTTTGACTTGTTTCAAAATACCGGCATTCCCGCAGGGTTAAAGGTTAGCCCACAGGAGGAACTGGACGGCATTAAAGCAAGCGACTGGGCCAGCTATCTGGGCAAAAACGCCGCTTTTTATTTAATGAATTTTAAAGGGATGCAACTTACCGGCCGCAAAGTTGCTGCCTCGTTTGCCGCCTTTTTCTTTGGCCCGTTTTACTTTTTCTACCGTAAAATGTGGGCAGTAGGTTCTGCCATCTGGGCAGTGGAAGCCTTGTTGCGGATTCCCCCGTTTTTGCAAATGATGGTTGGTGCAAATCATCCGCTGGTACAAGGGCTGACCTTACAGGCGCTTGAACCTTGGTTGGTGGTTACCAGTGCCTTGAATCTGGTCTTGATGTTTTTGCAGGGTATGTTTGCACTTTATTTTTACCGCAAACACAGTGCGCGCCGCATTCAATCCATCTTAAACACGGATGATTCCGATGCACAAGCAGCACTTGCAAAGGCAGGCGGCACAAGCCTTGCCGGTGTAATCATCAGCGTTGCTGTAACATTGGCCTTAGTGTGGATTGTTTCCTTTTACTGCATGTGGCCATTTCTTCAAACATTATTATAACTGTTTGGTTATTTTAATTATTATGTATTAAGAGAGGTTCTTTTCCCATGTCTGAAATGAAAAAAGTTCGCAAAGCCATTATTCCCGCTGCCGGTTTGGGCACTCGTGTATTGCCCGCTACCAAGGCAATGCCCAAAGAGATGCTGCCCATTGTGGACAAGCCCGCCATTCAATACATTGTAGAAGAGGCTGTAAATGCCGGTATTGAAGAAATTCTGATTATCTTGGGCCGCAACAAGGGCATCATCGAAGACCACTTTGACCGCAGCCCCGAGCTGGAGGCTGCTCTGTCCAAGCCCGGCAAAGAAAAAATGCTGGAAGAATGCCTGGGCATTGCAGGTTTGGCTAACATTTACTTTGTGCGCCAAAAAGAAACTCTGGGCTTGGGCCATGCTGTTATGATGGCAAAGGCATTCACTGCTGATGAACCCTTTGTTGTAATGTATGGCGATGATGTTATCATGGGCGACGACCCTGCTGCTGCTCAGCTGATTCGTGCATACGAAACCTATGGCAAGTGCGCTGTTGGCATTAAGGAAGTTCCCGCTGCTGACATCAGCAAGTACTCTTCTTTGAAGGTTGATTCTCTGAAAGACAACTACTACAATGTAACCGATATGATTGAAAAACCCGCTCCCGGCCAGGAGCTGAGCCTGTTCAGCATTTTGGGCCGTGCCCTGCTGACCAGCGAAATCTACGACATTCTGGCAAACACCAAGCCCGGTGCCGGCGGCGAAATTCAGCTGACCGATGCCATGTTGGAGATTGCTCGCAAGGACGGTATGGTTGGTGTTGATTACACCGGTACCCGTTACGACATGGGCAACAAGCTGGGCATTATGCAGGCTCAGGTAGAAACCGCACTGAAGCACAAGGAAATCGGCGAAGGTTTCCGCGCTTATCTGAAAGAGCTGGCAAAAACTCTGTAATATAACCCACATTTATAAAAAAGAGGTTCGGATTATGAAATCCGAACCTCTTTTGCTTTATGCAGTTGTTTTTTCGCTGTTCTTTTTGGATGCTACATAAGTACGCAACGAATAAACCACAATGGTCAATCCCAGTACAATCAGCAGCACTGCAAGAATCAGCTGCAAGCCTTCCACCAAAAATACCGCTGTTCCGGCTTGGTATGCTTTTACCAAAGCCATCAACCGCTGTACCAATGCGGTAAAGGTAACCGCTAACATGATAACCAACGGCGGGAACAACATTTTGTTGCTGCGGCCTGTTACCTTTAAAAATACACACAAGGTAACCAAAACCAATGCGCTGAGCAACTGGTTTGCCGAACCAAACAGCGGCCAAATATTGGCATAACCAATCCGTGTAAGGATAAAGCCGCCTGCCAATGTCAGCAGCGTTGCAAAATACGGGTTACACAATACTTTCCGCCACAGTGCGGTGTCTTCCATATCATCAACACAGAACAATTCTTGAAAACTCATGCGGCCAATGCGTGCCACTGCATCCAAGCTGGTCAGTGCCAAAGCGGAAACGCACATTGTCATAAAGCACTGTGCCACATACACAGGCACACCAAACATCTGCAAAAATCCGGCTACGCCGTTACTAAATACCTGAAAAGGCGTACCGGCTGCCGGGGTTCCATCCGCCGCTGCCGCTGCACCTGCTACACACAGGGCAATTACAGCCAGCAGACTTTCCAGCACCATGGCGCCATAACCTACTTTTAGCATATCTTTTTCATTGCTGATTGTTTTGGAAGAAGTACCGGACGATACCAAGCCATGAAAGCCGGAAACCGCACCGCATGCTACCGTTACAAACAAGATGGGGAACAACGTGCCCATGCTTGCATTTTCAAACCCGGTATATACCGGCAGATTCATGGTCGGGTGTGCCACAAACAAGCCCAGAACCGCACCGGCAATCATACCAATAAACATAAAGGTGGTCATATAGTCCCGCGGTTGTTTCAACAGCCACATGGGCAGTACCGCCGCAAAAAAGATATAAACAAAGGTAATATAGGTCCAAACTTCTTTGTTGGCTACAAACGGCAACGCCATGCCCAATGCCAACGCTACTACGGTACAGCCCAAACCGGCAACCGTTTGTTTCCAACCCTTTAGAGCAAATTTCTTTTGCAGCAAGCCCAATACCATAGCCAGAACAATAAACAACAAACTGATGCTGCCGGCTGCCCCGTTTACCTGCGCGGAAGCTGCCAGTTCGCCGGAATCGGTATAGGCATTAAATGTACCGGCCACCATATCTGCAAACGCTGCAATTACCAACATGGTAAACAACCAGCAAAACAACAAAAACAGTTTACGTCCGGTTTTTCCAATGTATTTTTCAATCAGCAAACCAATGGACTTGCCTTCGTTCTTTACACTTGCGTACAATGCGCCAAAGTCGGTAACTGCACCAAAAAAGATGCCGCCCAGCAAAATCCAAAGCAAAACCGGAAGCCAACCAAATGCCGCCGCTTGAATTGCGCCCGTAACCGGGCCTGCACCTGCAATGGACGAAAACTGATGGCTAAACACCGCCCAACCATTGGTTGGCACATAGTCTTTGCCATCGTTAAATTCTACCGCCGGTGTTTTTTTACTGGGGTCAATGCCCCATTTGTTTGCAATCCAGCGGCCATACAAGGCATACGCAATAATTAAGCATACCGCCGCAATCAATATGATAACAAGTGTACTCATCTTACATATCCTCCTTATACCGTAATGTTCATACAGTAAAACCGCTTTTGCTTTTTCGCTGTATTGTTTTAATTGTTTACTAGTTTAAATCGTAAAACTGTTGTTGTCAATGCCAAATTCAAAATTTATTCACATTTGTTTTTATTTTCTTGCAGAAAAAAGGGTTGACATTGCAAAACCTTTGCTGTTATAATTATGTAGCTAAATGTTATGTTTAGCTATCCTTGCCCCGTTTAGGGGCCACAAGTCCAAAAGGAGGTGCACAGAAAATGGCAAAGTATGAGACCATGCTGGTTACCAGCGCTGCTCTCGATGAGGAAGCTACCACCGCTCTGGTTGGCAAGTTCAAGAGCCTGATCGAGGCCAATGGTACCATCGATTCTGTTGACGATTGGGGCAAGCGCCGTCTGGCTTATCCCATCAACGACGAGGAAGAAGGCATCTACACCGTGATTAAGTTCACTAGCGAGCCCTCTTTCCCCGCTGAGCTGGATCGTGTTTACAAGATCACCGATGGCGTTATGCGTACGATGATCGTGGCCGAGGCTGAATAAGGAGGCATTTTAATGCTGAATGTTGTAGCTTTGATGGGTCGCTTAACCGCTGATCCAGAATTGCGCCACACCCCTCAAGGCGTTAGCGTAACCACCTTTACCATTGCAGTTGACCGCAGCTTTGCGCGTGCGGGCGAACAGCGTCAAACCGATTTTATCGATATTGTTTGCTGGCGCAACACTGCAGAGTTTGTTTGCAAGTATTTCCAGAAAGGTTCTTTGATTGCTGTTGATGGCAGCATTCAAACCCGTACCTATCAGGATAAAACCGGCAACAACCGCAAGGCATTTGAAATTGTTGCAAACAATGTAAATTTTGCCGGCGGCAAAAGCGGAACTAACAGCAATACCGGTGCTTACAGCAGCGCTCGTCAGGAATTTACTCGCGAAGCCCCCATGGAGGCGGCTCCCTCTTATTCGATTGGCAGCAACGATGATTTTGCTGTAATTGATGAGGGCGAGGATCTTCCCTTTTAACAAGAATCGACTCTAACAGGAGGTAACAAGCTATGGCTTTTGAGAGAACCGAAGGTCGTCCTCAGCGCCCCATGCGCCGCGGCCGTAAAAAGGTTTGCAGCTTTTGCGTAGATCGTGTTGAGCACATCGACTATAAGGATGTTGCTCGTCTGCGTAAGTTCGTTAGCGAGCGAGCTAAGATCATTCCTCGCCGTGTAACCGGTACTTGCGCTTTCCATCAGCGCGAACTGACCGTTGCTATTAAGCGCGCTCGTCATGTTGCATTGATGCCCTACGTAAGCGACTAATCGTTGCACCAACTCCCCTGCCCTTGTGGTTGGGGAGTTTTTTTATGTTGAAAAAGCCCCTGCTCGAATGATACATTTCGAGCAGGGGCTTTATTATGGTATTGGCGTTTCTTTTGGTGTTTCGGTAGGTTGTGGTGTGGGCGTTGCTTCCGGCACTTGCGGGATATCCCGTTCTTTTGCAATATAAACATTGATTGTAGTTGTGCCTACATCAATCTCTGTTCCGGGAACCGGGTCTGTATATGCAACACATCCGCTGGCATACTCACCGTTGTTTTCAATCATAGAAAAACTTGCCTTAATGTGTTTTGCTTCCAATTCTCGCTGTGCCGCTTCCTGGGTAAAGCCGGTAATCTGCGGCACTTCCACCAATTCAGGCCCTTTGCTGATGGTTACACTAATCAACGGGCGTACATCGTTGGTTGAGGTATCTGCTTCGGGTGTTTGGTCAATGATAACACCTTTTTCATACTCCGAGCTATACTCTTGTTTTGCAATGGTAAAGCGGAATTTTGTGTTATAGGTGCTGTCGCTTTGTACCTGTGTGTAGGGAATGCCCACCACATTGGGAATAATTAGCTCTTCTTGCTGCTGCGATACCGATGCAGGTGTGCTTTCGCTTGCGGTAGGTTGCGGTGTTGTATCACGGGACAACATACTCCACATCAAAAGCAGAAATAGTACCGCAATCACTAACAGCGAGCCGGTAAACAGCGTTTTGGTACTGATATGCTCTTTGGATGCTTCGCTTTGCTTTCGGTCCTCTTCCACACGGTCGGTAATGCTGTCGGCTGCACGCTGGCTTGTCAGCGCGCCCATCAATTCGGGCACATTCTGGATACGCATACTTGGGTCCATTCGCATTGCAGCGAGCAACACTACCGACATATACCCCGGAATCTCAGGCTCTAATTTGCGAGCAGGAACCAAACTATCGGTTACCCGACGCTGCAATGCCATAACAGGGGTATGCCCTGTCAGCAAGCGATAAAAGACCGCCGCCAAGCCATATACATCGGTATAACGACCTTCAAATTCTGCAACTGAATATTGTTCCGGTGCGGAATATCCATCGTATAATTGGCTTTTTAGTTCACTTCCTGCAGTTCGCAGGCCAAGGGTACCGTAGCCCCCCAAGCGTGCTGCTCCGCCGCTGCTTAAAATAATGTTATCCGGGCAGATACCACGGTGTACCAAACCGGCTTTGTGCATTGCTGCAACACCTTCCATAATGGGCTGCAGCAAACTGCGGGCCTGTGCCGGGTTCATATTGAGTGGATGTTTGGACAGATAACGGCTTAATGTTTCGCCTTTTACACATTCAATTACCGCATAAATTGTATTGTTTTCTTCCAATACATCCAAAACTGCCGCCAAACCGGTTGCAGGGGTAATCTGCATAATGCTGCGGTATAGGTCTGCAAAATCCATGCGAGTTGTTTTAAATAGCACCTCGCTGCCCTCTTTGGGCAGCACCTGACCCATTTCGTCACGGCCACTGCTGAGTGTTACAGGAAAATACTCCTTTACCAACACCCGAACACCACCGGTGTTTTCTACTGCTTGGTATAAAATGCCCTCGCCATCTGTATCAACATACTGCCCAATGGTATAACGCCCAGCCAACATGGATGCAAACGGTAAATTCCCGGGTAAATTTGTATTTTCTAATGATTTATCACAAAACGGACAAACTGCTTTTCCCAATTCAACACGAGAAAGGCAATATGGGCATCGAATCATTTCTGCCATGAATCCATTGGTCTCCTTTGCTTACAGATGATACAAAAGGCCATTTCACCAAAAGCAATTTCTGCCGCTGTGTGAATGGCCTTTGTTGCACTTTGCACCGCATTCTTCCGCTGCAAAGCATCGATTTACGTTCTGATAAGAATTTTTATTTATTTTTTATTATAGCATGCAGCTTTATAAAAAGCAAACAAATCCAATGGTAGTTTTGGGTATTTCCAGCACTTCTATCCCATAATTGCATTTTAATTTTTAAGACAGAACGGCATGAATCACATGTCCGATTACACCCAAGCAAAATACGACGGACAATACAACGTGTGCCTTTTTCATCCAAGCAGAGCAGCATTTCTTTTGTATCAATGCAAAAATAATCAAAATCAGCAGTATCATCCACGCCACTTTTCCGCTCATCATGGCTGCCGCCTTGCCGGATAAAATTCCATGCACCAATGCCAATGCTACCAGCGCATAGGCATATCCGTCATGAAAACACACCGCTTTACTTAAAAAGGAATTTGGTTTTAACAACAACCGCTTTTTGGCCGCTGCCAGCATGCACAAAAGAACCAAAATCAAACAAACCAATTCCAGACAATGATTGAATAAATGTAACACCATTGATCCCCCAAAAATTCAATATAGTTAGTCTTAACTAACCTATTTCATTATATCAATTTTTTCTTGTCTGTCAATTCTAAATATGTGAAAATTTCAAGGATAAGACAACAAAAAGCCGAATGATTCCACATATTGTGGAATCATTCGGCCTTTCTTTTGGGATTTAGCGGTCTAAATCCTCTTCATTTTCCAAGTTATGCCATACGTTCTGTACGTCGTCATCGTCTTCCAGAGCATCCAGCAGCTTGGTCATCAACTTCTGGTTGTCCTCATCAGTAATGGCAGAAGTGGTGGAAGGTACCATTTCAACCTCGGCAGAAATAAAGGTGTAGCCCTTATCTTCCAAAGCCTGACGCACTGCAGAGAAATCCTCGGGCGAAGTGGTTACCTGTACCACGTCATCGGACATATCAAAGTCTTCTGCACCGGCATCAAAGCAATCTTCCATTATCTTTTCTTCTTCCAAACCTTCGCCGTCCAGAACAATGATGCCCTTTTGTGTAAACAGGAAGCCTACACAGCCCATGTTACCCAGATTGCCGCCAAACTTATCAAAGTAATGGCGCAGGTTTGCAGCGGTACGGTTGCGGTTATCGGTCAGGGTTTCTACCATCATGGCAATACCACAGGGGCCGTAGCCTTCGTAGGTGATTGCTTCGTAGTTTTCCTTTTCGCCACCTTCTGCACGCTTGATAATACGCTGAATGTTATCGTTGGGCACGTTCAGGCTCTTTGCCTTTGCAATCAAATCACGCAGTTTGCCGTTGCTGGCAGGATCTGCGCCGCCCATACGTACAGCAACGCCAATTTCGCGACCAACCTTAGTGAACAGCTTTGCCTTTTGGCCGTCGGTTTTTTCTTTTTTACGCTTAATGTTATTCCATTTACTATGTCCAGACATGGAAGTTTCCTCCTATTTTATACAGGGCTGCAAATTGCAAGCCTCAATCATATGCGGTAACTTATTAAGTTTATCACAACTCTGCAAAAAAAGGCAAGGGCACACCGCTATTTCAGCCGATTTATTTCAAGTTTCTCAGGGCTTTGGGGTAATGATTTTTCACCTTTCCCCCGCTTACCTTGCCTGCCCCCAAGGGGAACCCGTCCACCATAACACAGCACCAGCCATTTTGTGCGGTAACGGCTTCAATTTCTTCGCCACGCAGCCATGCTGCAACCCGAGGGTCCTGCAAGGTCAGTTGCTCCTGGTTGGTGCATTGGGTTCCATAGGCAGTAAACAGATGATGTGCCGGTACAAATCTTCCTTTTTGTACTGTTCCTGCCGCCACGCCTGCCCGTAACACACGCAGCTTTAAGGCAGGAAACGCCTGTTTTGGCAACAGCAGCAACAACTCCCCTGCCTTTACCGTTTCACACTCTACTAATTGCGGAAAATACTGTTTTGCAAAATCCACCCACTCGGTGCAGGGCTTTGCCGGTTTCATCGGCTTAAATTTTTCGCCGTTTTCTCCTGCGGTCTTTTTGAGCTTTGCCATAAAATGGCCTTCGCCCCCTTGGAACGGCCAAATCCGCCTTACCTTGGACACATCCAAGGGATATTCTCCGCAGCGATTGGCTTCGCCCTCACTTCCAAAAGCTACATTCACATCCACCAGTTCAAATTCCGGATGTCTTGCTAAAAATGCACCAATCTGCTGTTCGTTTTCTTCAGGCGAGAATGTGCAGGTGGAGTATACTAAAACCCCTTCGGGTGCCAGCATTTCGGCTGCATCTTCCAAGATGTCATGTCCAATGGCGGCACATTGCGCCACAAGCCCTTCGTTGTGCTGTGCAATGGCTTGCGGCTCTTTGCGGAACATGCCTTCTCCCGAGCAAGGCGCATCCACCAGAATGCGGTCAAAAAAGGCGGGGAATGCCTTTGCCAAGCCTTTGGTATCACTGTTGGTTACCACCGCATTGGACACGCCCATACGCTCTAAATTGGAGCGCAAAATCTCGGCACGGGCAGGCATATATTCGTTGCTTACCAGCAAGCCCTGACCCTGCAACGCCGCTGCAAGCTGGCTGCTTTTGCCACCCGGTGCGGCGCAGGTATCCAATACCTTCATGCCCGGCTGCACATCCAGCAAAGCGGCAGGTGCACTTGCCGAAGGCTCTTGCGAATAGAACACACCTGCATGGTGATAGGGGTGTCTGCCCGGTTTAAACTCAGGCAGCTCCACCACAAACGCCTGGGGACAAAACGGCGATTTTTTCACTGCAAAATCAATTTGTGCCGCAAACTGTTCGGGGGTGCAGCGCAGTGTGTTTACAGTTACCCCACGGGCTGCCTGTTCGGCAGGATATTGATAATATTCTTGGTACCGCTCACCCAGCAGCGCCTTTTCTCGTTCTTCAAAATATTTTGATTGCAAATAATACGACCACCTTTGTATAACTTGTGCCCAACACGGACAAACTATGGATGTAGGGACGACATCGAAAGAACATCCGTTCCTGTTGTATTTTGAAAGGAGAATTTCACTATGGAAACTCGTAACACCAAAAACAGCGTAAACGCTCGCAACAGCAAGAACAGCACCAAAAACGAAACCACCAATTCTTCTACCAAATCCAGCACCAACTGCACCCGTAACAGCAAAACCACCAGCGCAAAAAACGCGAAGTAATCACGGCTGCATTTCTGCCGTTTTGAACGGCACAATCCGTTTTTGAATGAAAAAGGCTGAGACCGTCAGAAAGTTATTTCTGTTGGGCTCAGCCTTTTTTTATTCTTGAACCGGTGCGGCAAAGGGATCGTACCCCTGCCACAACAGTTCAAATAATTCTTCGATACGCTGATTTTGACCTGTTAGATACAACCAGCCAAACAATGCTTCAAACCCTGTGGATGCACGGTATTCTTGCGTTGTTGCATGTTTTGCCACGGTTGCTTTGTTTGCATTTTTTCCGCGGCGCAACACAGCTTGTTCCTGTTCGGTTAAATGGTCTTGAATAACCGCCAAGGCTTTGTTTTGCCCCTTTGCCGAAACATATTTCACACAAGTTGCATGCAGTTTGCCCGGTGCCAAGCGAGAACGCTCGACCAGCCGCTGACGCACCAGCAGCTCAAAAACACCGTCGCCCACAAAGGCAAGGTTTAACGGCGATTGTTCCCGAACATCAATTTCCGGATTGGATTCAAACAACATAACGGTATCTCCTTTTAGAAGATATAATCAAATTCGTACTCACCGATTTTAATGGTATCTTCTTCCTCTACGCCCTGTGCTACCAGGTTGCGCAGAATACCACTCTCATCCAGCTGACGCTGGAAATACTGAAGGCTTTCGTAGTCATCCACATCGCTGCCAGCCAAGATACGCTCCAGCCAGGGTGCATCGATGGTAAACTCATGTTCGCCGGTTTTCTCAATGGTATATTTGCGCTCGTTGGGGTTCACCGCATTGGGCACAAAGTTGGGTTCAAATACCTGAATGGGCGGCAGCTCTTGCAAACGATCCCATACCATACCGGGCAAGCTCTTTAAGCCCTGATTGGTTGCCGCAGAAATGGGCAGGAAGGTCAGACCCTGCTTTTCGATGTATGCCTTAAAGCTTTCAATCTGCTCTTCGGTTGCGATATCGCACTTATTGCCCAGTACAATCTGAGGACGGCCCGACAATTCCGGGCTAAAGTTCTTCAGCTCTGCATTGATTTTTTCAAAATCTTCGATGGGGTCGCGGCCCTCGCAGCCGGAAACATCCACCACATGCAGCAGCAGGCGGCAGCGTTCTACATGGCGCAGGAAGTCATGGCCTAGGCCGATGCCCTCGCTTGCACCCTCAATCAAACCGGGAATATCTGCGGCCACAAAGCTTTGTTCGGGACCAACCTTAACCACACCCAAAACCGGGCTTAATGTGGTAAAGTGGTAGTTTGCAATTTTGGGTTTTGCTGCGCTGATTACACTAATCAGGGTGGATTTGCCCACGTTGGGGAAACCAATTAAGCCCACATCGGCAATCAGCTTTAATTCCAGACGAATTTCATATTCTTCGCCGGGCAAACCGGGTTTTGCAAACTTGGGAATCTGACGAGTTGGGGTCGCAAAATGGCTGTTGCCCCAGCCTCCACGGCCGCCCTTTGCCACAATAACAGGCTCGTTGCCGGAAATATCCGCCATGAGCAAGCCACTGTTTGCGTCTTTAATCAAGGTGCCACGGGGAACCTTGATGACCAAATCCGGTGCATTTTTACCGGTGCACCGAGAAGCACCGCCGTTTTCGCCCGGCTGTGCTGCATACTTACGTTTATAACGAAAATCCATCAATGTGGACAGGTTATCGTCTGCTACAAACACCACGTTGCCGCCACGACCGCCATCGCCGCCATCGGGACCGCCGGCTGCAACAAACTTTTCGCGGTGAAAGCTTACTGCACCATCGCCGCCCTTGCCTGCCTTAATGGTAATCTTCGCCACATCTACAAACATCGACATATTTTTTCTCCTTTGGGGTATCCAATTGAAGGTTTGCTGTTAAACCAGTTCACACGTTCATTGTTTAGTATGCCCCGATACGCAAAAAGCCAGGCCAAAATCGGCCTGGCTTTTTGGAAACATCTTACTGCTTAACGCTGACCTTTTTGCGGTCACGGCCTACGCGCTCGAAGCTTACGCGGCCATCTACCAGAGCAAACAGGGTATCGTCGCTGCCGCGGCCCACGTTCTCACCGGGATGGATGTG
>CALWNI010000006.1 GCA_944382775.1 uncultured Allofournierella sp.
GAAGCGACCTAAAATCCCTTATGTGTAAGAAAAGAAGTTGTTAACATGAAAGGGTGCTTGGTGTTGATAACTTTATTGAAATATCAGAGCACTGAAAAGATGAGAAAGGTTAATCTTTTTAGTGCTATATAATTTAGAAGTTAGAAAATGATTAAATGATGTAAATTGCGGCATATAAAATATGGCGATCGAGATATTCTGAAATTCATCCATTGGAAAAGATTTATGAAAAAGAATAAGCGGAGCAGCACGATCCTTTATTATTTTCGATTGATGGAATTTATATTATATTGAGTTAAGACTATGAAAAATAAAACTGCGGTAAACATTTAAAGTTTACCGCAGTTTTTATAAGGGTTAAGATTGTAAGCTTTATGTGTTTGGATTTTTACCAATGGGAATTACAAAGGGAGTGCCAAAAACAGGATCCTCAATAATTTTGGATTCTAGATCAAAAACCTCTCGCATCAGATCTTCTGTAACAATATCTTTGGGAGATCCTTCGGCAAAAAGTTTGCCGTTTTTCATAGCAAATAAATGATCAGCATAACGACAAGCAAGATTGATTTCATGCAAGACCATAGCAATCGTGATGCCTTTTTTACGATTTAACTCTTTCATAATCTCGAGGATTTCCACTTGATAGGCGATATCTAAATACGTAGTGGGCTCGTCAAGCAATAAAATATCAGAATCCTGAGCAAGTGCAAGTGCAATCCATACTCGTTGACGTTGACCACCAGAAAGCTCGTCGATATTTCGATCTGCTAAATCGCTTATGCCCATGATTTCAAGCGCTTGTTGTATTTTTTCATAATCGGAATGGTTCATGCGCTGCATAAATTTTTGGTAGGGAAAACGACCTCTTGCAACAAGATCAATGACAGAAATACCTTCTGGAACCACGGGTGTTTGAGGCAATAATCCAAGTTTTTGCGCAAATTCTTTGCTGTGATATTCATGGATTTGCTTCCCATCTAATAAAATGCTGCCATTTAATACTTTTCCTAAACGGCAAAAAGATTTTAAAAGAGTAGACTTTCCACAGCCATTTCCACCGATAATAACGCTTACTTTATTAGAAGGCAATGCAATGTTTAAATCTTGAATAACGGTATGGTTAGGATAGCCTGTACTCAGATTATTTGCACATAATGTATGCTGTGGAATTGTCATGTTCTTCTTCCTTTTTGATTCATTTTAATCAGTAAATAAATAAGATAGGGGGCACCTAATATGCCTGTTATAACGCCAACCGGATAGCGAACAGGGAATAGGTTTTGTCCGATTAAATCGGAAGACAGGACGAGAACTGCACCAACGAGTGCGGAAGGCAATAGCCCGCAACGATTATGTCCGCAAAGCCGAGTAGCAATGGGACCGGACAAAAAGGCTACCGAGGCAATAGGTCCTGAAATGGCGGTTGAGAACGCAACTAAAATAACCGCACAGACGATTGACAATGAATAAAAGAGCTTTAAGTTTATGCCCAGAGTGAGAGCTTTTTCTTCTCCAAGACGAATGATTTCTAAAGAGGAAGAAAAAAACAATAGTAAAGCTCCAATTCCAAACACAATAACGGCTAGCACGGTAATATCACCAAGCTTTATGGAGTTTAAGCTTCCGTTTAACCATCGCATGGTACTTTGTACATCAAATTCAGCTGCTTTTGTAAGCATGTAATTGGTTAAGGCACGGGTTATCGCTTGAATACCGATTCCAATTAGAATCATTTTTCCTTGTGAAAAACTTCCTTTTGAATAGGAAAGAAGGTAAATTAAGATAGCCACCAGAATTCCGGATAAAACAGAGATGATTGATACGGTATTTCCGGTAAAACCTAAAATAAGGGTGCAAAATACAGCTGCAGTACTTGTTGCAGATGAAACGCCGATAATATCCGGGCTAGCAAGTGGATTGCGCAGAAGGGATTGAAAAATATATCCAGCTAACCCAAAGGCGGCACCACAAAAAAATCCGGCTAGAGTGCGTGGTAATCGCAAGGTAAGAATAGCAAATGTAGCACCAGAAATCTGCTCTCCACAAAGAACTCGGAAAATGGTAGACGGTGAATAATAGGTGTTTCCGATTAGCATTGATGCACTCATCAAAATGATTACCAATAGACTCAGAACAATGCAGATAGAAAGCCAGCGAAATTGTCGTTTTTGATATCCATGAAAAAGTTTATTGTTGTGAAATAAATTCATACGGCATTCACCTTTGATTTTCGGATTACTGCAATAAAAACAGGAACACCCAAAAAAGCTGTGATAATACCAACTTCTGTTTCACCGGGGAAACCGATCAAACGCCCAATAATATCAGAAAAAAGAAGTAAGCATGCGCCTGATATTGCAGAAAAGGGTAAAGCGATTTTTAATTCAGCACCAAACAGCATTTTTACTAGATGCGGAACCATTAAGCCTACAAAACCAATGGGGCCAGCAAGCGCTGTTGTTGCACCACAAAGTAAAACAGCAGCAGCGGCAGCCAAAAGGCGAGTACGTTGTGTGTTTACGCCCAGGGAAGTTGCCATTTCATCGCCAAGGGTGAGAATGTTTAATTGTGGAGCAATTACAATGGCAATGAAAAGACCAACAAGAAAGAAAGGGGAAATAAGGCGGATACTATCCCATGTGGCACCACCGATACTTCCTACTTGCCAAAAACGAAATTGATCCAAAATATGAGAGTCAGAGGGAAGCAAAATGGTGCTTAGCAAGGAACCAAGTGCGGTGCTAGCGGCCGCACCGGATAATACCAGCTTTAAAGGAGTAGCACCGCCACGCCCAATCATTGCAATTCCATAAACTAGAATGGAGGTGATACCAGCACCAAGAATGGCCAGCCAGATATATTGTTGGGCACTGCTAATTTGAAACCATGCCAGGCCAATTACAACAAACAAAGAAGCACCGGTATTTACACCCAGAATGCTTGGGTCGGCAATGGGGTTGCGTGTAACCACTTGCATTAAAGCACCGGAAACGCCTAGGGCGCCTCCGGCTAATACTCCAAATATTGTTCGAGGAATTCGAGACTGCACAATGGACGCTTCCAAAGCAGATACATGCTGCGGTGCAAACAGTGCATTCCACACGGTAGCGAGTGGAAGTTTGCGGGCACCTAGTGCCAGCGAAAGACAGCAAATAATGAATAAAACAACGATGCTAGCGATTGCAATGCCGATATACCGTACTTTTTTTGAAAGCAAATCAGAGTAATTCATAAGGTGATGCTCCGACATTATTTGTTATAGGTTGCATCAATATATGCCATATATTCGTTTGACATACCGGACTGAATGGAAAGAACAGAGGGGTTGCAGGCAGCAGCCAGTTCAGAAGTGCTATCCAGCAAAACTACATTGCCTTTTTGAACGGCCGGAACCTGAGAGAAAAGCGGGTCGTTTTGCAGGGCGGTAAGTGTTTCTTGGTCTCCGTAAGTGATAATGATATCAAGATCATTTAAAACGTCGATGTATTCGGAACTAACGGTGATGGTAAAAGAGTTTCCATCATCCAGTGCGGCAAGACTTTCCGGGAAATGGAATCCCAAATCCTCAAGATAAGAGCCGCGAGGATCGGTAGGAGTGTAAACATAAAAGCTGCTCATATCGGCGGCGTTAATCCAGCAAAGAGCTGCATTTTTTCCGGTTAAATCAGGATATGCTGCAATGGTGTCGGCGAGAATTTGCTCACACTCTTCCACAATAGCGTCGCCTTTGCTTTGCATGCCAAGTGCTTGTGCCACTTCGCTCATTTGCTCACGCCAAGAGGTTGCCCAAGCCTTTTCTTTGTAAGGAATGGTAGGAGCAATTTGGCTTAAGGTGTCATAGTCTTCTTGTGTTAAACCAGAATAGGGAGCAAGAATGATATCCGGTTGCGCATCGGAAATGGCTTCGAAGTCCAAACCGTCGGTATCATAGAAAACTACGGGATTGCTTTCTCCTAACTGTGCATAAGCATCCGTAACCCAAGGCAGCAAACCGTTCTCACCTACTGCACCATAGTTGGCTGCCGACGCACCAACCGGTACAATACCCAAAGCAAGTACAGGCGATTCGTTGGACCAACCAACCGTAACAATACGGGTGGGCTGAGAAGTAACAGTGGTAGTACCGTACGCATGAGAGATGGTTAAGGGGAAGGCAGAAGTGGAATCGCTTGCGCTCTCTGCGCTTGCTTGGGATACAACCGAAGTGGTTTGTGCGGTGGAAGTGTTCTCGTTAACAGAACAACCGGACAGTGTGATGACAATACTTGCCAGAATAACAGATAACATTTTTTTATACATAGTAGAGTAAGCCTCCTCGTGCAAACGAAAAATAGAAGGAATATATTGGTTGGTTAGCAGAGTTCACCATAGCTAACCCAGTTAATTGTAACTAACTGAGTTAAAGCATATCATTGCGAAGAATGATTGTCAATATTTAAAATGTAAGCAATAGAATAACAAAATGAAACATAGTGTATTTGTTGGTTAAGATATTATTTATTTGAAAATAAAATAATATACATTTTAAAAAATTCAAATTGACGAATAGAAATAATTTTGATATAATAAAAACGCTAATTTAATAGGGAGAGTTGTCCGAGTGGTCGAAGGTGCGAAACTCGAAATTTCGTGTCGGGTAAAACCGACCTAGGGTTCAAATCCCTAACTCTCCGCCAGAAAAAAGCGTTTGCAAAGCTGCAAACGCTTTTTTATTGTTAAGGGAGCTTATTAAACTAGAGCGAATCATAATTTGTTAGCAACCTTAGTATCAAATAAGAGGAAGCCGGCAAAAATATAATAAACTTTTAAGTTGTTATAGAATAGGCGCGTTTTGAAACGCATCTTTTTAGAAAGGGATTTAGAAAGGGATTTAGAAAGGGATGTTTTATGAAAAAAGAAAATCAACCGGCTCATGATCGATTGAATCGAGCAAAATTATATCAGCTGATCTTGTTTCCCTTTAACAACGGCGCAACAAACGTATACTACATTTTAACCATGAATTACATTATGTATCACGCTACCGGAGTTCTTGGGCTTGTGATTGGATTTGCAACGTCTATGGTTACGGTAATGCGTGTACTGGATGCCTTTACCGACCCTGTGATTGGCATGTTGATTGACCGAACAAGCGGACGGTTTGGCAAGTTTCGGCCTTATATCGTTTTAGGCAATGGTATCATGATTTTAAGTTCGCTGCTGATGTACTTTGGTACTCGGATTATTCCGCAGGATATGATGTGGCTGCGGTATACAGCTTACACTATCATTTATTTGATGTTTATTATTGGCTATACATTCCAAACCAGCTGTACCCGTTCGGGTCAGACCTGTATTACCAACGACCCAAACCAGCGCCCAACCTTTACGATTTTTAATACCATTGCATCTTTGGTGGGCATGGGTTCCATTCAGGTAGTGGCTGCAATGATTGGCAGCAAAGTGGGATATGGCAGCACACAATTTTTTGATATTTTGATTCCGCTGGCCATTGTTCTATCTGCTGCACTTACGGTTTTGGCTTTGGTTGGAATTTGGCAAAAAGACCGCCCGGAGTTTTATGGCGTTGGCGGTCAAAAGCAGGAGAAAGTAAAGGTAAAAGAGTATATCAGTATTTTAAAGAACAACCACGAGTTGCAGCGTTTGGTTGTGGCCGGAGCCGGTACAAAATTGGCGTTTTCCATTGCAAATAATACAGCCGTAGGATGTTTGCTGTTTGGTTCGCTAATGGGCAATTACGGCGGATTGTATCTGCCATTTTATGTGTTTGGATATTTGTTTTCGATTCCGTTCTTTTTAATTGGTCTAAAAACATCGCAGAAGCACGGGCAAAAAACCACTTTGGTGCGGTTTACCAGACTGGCCTTGATTATGTATACAGGGGTGTTGGTGTTGCTGCTGTTATGGAAACCCGGCGGAAGCAATGTGTTGTCGCTTAGCAGCATTAACCTATATACGATTTTGTTTATCGTATTTTATGGCATTGGTTATGGTGCATATTACAGCACAGCGGATATGTCCATTCCTATGGTGGCAGACTGTTCTGACTATGAAACCTTCCGAAGCGGCAATTATATACCGGGCATTATTGGCACACTGTTTAGTTTAGTGGATAAAATGGTTTCCTCACTCAGTACGACCATTGTGGGCCTGTCGGTAGTATTGGTGGGATTAAACGGATTACCGGATGCGAATACACCCTATACCAAGGGAATGAAAGGTCTGACTATTGTGTTGTTCTGTGCGGTTCCCATGGTTGCATGGACATTGACCTTGATTTCCATGAAGGGGTATCAGTTGACAGGGCAAAAAATGAAGGAAATTCAAGCGGTGAATGCCGTGCGAAAAGATGCGGTTGAAAAAGGAATGCCGCTGCAAAAAGCAATGGAAACCTGGCAGACAATCGATCAGGTTCCGGAAGAATTTAAGGCATAAAAAACACCGCCGATTGCTTATCAATCGGCGGTGTTTTTTTGGTTATATCAGCAATTTGGTAAGGTTGCGTTGGAAAGGCAGTCAACGGGTGTACAGCCGCTGAACAGGTGCACGCCGTCGGAATAACCTTCTTCCGAGTCTTTTAGCTGCTGTGCCAACAAAGAGCGAAGCTCGGCAATGCGAGATTGATATTCGGCATCGTGAATGGCGTTGTGGGTTTCGTAGGGGTCTTTGATTAAGTCGAAGTATTGTTCACGGTTTTGTTCGGTAAACCAGATGAATTTATCCGTAGGAGTAACAATAAATTGGTTGGAAGCATGGTCAAAGTGGAAGGTATGCTCGCCGTGTAGATATTCCCGATTGATGGGATGCAGCATACTTTGACCATCCAGGTGAGAAGGGATAGCTGCCCCGGCCAGGTCCAAACAGGTGGGCATAACATCACGCAATTCCACCAGAGAATAATCCACACGGTTACGTGTTCCGATAATGCGCTCCGGGCCGGAAAGAATCATGGGAATGCCTGCGCTGCCTCGATAGGGCAAGCATTTGCGGCACCATCCGTGGTCCGAAAGCATTTCACCGTGGTCAGAGGTAAACAAGATTACGGTATTATCCATAAGCTTATGCTCCACCAATGCTTGCAGAATACGGCCAATTTGGTGGTCCACATGAGTAATGCAAGCGTAGTACCCTATTTGTTGCTGACGAATCAACTCGGGGTCTTTGGGGCCGGTGCAGCTATTGTACAAGCCACCCAATTCCTGCAGCAAGGCATCGTTATCCCAATCGCCTTTAAAGGGAGCGCGCAATGGTTTGTCCTTGTATAAATCAAAATAATATTGTGGGGCATCGTATGGGGCATGTGGACGCACAAAACTTGCCATTAAGAAAAATGGCTGGCGTGGGTCACGGCGGCGCAAAAAGTCAATGCTGCGGTCAGCCACCCAGTTGGTGGGATGATATTTTTCTTCGTAAATCCAGGGGCGGGCAACCCAGCCGTTGCAATCCATGCCGGTGTCGTTGGCATCGCAGGAAATGCCCTTTTCGTTTTTGAGCCAATAAAAATAGTCATCGGCAACCTGTTGGTTTTCATTATAGGGTACATCGGGATAGCGGTATTCGTGCAGATAGCCATCATGCAGTTCCACATTGTGGAATCCAAGCATGTTGCGCAAAGGGTGAACATGCATTTTGCCAACGCATTGGGTATAATATCCGGCACGGCTTAGCTCGCCTGCCATGGTGCTGCCGTAGTTCCAGTCCACACGGTCTTGATAGCCTACCCGACCGGTATGGCGTGGAGAAAGGCCGGTATGCAGTGTTGCACGGGCCGGAACACAGCTAGGGCAGGCGGAGTATGCATTGGGAAAATAGATGCCCTGGGTTGCCAATGAATCCAAATAGGGCGTTTTTACATCGGGATGCCCCGCAACTCCCATACAATCGCCACGCATTTCATCGGTCATAATCAGAACAATATTGGGACGTTCCATATTGATTGCCTCCTATATTCAGTGATGGGAAAATACGGTGTGTCGGTCAAGATATCTACTGTAACGATACACCTTTTCGCAAAAGGGTGCAAGAAATTGGAACGCAGTTCGCAATATATTAACAAAGTCAAGAGAGAAAAAGCAAGAAAAACAGCCGCAAAGCATCTGCTTTGCGGCTGTTTGGTTTACGGGTTATTCAACGGTTTTCAGGTATTCATCCATAGCGTTTGCAACTTCTTTGGAGTAGTGCACTGCTTCTACAACGGTGCGCGCACCCAGAACCACATCGCCGCTGGCAAAAACGCCCGGACGCGTGGTGTTGCCGTGTTCGTCGGTGGCAAGCAGACCGTGGCTGGTGGTTTCCAAGCCTTGGGTGGTGCTTACGATTTTGTTTTTGGGGCCTTGACTAATGGAGATTACCACGCTGGAAGCAGGGAACAGTTCGGGTTCGCTCAAGGCAGTTACATTGCCTTCTTCGTCAAAGGCAGCCTTTTGGTACAGCACGCCTTCATCCGTAATTTCTAGGGGACGCATGCCATAAAGGAATTCAACACCATCAGCAATGGCATAATCCACCTCTCGGTTGCTGGCGGAAGAGCGTTGGCTGCGGCAGAATACCGAAACATGCTTTACGCCTTTTCGCAGTGCGGTACGGGCAACGTCCATGGCCGAGTTGCCGGCACCAATTACAACCAAGCGGTCGCCCATATCGTAAATATCCGGGTTAACCAGATAGTCAATGGCAAAATGAACATGGCCCAGACTCTCGCCCTTGATGCCCAGCTTTTTGGGCCGCCATACACCGGTGCCGATAAAGATTGCCTTGTATCCGTCACGCTGAAGGTCATCCACTGTGAGTGCACCGCCAATAGAGGTGTTGGGACGAATCTTGATGCCCAGTTTCACCAGCTGATCTTTATAGCGGTCTAAAATGGACTTGGGCAGACGGAATTCAGGGATGCCGTAACGCAAAACACCGCCGATTTTATCACGGCTTTCAAACAGTGTTACGTCGTAGCCTTTTTGCGCCAGCAGCACCGAAATGGTAATACCGGCAGGGCCGCTGCCGATAATGGCAACACGCTTGCCTTTGGCGGCCTCGCGAGCCAAATCCAAACGATCCAGATAAGCATCGGAAATATAATTTTCGATGCTGGAAATATGAACGGGAGCCCCTTTTTTGCCCAGGATACAATGGCCCTCGCACTGTTTTTCGTGGTCACATACCAAAGAGCATACAACACTCAAGGGATTGTTGTGAAACAGCATGTCGCCCGCTTGTTCCATTTGTTGATTCAAAAACAATTCAATCATTTGGGGAATGGGCGTGTTAATGGGGCAGCCTTTGCGGCATTGGGGAACTTTGCAATTTAAACAGCGTCTTGCTTCGTTTACAACATGAATTGCCATAGCGTTGAGTCACTCCTGCTTTTTTACGTTTACCCCATTATACACGAAATATAAAAAAATGGGCTTAAAAATGACAAGTTAAATAAAAAACGATTGTAAATGCGCTAATTATACAAAAAAATGACGGATTTTACAGCAAAACGACTGGAAAACAAAGGGGGATTAAATCAAAATACCTTCGCAGTGATCCAGCTCATGCTGAATAATCTGTGCGGTAAAATCCGAAAAGATTTTGCGATGAGTGCGGAAAGATAGATCCTGATACTCCACTTCAATGGCCACATAGCGCATTGTTTTCTTGGTGCCGGTGTGAGAAAGACAGCCCTCTTCTGCCTCGTAAGTTTCAGCGGAATGATGGGTGAGTTTGGGGTTAATCATAAGCAAGGTGGTGCCGTTGTCGTCAACCACAATCATGCGCTTGTTAAAGCCAATCATGTTGGCGGCTAAGCCCACACAGCCTTCTGCATTGGCGTGCAGGGTATCAATTAAATCCTGTGCAATGGATAAATCATCGCGGGTGGCGGGTTCGGCTTTTCGGTTTAATAAAAAGATATCGGTTACAATGGGACGTACCATGAAAAATACCTGCTTTCTAAATAAAGTAACAGATTGATTTTACCACATTGACGGCACTGGCAGGAACAGGTATCATAAAATTAAATAAATTAAATCAAAGGAAGATTGCAATGGAAAAACTTACGGTTTTGGGCACGGGCTATGCAATGGCAATGCGTTGTTACAACACTTGTTTTGCGCTGCATGAAAAAGAAGAGGTGCTGCTAGTAGATGCAGGCGGCGGCAACGGCATTTTGGTACAGCTGCAAAATGCAAAAATTGATCCCAAGCAGATTCATCATATCATTGTAACCCATGAACACACCGACCATATTTTAGGTGTTGTTTGGATGATTCGCAAAATCGGAACCATGATCTTGGACGGCAGCTATAATGACTCGCTGCATATCTGGTGCCATCAGGGATTGGTGGATACCATACGCACCTTGGCAAGCTTGACCTTAACCAAAAAGCTGGTTCGGCTGCTGGATGCACAGATTCAGCTGCATGGCGTAACCGACGGCGAAAAGCAGGAAATTATGGGGCATACGATTACTTTTTTTGATATTCATTCCACCAAAGCACCCCAGTATGGATTTACCGCGGAGAAAGAGGGGCAGAAAATTACCTGCTTAGGCGATGAACCCTATAACCCGGTATGCGAATCCTATGTAAAAGGCAGCGATTGGCTGTTGTGTGAAGCATTCTGTTTGTATGCCGACCGTGAGCGGTTTAAACCCTACGAGAAAAATCACAGCACGGTAAAAGAGGCCTGTGAATTGGCGCAAGCATTGCAGGTGCCCCATGTGGTGCTGTGGCACACCGAGGATAAAACCTATGAAAAACGGCAGGAGCTGTACACCGCAGAGGGCAAACAGTTCTATACAGGCGATTTGCACGTGCCCTATGATTTGGACATTATTGCTTTATAAAAGGAGGGAAAACACATGACATTGTTGGAACAGGAATTTTTAGCCCAGGTAACCAAAAACGCAAACGAGGCAAAATTGGTTTGTGGATGGAACCCCGAGCATTTTTTGAATATGCTGCAAAAGCGGGGTGCTGTGCGCTGTGTGCAGGAACAGGTACGCCGTGGCGGTGTATCGGAGGGGTTTGAATCGCTGGCGCAAAAGGGGCGTTTGGATTTGTCGCTGGAGGCTGCCGTTACCTCTGCAAAATTTGCAGACTTGTTTGATGATGAAGCGGTAAACTATTGTTTGGAACTGCTGTGCGAACAGGGCTATTTTAAAATTTAACAAAAAAGAGTTGCCGAATCTTTCGGCAACTCTTTTTTGTGGTAAGGAAAGCGGTATCAGGGTAAATTGCAAGCCGCTTCCAGGCACAGCGAAAGTGCAACAGACCAGGACTCCTTGCCCCAACCACGCTCTTGATAGTTGTGGGTGTCGGCTAGGCTGTCAGCGGTGAAAAGCATTTGACCAAACCGAACACCACGAAATTGGCAGCATGCCATTAAGGCGGAACACTCCATTTCCACAACCGAGCAGCCTTCCTGAATACGGTATTCCACCATCTCTTTGGTTTCGCGATAAAATCCATCGGTTGTCCAGGTGGTGCATTCTATGTATGCAATGCCGTTTTCGCTAAGGGTTTTCTCAATGGCTTTGCAAGCAACAGAATCTGCGTATACAAAACGGGAGGGCGGTAGATAGTGATAGGAAGTGCCTTCATCTCGCAGTGCTTTTGTGGGAACCAGAAAGGTGTTTTCCGGTAAGTGAGTTAAAGCGCCACAGCTGCCGGTTGCAATAATTTCCTTTACCCCATAGCCAATTAGCCAATCTAAAATTTGCGTAGCTGCGGCAGAGCCCATGGGAGCTTGGCACAAACAGATTTGCTGGTTGTTGTACTCAGTAACGTAAATCGGGTATTGCTTGGTACAGGATTCAAAGGTTGCGACAATACGGCTGTTATGAAGTTTGGCGTATGTATCAATGTGATCGCCTAAAAAGGCAAATACCGCCTTGTTGGGCAAGGTAAGCGGTAAATTTTCATGGGTAGGGGAAATCACAGCCAAGCGGTTGCTGTCGTATTCCAAAATGGGGAATTCGTGCTTGATTAACGCCATAAATCATCATCTCCGTTCCAAAATTTTAACCAGTATAGCACGCCAAACCGCACTTGGCAACAACGAAAAAGCCGGGTTGTTTTCAATTGCAGAACAGCGTGGTATACTAACAAAAGAGTGTGCAACAACAAGATAGGGAGAGAAACAATATGCAATTTGGTTTTATCAAAACAGCCTGTGCTACACCGTCCATTCGGGTGGCGGATTGCACCTACAATGCTCAGCAAACCGTTGCTGTGGTGCAAAATGCCGCACAGCAAGGGGTGGAAGTGTTGTGTTTGCCGGAACTGGGGCTTACCGGTTACACCTGTGAAGATTTGTTTTTGCAGCCGGTGCTGTTAAACGGTGCATTGAATGCCCTGCAAATGGTGTTGGAACAAACCAAGCAGTTGTCTGTTTTGTTTGCCGTTGGCTTGCCGCTGGTGGTGCATGGAAAGTTGTTCAACTGTGCAGCAGTGGTACAGGGCGGTAAAATATTGGGCGTGGTTCCCAAAACCTATCTGCCAAACTACAACGAATTTTACGAAGCACGCCGTTTTACAGCAGCACCGCAGGAAACCACAACCATTACATTGTTGGGGCAGCGTGTTCCCTTTGGTACAAAATTGCTGTTTTGCCACCCGGCAGATGCTGCCTGCAAGATTGCGGTGGAAATTTGCGAGGATTTATGGGCACCGTTGCCGCCAAGCACCCACCACGCCATGGCAGGCGCAACACTGGTGCTGAACCTTTCGGCCAGTGATGAAATTGTGGGCAAAGCGCAGTACCGCCGCAACTTGATTGCAGGCCAGTCGGCACGGCTGCTGTGCGGTTATTTGTATGCCGATGCAGGGCAGGGTGAGTCCACCACTGATTTGGTATTTGCAGGGCACAATATTATTTGTGAAAACGGAACACTGCTTGCACAAAGCGAGTTGTTCCAAGATGGCATGGCAATTACCGAAGTGGACGTACAGCGATTGGCAGCAGAGCGAACCAAGAACACCTCTTTTGCTTTGCAGAATGCGGCCGAATATACCTGCATTGAAATGCAGCCAACACAAGTGCAGTGGCAGTCGGTTCGGCCTGTGGAGCCCAACCCCTTTGTGCCGGCCGTGGATGCAGAACGTGCAAACCGCTGTGAAGCAATTTTGGAGATGCAGGCACAGGGCTTAAAAAAGCGAATGGAACACACCCACGCAAGCAAAGCGGTGATTGGCATTTCCGGTGGATTGGACAGCACCCTGGCACTGTTGGTGGTGAGCCGTGCCTTTATCCTTATGGGAAAACCGTTGTCCGATATTGTGGCAGTAACCATGCCCTGTTTTGGCACAACAAAACGCACCCGTTCCAATGCAGAAAAATTATGCGATGCACTGGGCGTAAGCCTGCAACAGGTAAACATTGCAGACACCGTGCGCAGTAACTTTAAGGACATTGGGCAGCAGGAAAGCTGCTTGGATGTAACCTATGAAAACACCCAGGCCCGTGTGAGAACACTGGTGCTGATGAATCTGGCAAACCGCTTGGGCGGCTTGGTCATCGGAACCGGCGACCTTTCCGAGCTGGCGCTGGGCTGGGCAACCTATAACGGCGACCATATGAGCATGTATGCGGTAAATGCATCGGTACCCAAAACATTGGTACGGCATATTGTGGCAACCGTGGCAGAGGAAAGTGAAGCAGACCTAAAGGAAGTATTGCAGGATATCCTGGATACTCCCGTTAGTCCCGAGCTGTTGCCTGCACAGGAAAACGGAGAAATTGCCCAACAAACCGAAGAAATTGTAGGCCCCTATGAATTGCATGATTTCTTTTTGTATTATGCCGTGCGCTGGGGCTTTGCACCGGATAAAATTTTCTGGCTGGCACAGCAAGCCTTTGCAAATCGGTACGACAATCGGGTATTGCTCAAGTGGTTGCGGAATTTCTACAAACGCTTTTTTGCACAGCAATTTAAACGCAGCTGTTTGCCGGATGGCCCCAAGGTTGGTACGGTAAGTCTTTCGCCCCGTGGAGATTGGCGCATGCCCAGCGATGCCTGTGCAACCCTTTGGCTGCAACAGGTGGAGCAGTTGGAACAGCAGTTCTTATAAAAGAAAAAAAGGACAGCCCTATGGGCTGTCCTTTTTTCTTATGCAAGGGGCAAACAAATTTCAAATACGGTATGCCAGGTATCGTCCGGCGCAAGCAGGCGAATGGTGCCCTTGTGTGCTTGTACAATTTTTTTACTAATGGCAAGCCCCAAACCGGAGCCCTGCTTGGTGTTGCGGGATTCATCGCCCACCACAAAGGGTTCAAAAATATGGTTGGCAATTTCCGGGGGAATACCCACACCGTTATCCGCCAGAAGAATGGTGGCGGTTGTGTCGGTTGTTGTAATGGAAAAATGCAAAATGGTCTTGGGGGGATTGTGCTTGACTGCATTGGAGAGAATGTTTTCAAACACACGTACAAAGCAGGTACGATCTAACATACACCAAACGGGTGTTTCGGGAATGTCGATGTCCAACGTAAAGCCTGATACCTCCAGCTCGGTGTACTTTAAGGCAAGATATTCCCGGGCAAATTCGCACAAATCCAAACGACTGGGGGCAATGGTGAAATCCGGATGTTCCAGTTTGCTGTACTCATAAAAAGCGTTTATTAGGTCGGTTAATCCAATGGATTTTTGATAGATAATATCCAGATACTGCGGTGTCTTTTCGGGCGGAATTACACCGTCGTGAATGGCTTTGGCGTACCCTTGAATGACCGTAATGGGGGTTTTTAAGTCGTGGGAAATGTCTGCCAGCATCTTTTGTCGCCCAGATTCCAAAGCTTGTCGTTGTTCTTCACTCTGCGCCAGGCGTTCTGTCATCTGATTGAATGTATTGCAAATCTCTTCAAACTCGCGGGGCCCGTGGTATTCAATGGGTTTGGTGGGATGGTTTTCGGTTAACGAGGTAAGTCCTTGCCGCAAAATATCCAAAGGACGGCGCACTTTATGGAAAAGCAAGAAAGACATGATCACCACAATGGTGATGTACAAAACAACAAACAGCGCAACGGTGTGATTCCACAGACTGTCAATTTGCGAATACTCTTCAATGCGCATGTTTTGCTCGTATAAGATTAGCCACAAAGACTCTCCATCTTCCGTGGAAAAAGCAAACTTCCAAATGGAATACCCTGCCGGGCGTGTCTGGGTTAAATAGCCATACGCTTCTTCGCTTAGTTGGGTTTCGTTTACCGGTAATGTACCGTAAACCAGATTGCGGGCACTGTCCAGCAAGGCAATGGTTTGGGGCGGTTGCTCGTTGTTTTCGTCCCAGTTACTGCGTGAAATTAGGGTAAGGGGCATGCCGTATTCATCGCGAAAGCTGGTAACAATAGGATAAGAATGATACGCATAGATGGGAATGCAGCCCAGCGTTTCCTGTGAAAATGAGGTAACAGAAGAATTGCTGGTAAATACTACTTCGCCCTGTTGGGTTACAACCGCAATGTAACCCTGTGGGCCAAGTAGTTTGCGAATGGGAAAACGCGTGTATTGGCCGGAAGTAAGCAGCGAGGTATATTCGCTGAGATCACGGTCCGGCAAGGTGGTAAGGGAATTGGTGCTTTCGGTAATTACAAAGCCTAACATAAGGCCTGCCGCAATGACTAATAAAAGGGTAAATGCTATAAACGACCGCAGAAGCGTTGTGAAATAGCTGCCCTTAAAGTTTTTCCACAGCTTCAATTTTATATCCCAGTCCTCTCACAGTTTTAATTAAGCAGGGGTTTTTCGGGTCATCTTCCACTTTGTCCCGCAATTTTGAAATGTGTACCATCATGGTATTTTCGTCGCTTTCAAAATAGGCACCGTTTACCGCCTCGTAAAGCTGTACTTTGGTAAAAATGCGCCCGGGTGCTTTCATTAAACAGGCTAAAATTTTATACTCGGTGGGGGTTAGTGCAATGGGGGTTCCGTTTTTGGTAAGGGTCAGTGCAGCGGTGTCTAAGGTAAGGCTGCCAACGGTCAGCAAAGAGTCCGAATCGGCAGGGGTGCTGCTGGGGTTCAACTCGTAAAATCTGCGTAGATTTGCCTTAACCCGTGCAATAATTTCCAAGGGATTAAAGGGCTTAGTCAGGTAATCGTCTGCCCCAAGCTCCAACCCAAGGATTTTGTCATTGTCGGTATTTTTGGCAGACAAAATCAAAATGGGCATGTTGCTTCGGCTGCGAATGGCTTTGGTTAGTTCATAGCCATTCATACGGGGCATCATAATGTCTAAAACCGCAAGGTCAATGGATTCGGTTTGAATCAGTTCATAGGCAGCCGCACCGTCGGCAGCGGTAATCACCCGATAACCGCTGCTTTCCAAATATAGCTTGACCAGCTCGGTGATGTCCTGATCATCTTCGGCAATGAGAATCGTATGATTCATGTATGGTACCTCCCAGGATAGTGGTGCCCGTTGGGCCATGTCTATATTTTACAACGGATTGCAGGCAAAGCGCAAAGAAAATCTTATTCATACCGCAGTGCTTCAATGGGGTCCAAACGGGCGGCGCGTTTGGCGGGATAATAACCAAAAAATACGCCAATGCCCATCGAGAACAAAACAGCAACCAGTGCTGAAACCATAGAAGGCTTTGCTGGGTAGTGCATCAGTGTTGCACCCAAGCTGCCCAAACCGACGCCAAGCCCAACGCCAATTAGGCCACCAATCATGCAGATAATCATGGCTTCCACAATAAATTGGAACAGAATTACACGGCTTTTTGCACCCAGTGCCATGCGAATGCCAATTTCGCGGGTGCGCTCGGTAACCGATACCATCATGATGTTCATAACGCCAATGCCACCCACCAGCAGCGAGATGCCTGCAATGGCACTGATGCCCAGCTGAACGGATTGGGTCATCTTGGTAACGGATTTCATCATATCTTCCATGCTGCTGACGGATACGGTGAAGTTGGGATTGCGTGCGTAAAAGCTATTGAAAAAGGAGCGGGTGCGATCCATAAATACTTGATTGTCCACATCGGATTTGGATTGCAGGGTAACGGTTTGGTATCCGTTGCTTTTTTGCAGCAGTTGGTTGCCGCTTGCAATGGGAATGTATACGTTAGTATCCTGTTTTTTTGAGGTGGGCACCGAACCATCGGCCTCTTTGTATTGGTAAACGCCTGCGATATAGAATTTTAAGGGTGTTCCCGAAAGGTCGGTTTCAAAACTTTGACCCAGTGCTTGCTCGGCGGTAAGTTTACCGCCAAAGTATTGCTGAACAAACAAATCGCTCACCACGGCAATGGCGCGCAGGTCTTGGTTATCCTTGTCGGTAATAAAGCGGCCGCTCAGCATCTGTAACTTGTCGATGGCAGCCTTGCCGGGGTTGCAGCCAATCAAAGAACCGCCGGCTTTGTAACGGCCGTTGGTGGCAGAAATACTGCCCAAATCATTGCTTACCGCAACGGTTTCCAGCTGGTCTTTGAATTTTTGGGAATACTCGTTCAGCATTTCATCGGTGATGAAATCATCCGAACTGGGCTCTTTGTATTCAAAATTGTCCAGTATGGCGTTAAAATCGTCGCTGCTTAAATCAAAGGCGGTACCATTGGCAAAGGGGTCATCTTTTTGGGTTACGGTTAGGGTTACGTTGCGAGCGCCAAAGCCGTCCATTTCTTTTGTAATGGAGCCGGAAAGGGAATCGCCCACCGTGGTAATGGCAATGACAGAGCCAATGCCAATGATAATGCCAAGCATGGTGAGCAAAGAGCGCAGCTTGTTTGCCCGCAGACTGGTAAATGCAAGATGAATGTTTTCAAAAATCGACATGGGCTACACCGCCTTTTTGATCCGAGATAATGCGGCCGTCCCGCAGGGTGATAATGCGCGGACATTCCGCCGCCAGTTCCTGACTGTGGGTGATCAGTACAATGGTTTTGCCCTGTTCTTGGTGCAGCCGATGAAAAATGTCCATAACATGGCGGCTGGTTTCGGAATCAAGGGCACCGGTTGGCTCGTCTGCCAAAAGAATAGAAGGGTCGTTGATTAAGCTGCGGGCAATGGCAACACGTTGTTTTTGACCTCCCGAAAGCTCGTTGGGCTGATGGTTGCGCCGTTCGCCCATACCCACCATTTCCAGCAGGGCTTGAGCACGTTTTGCACGGGCTTGGCGGCTTGCGCCGGCATACAGCATAGGCAGTTCCACATTTTTTTGTGCAGTGGTGCGTCCAATCAGGTTAAAGTTTTGAAATACAAATCCGATTTTTTGATTGCGAACATCGCTCATCTCATCGGGCGAGGCCTTTTGTACGTTGACACCGTCTAAAAAATATTCGCCGGAGGTGGGCTTGTCCAAAACGCCGATGATATTCATTAGGGTGGATTTGCCGGAACCGGATTCGCCCACAATGGCCACAAATTCACCGGCGTAAACGGTAAGGTCAATGCCGTGCAGGATTTCCAACTCGTTCTCCTTACCGATGTTATAGGTTTTAACAATGTTGTGCATCTGAATAATGGGGGTGCGTTTATCCAAGTTCATCATTGGGAACCTCACCTTCTGCAGCAGTGCTGGCTGCGGAGCTGGCAGCAAGGGCAGGGTCACCGCTTACATTTTCCAAGGTGGCATCGGCCAAAACCTCGGCATCATCGGTTAAATCACTGCCGCTGATTTCCACTGAGTAATCGTTTTTGCTGCCGATGGTAACCACAACCGGTGCAAAGGTATTGTCGGCTTGCTTTATAAAAATGATGTCTTGCCCGTTGTCGTTTTGACCTACTGCATCCAGAGGAACGGAATATACATCCGACTTGGAAGAAACCACAATTTCGGCCTTTGCCTTGCTGCCGATAAAGATACCGTTGGGCTGGTCAATGCTGATGTCGGCAGAAAATCCGTTGGAACTTCCGGTACCGTCGCCGGTGGTCGCAGTGGGGGAGATGCGGGATACTTTACCGGTTAAAGGGGTGCTGGAGGCATCGCTGGTGATGTTGACGGGCATGCCAACCTGTACTTTTTCAATGGCATATTCGGGAATGGTAACCGCCACAATCAACTGATCGGTGGACTGAATGGTGGCAACATCGCCTTTGCACAGGCTGCCCACGTTTACCTTTAAATCGGTAACTTTGCCGCTTGTTTCGGCCTTTAGAACGGTATCGTCCAAGCTTTTTTCCAGCTCTTTTAAGGAACTGTCATCCACTCCTTTTTTCAGGGCCTTGTCTGCATCTTGCAGGGCAGAAACGGCGGTGTTAATGGTGGTGTCGCAGGCGTCTAATGCTTGGTTGGCTGCGTTTTGTGCTTGGTCATAGTTGCCTTGTGCTTCGTTTTTAGCAGCAACGGCGGCATCGTAGGCTTGCTTTGCCTGCTCGTAAGCGGCTGCATAGGAATCATAATCATATAGGGTACGGGCGTTGGCAAGTGCCTCGTTTTTTTGGTTCAGCAGTTCGTCGGCTGCTTGGTAAGCGTCGTACTCGGCACCGCTGGTTGCACCGCCTGCGGCAATCCACGCATTGTAGGCGTTCTGACGATTGGCGGCGGCAGTGTCCGCCTCGTTTTGTGCGCCGGATACCGCTTTCATCATGGTGTCGTAATTGGCCTTTGCGGTGTTATAGGCAGGGGTTACGTTGTCCACTGCAGCGGTAGCGGCATCCCGTGCATTGCGTGCGGCCTGCAGCAGGGTGTTTTGATTGTTTTGTTCGGTGGTTTTTGCATTTTTGGCGGCGTTAACCTGTTCCAATGCTTTGTTGTAAGCGTCTTGTAAGGTTTGCTTTTGGTCGTTTAACTCTTTTTGTTTGTCCTGAATGGATTTGCGGATATCCGAATCATCCAATGTGCAGATCACATCGCCTTTGTTTACCTGGTCGCCTACCTTTACATTTACCGCCGTAACCTTGCTGGTTAATGCGGTGGTAACCGAGGAAACCTCGGCACTTTGTACCAAACCGGACACGTTGACCGATTCATTCAAATTACCTTTTTGCAGAAAAACGGTGCGCGCATAGGACAAATCTTCGCTGTCGGAAAGGGCAGCAGTGCGCACACGATGAATGTTCCAATAAATAATACCGGCGGCGGTAACACCCACAAGACCCGCTGCCACTAGCTTTTTATGTTTGCTCAAAAGGGAAAGAAGATGAATCGACATAACAGATGCTCCTTTGTCTGTGTAATATGTTACAACTAAGATGTGTTTAGTGTACCGTACAAATCTTTGCTTGTTCTTTAGATAAGCTTAAGATTTGTAAAGAAAACAAAAAACACAACGAATTCTTTGCAAAGCAGGCAGACAAACGGTATAATAAGCACAACAATTCAAACGAATAGCAAAGGAGCGAATCTGTGATGAACCATCAGGAATATATGTTGCATCATTTGAAAAATATCCTGGCAATCGATAGCCCCACCGGATACACCAAGCATGCGGTGGACTATCTGGTTAAGGAATACGAGGCATTGGGCTATCAGCCGCAAGTAACCCGCAAAGGTGGCCTGTTTGTTTGCATCAGCGAAGGCGATGGAAGCCAGCCGGAAAATGCCTTGCAGATGGAAGCACATCTGGACACCTTGGGCGGCATGGTGGCGGAAATCAAATCGAACGGCCGGCTGCGTGTTACACCGCTGGGCGGCATGAACCCCAACAATGCCGAGGCGGAAAATGTGCGGGTGGTAACCCGTTTGGGCAAGGTATACACCGGAACCTTTCAGCTGAACAATGCTTCCATTCATGTAAACGATGATTACAACGGTACCAAACGCAGCTGGGATACCATGGAAGTGGTACTGGATGAAATGGCATTTAACAAGGAGCAAACCGCCGAACTGGGCATTATGACAGGGGACATTGTTTGCTTTGAGCCTCGCACCGTAATTACCGAAAGCGGATACATCAAAAGTCGCTTTTTGGACGATAAGCTCAGTGTGGCAATTCTGCTGGGCTATGCCCGTTATTTGAAAGAGAGCGGTGCAAAACCCGCCCGCAAAATCTATCAGCATATTACCGTATTTGAAGAAGTGGGCCATGGCGGTGCCGCTTCGGTTCCCGCCGATGTGGGCGAGGTGCTGAGTGTGGATATGGGCTGTGTAGGCGATGGATTGGAGTGTGCCGAGCATCAGGTTTCCATCTGTGCAAAGGACAGCGGCGGCCCCTATCACTATGAGGTAACAAGCGCATTGATTGCGGCGGCACAGGCGGCAGGCATTGATTTTGCAGTGGACGTATATCCCCATTACGGTTCGGATGCGGAAGCAGCATTGCGCGCCGGTTGGGACGTAAAGCATGGCCTGATTGGTGCAGGTGTATATGCATCCCATGGGTACGAGCGCAGCCATGTAAAGGGCATGATGGCAACTTGGGAGTTGTTAAAGGCATACACACAAGTGTAAGTTAAAAAAGCAAAACAAGCTCTGAAATTTCTGAAAAAAGGGATTGACAGAGCAAAAAAAAGATAGTAACATGTAGAACAAGTAAATCTTATGTGGTAGAGGCGCGGTCTTCAAAAGTACCGCACAGCAATGGGCAGACACCCGCTGTGCAGGAAAGGGGAAACCGCCGAAGGGAAGCAGATGTGTCTGCATTGCTTTGCCTGGGTCGTCGGAGAATATCCGCCGGACTGTCACGATATGTTTCGTGAAGCGCTATCCGGAAAAACAAAGGCAGGCGTTTGGGCTATGCCTAAATTAGGCAGATTCTTTCTGTAATTTTATTGTTTTTTCAACGTGGTCGCTTTCCGAAGCTGGGAAAGCGGCCACGTTTTTTTGCGGCAAAAGCATAGGATTTTCAATCATTAAAGAAAAGGGAGTAACAAAGTATGAAGAGGATTTTGGGGCTTATTACAGCCCTGCTGTTGACAACCAGCTTAATTTGCGGCGGCGTAACCGCACATGCAGCCGATGCGGCGGATGCACTGCATGACAACACGCTAACCGTAGCAATGGAATGTGCGTATGCACCCTATAACTGGACACAGCCCGACGATTCCAACGGCGCAGTTCCTATTAAGGACAGCAGCGACTATGCAAACGGCTACGATGTAATGATGGCAAAAAAGATTGCCGAAGAATTGGGCATGGACTTAGAAATTGTGCGACTGGACTGGGATTCTCTGGTTCCGGCAGTGCAAAGCGGCACAGTGGACTGTGTTATTGCGGGCCAGTCCATCACCAGCGATCGCTTGGAATCGGTTGATTTCACCGCCCCCTATTTTTATGCCTCCATTGTGGGCTTAACCCGTGTGGATAGCCCCTACGCACAGGCGCAAGGTCTTTCGGATTTGGCAGGAGCCACCGCCACCAGCCAGCTGGGCACTATTTGGTACGACAGCTGCCTGCCCCAAATTGCAGACGGCAATATTTTAACGGCGCAGGAATCGGCCCCTGCCATGCTTATGGCATTGGAAACCGGTCGTGTAAATCTGATTGTAACCGACATCCCCACCGCAAAAGCAGCACTGAATGCCTACAACGATTTTGTGCTGCTGGATTTCACCGATACCGACGATAACTTTGTGGTATCCAGTGAAGATGTGAACATCGGCATTTCGGTACAAAAGGGAAATACCCAACTGAAAGATGCCATTAACGGTGTGCTGAACACCATGACCGTGGATGATTTCAACAACCTGATGGACGAAGCCATTGCAGTGCAGCCCCTGTCCAGCGGATTGCCCCAGGGCTTTTTGGCACAGATTGGTTACCTGCTGCAAAATTACGGCGATAGTTATGCAAAAGGTGCAGGCATCACCGTGGTAATTGCTGTGATTTGTACCGCTATTGGTTGCTTGATTGGTTTGGTTTGCGGTATCATTCAAACCATTCCCTGTGAAAAGCAGGACGGTGTATGCAAAAAAATCGGCTTGCTGCTGGCACGGGGCATCTTGCGGATTTATGTGGAAATTTTCCGTGGTACACCCATGATTTTGCAGGCGGTGCTGATTTTCTACGGTGCAGCCTTCTTGTTTAACATCAACTTGAATATGTGGAGTGCCGCTTTGATTATTGTTTCGGTCAATACCGGTGCTTATATGGCAGAGTCGGTTCGCGGCGGTATCTTGTCCATTCCGGTGGGCCAAACCGAAGGCGCAAAAGCCATTGGTATGACCCATGTACAAACCATGACAAACGTTATTCTGCCCCAGGCGCTGCGCAACATCATGCCGCAGGTGGGCAACAACCTGATTATCAACATCAAAGATACTTCGGTGCTGTTTATCATTGGCGTGGCCGAGCTGTTCTCGGTACATAAGGGCGTTGTAGGTGCAACCTATGCCTACTTCCCCTCGGCAGTAATTGAAATGGGAATCTATCTGGCAATGACACTGATTTGCTCTGCTATTTTGCGTTTTATAGAGCGCAGAATGGATGGCGAATCCGAGTATGCACTGGTAAAGCAAACCGGCGGTTTGAACGCACCGCGCCATACCGACAGCAAGCAGCCCAAAACAGGAAATTTGGATTTGGAAATGAAAGGGGAGCATTAACATGAGCGATAACAATCGTACCATTGTGGAGGTACAGCATCTGAGCAAGAGCTTTGGCCCCCGTGAGATTTTAAAGGATATTAATTTTACCGTAAAAAAGGGTGATGTAACCACCATCATCGGCCCTTCGGGCAGTGGTAAATCCACCCTGCTGCGCTGCTTAAACCTGCTGGAAACACCCACAAGCGGCGATATCTTATTTCATGGCCAGAACATCGAAAAAACCATGAACATTCCGGCATACCGCAGCAAGGTGGGCATGGTATTCCAATCCTTCAACCTGTTCAGCAATATGACCGTTTTGCAAAACTGTATGGTAGGGCAGGAAAAAGTGCTGCGGCGTGATAAGGAAACCGCACGGCAAAAGGCCATGACCTATCTGCAAAAGGTTGGTATGGCCGAGTACATCAATGCACGGCCCCGTCAGCTTTCGGGCGGTCAGCAACAGCGTGTTGCCATTGCCCGTGCGCTGGCAATGGAACCGGAACTGCTGCTGTTTGACGAACCCACCAGCGCACTGGACCCCGAAATGGTGGGTGAGGTGTTGGCGGTTATGCAAAATCTGGCTGCGGAAGGCATGACGATGATTGTGGTAACCCACGAAATGGCCTTTGCCCGCGATGTAAGCAACCATGTGGTCTTTATGGCAGATGGTTACATTTGCGAAGAGGGCAACCCTGCCGATTTGTTTGGCAATCCACAAAACGAGCGTACCAAAGACTTTTTGTCCCGTTTTCGTCAAAACTAAAAAAAGAGCTGCTTGCATTGCAAGCAGCTCTTTTTGTTATTGGCTAACAAATTCAGCACCGCGTTCTTCCTTAACTTCCAAGGAAGAAACCTCTAGAAATAACATCTGAAAGCCCAATTCATCGGTTTTAATTACAGGGGTTCCGGTAACACGAATCCATTCGTCGGTTTCGGGAAAAGTACCGTCATAACTCAGGTAAAAACCGCCCCAACCGTCATTTCCGCAGCAGCCCGGGCCACGGCGATAAACAACCGGGAATAAGGTTTCGCCGTCCACTGCGTAGAAGTTGTTGTACATGCCTTCTACCACCACGGTTTTGCCCTCGTACAAATCAAAATTAAAGTAGATGTCATCAATTTGGGTTAAAAACATCTTTTCGCTAATTTCAATGGCGGAGTCATCGGTGGATGTATTGGAAGAAGCCGCCGAAGATACCGCCGAGGAAGCAGCGGGGGCCGAAACAGAAGTACTGGGTGCAGCCGAGGAAGAAGCGTCCTTGTCGGAACAGGCACACAGCGATAGGCACAACGCTGCACAAAGAACAACAAGCAAGCGATTATTTTTCACGCAAAAAAGCTCCTTTCGCCAATTGAATCAGCCAGTAGATGACAAAAATACAAATGTTGCAGATGACAATGCTGGCTCCGGTGGGGGTTGCGTATACATAAGAAATCACCAAGCCAACCCACAAACAAACAATGGAGATTACAGCAGAGTTCAAAATAACCGCCTTAAAGCTTTTGCACAACCGCATAGAGGTTAAGGAAGGGAATACAATCAGGCTGGAAATCAGCAAAGAACCCATCATACGCATGCCCAATACAATAACCAGTGCGGTTAACAGTGCAATCAGCATGTTGTAAAGTCCCGCATTGGTTCCGGTTGCACGGGCAAAGGTTTCGTCAAAGGTAACGGCAAAAATGCGGTGATAGAACAGCGCAAACAGAACCAGTACCACAATGCACAAGCCAATACTTAACCGCACATCGCTTTTGGACATACCCAAAATGCTGCCGAACAGATAGTTGCAAACATCGGTGTTCATGCCGGTGGTCATGGATACAATCATAATGCCAACCGCAAGGGCACCGGTGGAAATCAATGCAATGGCAGCATCGCCTTTGATTTTGCTGCTTTCGCTAATGCGCAGCAGCAAGAACGCAGCAACCACCACAATGGGAATGGACACCGCAAGAGGAGCGGCGTTCAGCGCAGTGGCAATGGCAAGCGCACCAAAGCCCACATGAGAAAGGCCGTCGCCAATCATGGAATAGCGTTTTAACACAAGGCTAACACCAAGCAGGGAAGCGCAAAGGGCAACCAATGTACCAACCACAAACGCCCGAACCATAAAGGGGTAAGAAAAAATTTCACGCAGTAAATCAAGCATTTGTGCCACCTCCTAAAAATTTACGGCCTACCTCGCTGTTTTGGTACGCTTCCACGGTGCCAAAGAACAGCTGTTCCTGCTGTAAGTGCAAAATGGTTTTGGCATAGCGAACCGCACAGCGGATATCGTGAGATACCATAATAACGGTAATGCCTAACTCCTGGTTGATTTTATGCACCAGTTCGTACATTTCTTGGGTGACCACCGGGTCTAACCCGGCGGCGGGTTCGTCCAACAACACCAAGGATTGGGTGGCACACAAGGCACGGGCCAACAAAACCCGCTGCTGCTGACCGCCGGAAAGTTCACGGTAGCATTTGTGCTTTAGGTGAGAGATTCCCAGCTGCTCCATGCGATGCAAAGCGGCTTGTTTTTGCGCTTTCCCGTAAAAGGGCAAGATACCCAGCTGGTTCAAGCAGCCGGAAAGAACCACCTCGTAAACACTGGCGGGAAAATCCTTTTGTACAGCGGTTTGCTGGGGTAAATACCCAATTTGCTGTGCAGTCAGTCCATCGGAATAGACAATGGAGCCCGAAGCCGGTTTTTTCAGGCGCAGTAGACCTTTCATCAAGGTGCTTTTTCCGGCACCGTTTTCACCCACAATGCAAAGATAGTCGCCGGAATTTACGGTAAAATTAAGGTCTTTTGCCGCAAAAATTCCGTCGTAGGCAAAGGAGAGGTGATTACATTGGATTAAACTCATAGTAGGGAAGTGCTCCTTTCGGTTTTACAAACTAATTCAATGCAATGCGCAGGCTTTCCACATTTTGATTCATCAAAGAAAGATAGGTTTCGCCCTCTTCCAGCTGTGTTTTGGTCACGTTATGGCAGGAATACAGGGTCAATTTTTGCGCACCGGTTGCCTCACAGATGGAATCGGCAATTTTACCGTTGGAAAGCTCGATGATAAACACAACAGGCAGTTGCAGTTCGGTAACCTTGTTGGTTAAAAAGGCAACGGTAGCAGCGCTGGCTTCGGTTTCGGTGGAACAGCCGCTGAAGGCTGCGTAATAGTCCAAGCCGTATTCGTCAGCCAGATAGCGGAAGGGGAAGCGGTCGCCAAACAAAACGGTTTTGCGTGCGGCGTTTTCTACAACATCACGCAGCCGGGCGTCCAAGTCCTCCAGCTGCTGAATGTAGTTGTTGGAGTTTTCTTGGTACAAAGCTGCATGTTCGGGGTCTTTTTCGCTCATGGCTTGGGTGATTGCCTGCACAATTTTCATGCTGTTTTTGGGCGAAGTCCAAACGTGCTCATCCAGTTCGTCTTCATGGGTATGTTCGTCGATTTCGTCCTCGTGGTCATGGTCGTCTGCGTCTTCCTCGTGGTCGTGGCTGTCCTGCATACCTTCCACGATTTCCTCCGCAACGGTTTCCACGCAGTCCATCATTTTTAAGGTGGCAGGTTTTTTATCGCCCATAGACTCTAAAATTTCCTCCACCCAAACATCGTTTTCGCCGCCGGTGTAAATGAACAAATCGCAGTTTTGAATGGTTTTAATGTCTTGCGGGGTGGGCTCGTAGGAATGGCTTTCCGCACCGGGATGCAACAGCATGGTAACATTAGCGTTATCGCCGGCAATCTGGCGTGCAAAATCATAGGAAGGGAAGATGGTGGAAACCACGCTTAAATTGTGTTCAACTGTACTAGTTGCGGACGAAGAGCCGCAAGCAGTAAACAGGCCGGCAGCACAAGCTGCGGCAACAAACAAAGATACGATATTTTTTTTCATAAAAAACCTCCAAAGATTATGTTAGATTCATAATGCAAAGAAGGTGTTAATTATTCATTCGTGTTTTTTGCAAAATTAGGGTGCTGGTGCTGCAAGCAGCGGCTAGCGGTATGCCTTGGATTCGGCATAATCCGAACAAAAAGGCAACCAAGAAACCACCGGCCCCGGCAGTTGCGGTTAAAGTTAAAAAACGCTTGGCGATGTGTTCTGCTCTGCAAAAGGTGCAGTGCTGGTGGGTACAAACATGCGGAACTTCATGAATCAAAAACAGTGAAGAAAACGCAGAAATGGAGATAAAAACAGCACAAAAAAACAGTGCAAGCCAGCGTTTTACGGTGGGGCTTTTCATAAAAACTCCTTTAGATAAAATCAGAACCGAGAGATTGTGCCGAATCCTTGCGGCAGTTCTTGCACAGACCGTACAAAACAGTGCGGGTTCCGTCTAAAGCAAAGCGGTATTGTTGCAACAGATGATGTTGCAGTTGTGCCAGCTCGTGACAAGGCAGGTGAATTACGGCGTTGCAGCATTCGCATTTTAGATGCAAGCAACCGGATTTCGTGTGCTCTGCGGTGGGGGCATGATATTCATAACAGGCAGGGCTGGTGTTATCCAATACATATTTGTTGACAATTCCCTCGGCAACCATACGGTCTAAATGGCGGTAGATGGTAGCAACGCCAATGCGAATGCCCTGTGTTTCAAAATATTGTGCAATGCCGGCAGCGGTTACATGCTGCCCTGCCATGGATTGCAGATAGGCAAGCAATTCTTGCCTGTGACGGGTTTGATATTGTGTTTTTGAAGGCAAAAAAATACCGACCTTTCGCAACAATTTGATAATGGTTTTCATATTATAGCATAAGCAAGCAATGGGGGCAATATGAAAATGATTATCAAATTATGGAAGAAAGAAATGTGGCAAAAAAGCAAAGAAAATATAGCAAAATACATAGATACTAGGCGAAAAAAGGAATTTGTGCTACAATAAATCCCAGCAATAGAAGAAAGGATTGTGAGGGGATTGAAAAAAGCAGAACAGTTGCTCAAGCTATGCCAAGGTAGACCGGTATATGTGCAAACGCACAATTACCCTGATCCGGACGCTTTAGCATCGGGTCACGGTCTGTGTATGTTGTTGCAGCAAAAAGGAGTACAGGCAACGCTTTGCTATGATGGGGAACTGGACAAACGAGCCTGCAAAAAAATGACACAATCCTTTAAAATTTGTGCAGTGCCGCTTGCGGATTTGGGGCAGCTGCCAAGCGATGCAATGGTAATTTGTGTAGATAGCCAGCGCGGAAACGGCAATGTAACGCCATTAAAAGGTGCAGTGTCGGCCTGTGTTGACCATCACCCCACCTTTGCGGCAACACAAGATGACTTTCAGGATATAAGATGCGTGGGTGCGTGTTCCTCTTTGGTTGCAGAATACTTTCAGCAGTTGGGGCTAATGCCAGACCGGGATACTGCAAGTGCATTGCTGTATGGCATGCAGGTAGATACCCATCGGTTTTCCCGTGGTGTAAGCGAATTGGACATTGCCATGCTGGGCTTTTTAAATGACTTGTACGATGATGATGCCTTGCGGCAGGTAACATCCAATACCATGGCGTTTGAGGATTTAAAAGCGTATGCCAATGCCATTGAAAATTTAAAGGTGTACGGCGTTGCCGGCTTTGCCCAAATTGATTTTGCTTGCAGCAATGACCTGATTGCCATGATTTCGGATTTCTTTTTAGGGCTGGATGAAATTGAACTTTCGGTTGTATATTGCTGCCGAGAAGACGGTGTCAAATTTTCGGTACGCAGTAAGCGTAAGGAGATTCACGCAGGAGATTGGGTGCGCAGCGCATTGGAAGATTGGGGCGTGGGCGGTGGCCATTCTTATATGGCCGGCGGTGTTTTGAGCCCCTGCAATATTCCTCGGCTGGGACCTTATCCGGACGAAACCATTCGAGATTTGTTCTTGGCAGCATTGAAAAAGATATAAAAAAAGACCATTACCGATTGGTAATGGTCTTTTTTGTTTACAAATCTTTGCTGGAGCATAATAGCTGTATAAAATCTTCACGGGACAAAGGTTTGGAGAAATAGTAGCCTTGAATAATCTGGCAGCCATGCTGCTTTAAAAATTCGTATTGAGCTTGGGTTTCTACACCCTCTGCCACAATTTCCATGCCAAGATTTTGACCCAAAGCAATGGTGTATTGAACAATGCAATCGCCCGTTTGGGTACCAATGCTATCCACAAAACTTTTGTCGATTTTCAACACATCAAAGTTCAGCGAGTTAATGGAAGTAAGCGAAGAATAGCCAACGCCAAAATCATCCAGCAAAACCTTAAAGCCCAATTTGTGCATTTTTTCAATCATTTGATTGAGCAGATGCTCATTGTCGATAATAGCACTTTCGGTAATTTCCAGATGAATGTATTTATTTGGAATATCATAGCGCTGAATAATTTCTTGCAGGTGGTCAAGGTAGTTGGGATTTCCCAGATAAGCGCGAGAAAGGTTGACCGAAACCGGTACGCAAGGCAAACCTTGTTTTAGCCACTGGGAAAGGTTGCGGCATACATCTTCAAAAATCAATTCATCAATTTCTGAAATGATACCAAGCTCTTCGCTTAATGGAACAAAGTGAAAGGGAGTAAGAACCGAGCCATCGGGTTTGTACCAACGGGCCAATGCTTCACAGCCAATAATTTCTTTTGTGATGCAGTTGTACTTAGGTTGAAGCCAGGCTTTGAACTCCTTGTTTTGAATGCCGGTACGAATGGCATCTTCCGATAGCTTGCGTTGCGCCTCGATTTCGCTGAGTTCCTCGGAGTAATACGTTACCTGACCGGCCGTGATTTGCTTGTTCTTTTTAGCAGCAATATTGGCACAGTGGTAGATTTTTTCAAAGGAATCATTTGTGTTATGAATCGTATAAACACCAACTGCCAAGTTTAACTGGATTTGGTTGTTGTTGCACTCAATATACTTAGAGGATTCAATAAGCCGTTGGATGCGTTGCTGCAAGCGGTCAACCGTATTGTAATAGTATAGAACCGCAAATTCATCAGCGTGATCGCGAATAGCAACTTCACAAGTGGTATCAATGTTTTTTTGCACAATTTCAGCAAATTTCTGTAAGATTTTATTGCCAACTTGTGTACCGTAAATTTCATTTACGCTTTTAAACTTACGAATGTTATATACCACGAGAGCGGTTTGTTTAGAAGTGTGTTTGCTACATAGCGACTTAAAATGCTCGGTTAAATATGGTTTGTTGTGCAAACCAGTAAAAGAGTCCACATAAGCAATATGCTGTAAATACTTTTGATTGCGCTGGTGACGCAGCAGCATGTAAAACATAATGATAACGCTTACAATAAAAAAGATAACGCCAATGGCATGAATTACCGTTGTTAAAGAAGCAATGCGCTGTTTTAGCACAGAAGAGGGCACTGCCGTAACCAGCCACCAATCGTTAATATTTAAGCTTGTCATGTAAGCGTGACGGTCGCTTTCCAATGTATACTGGATAGGTCCAGCCACATTGTTTTTCATGTTATCCAGCATGGTGGAAACCGCAATTTCGTTTTGGGGTGCTAAAAAGATAAAATCACTGATGTTAGTCATTGCATCAGCCGATACAGAAACCAACGGTGAATCGGTGATGATATCACCGTAAGAATTGATAATATATGTGTAGCCTTTGCCTTCAAAACAGGGAACACGCAAACAGTCTTGGAAGTCAGCGGCGTCGTGCATGGCAAACAAAACTGCTTTTACATTATTGGAAGAATCGTATATAGGAACACTATATACGTTAATGTCGGTTTGGTCGCGCATGTCAATCAAGGGTTCGCTTACATAGTTTTCACCTTGGATGCTTTTTTGAAAATAGGTACGATGTTTGATGTTGAATACCGTATTCGAGCTCATGTAAGCAATGCCGTTGGGTGTGGCCAATCCCAATTCACGAAAGTTAAGCATGTTGGAAAGCGGATTGGTTTGTGTATATGCATCTACATAATTGATTGCTTTATCGCCGGAAAATGTTTTGGCGATTCCGGTTAAAAGGTCAAAACGATCAGCGATTTTACTTTGAATTAACAACGCATTTTGGGCAGATATATCTTTCAAAGTATCAAACAGCTGATTTTCTAAACGGGATGTTATATAAGTATCGGTACAAGCCAGTAAGACAAAGAGGAAAAGCGAAAATAGAACAGTGATAATAAGGCGCTTAATCCATACTGATAAGCGTTTCATCAAATAAATCCTTTCAGTATGTAGTTATCTTAATATACAGATATAAAGTTTAACATAGCATATGATTTTTGTCAAATCAAATATTTAGACAATTCAACAAAACAGGCATCGAACTTGTTCGATGCCTGTTTTGTTGAATTGCAATCAAATTGTTACAACCCAGCCCTTTTCGTCCGGTAAAGTGCCCCACTGAATACCGGTAAGGGTATCGTACAAACGCTGGGTAACAGGGCCGATTTCGTTGTTGCCTACGGTAATTTCGGTGCCTTCGTAGTAAAGCTTACCAACCGGGCTTACAACGGCGGCGGTTCCGGTGCCGAAGATTTCTTCCAAGGTGCCGTTTTGTGCCGCTTCCATAACTTCTTGAATGGAAAGGCGGGTTTCACAGTCCACGGTATAGCCCCAATCGCGCAAAAGCTCAATGCAGCTCATGCGGGTAATGCCGGGCAAAACCGTACCGCTGCAAGGGGCGGTGCGAATTACGCCGTTGATTTTGAAAAAGCAGTTCATGCTGCCTACTTCTTCCACATATTTGCGTTCAATGCCGTCCAGCCAAAGTACCTGGCTGTAGCCCATGGCATGGGCTTTGGTTTGGCCGGCAAGGCTGGCTGCATAGTTGCCGCCACACTTAATGGCCCCTGTGCCACCGGGAGCTGCACGCACATATTCGTCTTCTACGTAAATTTTTACGGGGTTCAAACCTTCGGCGTAATAAGCACCGGAGGGAGAAGCGATGATAATAAACTGATAAGCATCGCTGGGCTTTACTCCCAAATGGGCTTCGGTGGCAATGGTAAAGGGGCGCAGATATAAGCTGGTTCCGGGAGCAGAAGGAACCCAGTCGGCATCCACAGAAACCAGTGCTTTTACCGCCTGCACAAAATCCTCCACGGGAATGGTGGGAATGCAGAGGCGTTCGTGGGTTTTTTGCATGCGTTCTGCATTTTTATTGGGGCGGAACAGCTGTACCTGACCTTCTGCGGTGCGGTAAGCCTTTAAGCCCTCAAAGCTTTCCTGTGCATAATGGAATACCATAGCGGCAGGGTCCAGCAACAAAGGCTGATAGGGAACAACGCGGGGCGAATGCCAGCCCTGCCCGGCAGTATAGTCCATAATAAACATATGGTCGGTGTAAAAATGCCCAAAGCCCAGATGATTTTCGTCGGGCTTTTGTTTGGGGGCGGTGGTTCGGGTAATTGTAATATCCAACATGGGGGGACCTCCTTAACCTTATAATAAAACGGATGGTTTGCTGCTTGCTTGACAACCCAAAAAGGTTGCACTATGTTCATTATAAAATTTGGTTTTAATGCAGTCAACACGATTGTTGCAGCATTGTTTTTGTAAAATTTCTTTACAAAAGGGGGCGTGATTTAACAAAACCCTAACAAAACCATGTAAGAGGATTTTTCAAAAGAATGGGTATAATGATAACAGTGCTGAACAACAGCATGTAACGATAGTAAAAATCCAAAATCAACGGATACAAAAATTGCTGCAAGCAAATAGCTTGAGCAATGGGGATTGGAAAGGGAGAGTAGTGAAGATGAAAATGAAGCGTTTTTTTGCAATGGCAATGGCATGTGTAATGGCTGCCGGTTTGGTTGCTTGCGGTGGTACCGAGGCTAACAGCACCAGCGGTGCCGCCAGCGGAACTACCACCAGCCTGAAGGGCGGCGTAGCAACCGGCGGTTCTACCAGCGTTGAAAAGGTAATTGGCGGCTTGGGCGAAGCCTTTATGGAAGAGTATTCCGGCGTAGACGTAACCTACGATCCCACCGGAAGCGGCGCAGGCATCACCGGCGCAGCAGACGGCACTTTGGACATTGGTCTTTCCAGCCGTGCACTGAAAGAGGAAGAGCTGGCAAAGGGTCTGGTAAGCACCACCTTTGCACTGGACGGCATTGCCGTTGTAGTAAACAGCAGCAACACCGTATCTGACCTGAGCATGGAGCAGGTAGCAAAGCTGGCTACCGGCGAAATCACCAACTGGAGCGAGGTTGGCGGCCCCGATGCCCCCGTTGTTTTGGTTGGTCGTGAGGCTGGTTCCGGTACTCGCGATGGCTTTGAAAGCATTGTTGGCGTGGCCGATACCTGCAAGTACGAGCAGGAGCTGACCAGCACCGGCGCAGTTATGGCTGCTGTTAAGGCAAACCCCAATGCATTTGGCTACATTTCTCTGGCTTCGGTAGACGATAGCGTAAAGGTTGTAACCATCGATGGTATAGCACCTTCCGAAGAAACCGTAAAAGACGGCAGCTACAAGATTCAGCGTCCCTTTGTGCTTGTAACCAAGGAAGGCGAAGAACTGAGTGCACAGGCTAAGGCTTTTTATGATTTTGCTCTGAGCGAAGCAGCTGCTGAGCTGATCAAAAATGCCGGCGCAGTGCCCATGGTATAAAAGAGGGCTATATGCCTTCGCTCAACACTCGTAAGGTCGGCATGCCGGCGAAATGAAGTAACGATGTTAGGCGAACCGCCAGAAATCCCTCTGATTATGAGTTATTTCTGGCGGATTTTTTCGGATTTGTGTGTATGATAAAAAACTAAAGAGGAACAAGCGATGAAACTGAAACAGAGAATCGAACAGATTATGAATCTCGTGTTCTTTGTCTGCGGCATGGTGTCAATTGCAGCCGTGGCTTTGATTACTGTATACATGGTTTGGGCAGGTTTGCCTGCTATTCTTAAGATCGGACCGGTGGACTTTTTGCTGGGAACCGTGTGGAAATCCACCGCAAGCGAGCCGGAGTTTGGTATTCTACCCTTTATCATGACCAGCGTATGGGGCATGTTTGGCGCGTTGCTGCTGGGCGTTCCCGTAGGCGTGTTTACCGCGGTGTTCCTGTCTAAGCTGGCTCCCCCTAAGGTAGCAGCGGCAGTTCGCCCGGCGGTTGAGCTGCTGGCAGGTATCCCCAGTGTTGTATACGGTTTGATCGGTATGATTGTTCTGGTACCGGCAGTAATGGACATTTTTGGCTTGAAAAGCGGCAGCTGCTTGCTGAGTGCAATTTTGGTATTGACCATTATGGTTCTGCCCAACATTATCTCGGTTAGCGAAACCGCACTGCGTGCCGTGCCCAAAGAATATGAGGAAGCAAGCCTTGGCTTGGGTGCAACTTGGATTGAAACTGTTTTTAAAGTAAGCATTCCCGCCGCAAAAAGCGGTATTGTGGCCGGTATTGTACTGGGTGCAGGCCGTGCAGTGGGCGAGGCAATGGCTGTTATGATGGTAGCGGGCAACGTGGCCAACATGCCCGGTTTGTTTAAGAGTGTTCGCTTCTTGACCACCGCTGTGGCCAGCGAAATGAGCTACGCTGCAGACGGCAGCCTGCAAAAACAGGCACTGTTCAGCATTGGCTTGGTATTGTTTGTATTTATTATGTTTATTAACTGGGCATTGCATGCCTTTTTGAAACGAGGTGAAGACCGGTGAGCCATTCTGCAAAGCGTAACTTAAAGGGTAATATTTGCAAAGCATTGGTTTACGGCAGCGCAATTCTTACCGTTGCAATTCTGGTGGGAATTTTAGGATATATTTTTGTACGTGGCTTGCCGCACATCAGCTGGCAGCTGTTAAGCACAAAGCCCAGCATTATTCGTAACACCGTTGGTATTTTACCGAATATTTTGAATACACTGTACATGATTGTACTAACCTTGTTGATTGCGCTGCCCTTGGGTGTAGGTGCTGCAATTTATCTGACCGAATATGCGACCAGCAAGCGTTTTATTGCCATTGTGGAGTTTACTACCGAAACATTGGCCGGTATCCCCAGCATTATTTATGGTCTGGTTGGTATGCTGGTATTCGTTCAGGTACTGGGATTGGGCGTTAGCCTCTTGTCAGGCAGCTTAACTTTGGTTATTATGATTTTACCAACCATTATTCGTACCACACAAGAAAGCCTGAAAACAGTGCCTGCCGGCTACCGCGAAGGTGCTTTGGGTTTGGGTGCTACAAAATGGTACATGATTCGTACCATCATTCTGCCCTCCTGCTTAAGCGGTATCATTACCGGCTGCATTTTGGCAGTGGGCCGTATTGTGGGCGAAAGTGCTGCGTTGCTGTTTACTGCAGGTTCTGCAACAGTAATTGCATCCAACATTATCGACGCATACAGCCGCGGCGGCGGTACTCTTTCGGTGGCACTGTACATCTACGCATCCGAGCGCGGCGAGTTTGAAGTTGCGTTTGCGATTGCTGCAATCCTGTTGATTTTGGTATTCCTCATCAACATGGCAACCCGTTTTGCACAGAAAAGTTTAAATGGTAAGGAGCAGGTAAAATGAGTCAGTCTTCTATCCTGCAGGCAAAAGACCTGCATCTTTATTATGGCGAGTCCGAAGCTTTAAAAGGCATTAACATTGAAATTCCCGAAAAGCAGATTACTGCTTTGATTGGCCCTTCCGGTTGTGGTAAATCCACCTTTTTGAAAACCTTGAACCGTATGAACGACCTGGTGCCCAATGTTCGCATTACCGGCGAGGCGCTGTTCCACGGCAAAAACATTTTGGATAAAGATGTGGATGTAACCGTTTTGCGCCGTCAAATTGGCATGGTGTTCCAAAAGGCAAACCCGTTCCCCATGAGCATTTACGACAACATTGCATACGGCCCCCGTTTGCATGGTAACCACAACAAGGCAGAGCTGGATGAGCTGGTAGAAAAGAGCCTGCGCGGTGCAGCCCTGTGGGACGAAGTAAAGGACCGTTTGAAAAAGAGTGCAATGGGCCTTTCCGGTGGTCAGCAGCAGCGTTTGTGCATTGCCCGTGCTTTGGCGGTACAGCCCGAAGTGTTGCTGATGGATGAGCCCACCAGTGCACTGGACCCCGGCAGCACCCTGCGCATTGAAGACTTGATGGACGATTTGAAAAAGAACTACACTGTTGTAATTGTTACACACAACATGCAGCAGGCTGCACGTATTTCGGACCAAACCGCATTCTTCCTAACCGGTACTCTGGTGGAGTATGGCCCGACCCGTGAACTGTTTGCAAACCCCAAAAACCCGAAAACAGAAGAATACATCACCGGCCGTTTTGGCTAATGGGAGGAGTTTTCTATGGCAACAAGACTCAACTATAACAAAGAACTGCAAGCATTGTACGATTCGGTAAAGCAGATGGGTATGACCATTGAGCATACCATTGACCAAACCTGGAAAGCACTGCAAAAGATGGACGTGAAAGCAGCGCAGGCAATTATCGAGGGCGACGATGCCATTGACCAGATGGAACATAACATTGAACAGGCTTGTCTGGATCTCGTAATCACCCAGAGTCCTGTTGCGGGCGACTGGCGCCGCATTGCTTCCATTATGCGCATGATTGCAGATTTGGAGCGCATTGCAGACCATTGCAGTGACATTTCGGAGTATGTGATTCAACTATCCAACAAGCCCCGCGTAGAACTGCCCACCCAAATGGAGAAGATGTTCAGCCTGATGAAATCCATGGTGAACAGCACCGTAACCGCATTTGTGGATTTGAATGAGGAGCAGGCACGCGGTGTAATTGGTCAAGATGACCTGCAGGACGATTATTTCTTGCAAGTAGTGGAGGAGCTGTGCACTCGCATGCAGCAAAATCCCGATGAAATTCGCCAGCGTGTTGACCAGCTGATGATTGCAAAATATCTGGAGCGTATGAGCGACCATTCCACCAACTTGGCCGAGTGGGTTGTTTATATCGTCAGCGGTGAGCTGGTAAATAACTAAGCCTTTTTCGTTTTATCATACATACACAAGGAAAAATCCCGAGCAGCCAACTGCTCGGGATTTTTTTCTTTCAACAAAACGTAATTTGCATTAGTTTTTATACTGCTTTTTGAATTGGTCTGCGCCAACGCCGCACAAAGGGCAGGTGTAATCCGCAGGCAGAGTGCCGCCGTCGTACACATAGCCGCATACCTCGCAAACCCACTCGATGTTTGCATCCGCCGCTGCCTGCTGCTTGTTAAAGAATTCGGTGCCAACACCACACAAGGGGCAGGTAAAGCCTTCGGGCAGTTCGTCACCTTCGTATACATAACCGCACACGGTGCAAAGCCAGGAAATACCACTGGTGGAACGGGGCTTATCCGGAATATCCTCAACGTTCAAATCAATGCTATGCTTTTCAAAAAATTCAACGCCTACGCCGCACAGGGGGCAGGTAAAGCCTGCGGGCAGCTGGTCGCCTTCGTAAACGTAACCACAAACGGTGCAAACCCACTGGGATTTGGTAATGGGCAGTGCGGCCACAGCCTCCGGTGCAATGTAAGTAGGCGCAGTTTTGGGGCTGGAACCTTTGATTACCTTGTGGTAGTAGTCATAAGTCATGGCAGGGGCGGTTTGTGCAAAAATACCGGTGTCCACTACTTCGCCCAGATATACGGTGTGGGTTTCGGTTTCCATCTTGTTAATTACACGGCATACACCCCAAGACATTGCATCTTCCAATACAGGCATACCCTGCTCTTGGTGCCATGCAACGTTTTGGAATTTATCCACATCACGGCTGGAGCGGAAGCCAAAGCCGCCAATCAAAGAAGGGTCGCTTGCTTCACTTAAAATCGAAAGCGCAAACATACCGCTTTGCTCGATTGCCTGATGGGTATAGTTGTCGTGGTTAATGCTTACCGCAATGGTAGCCGGTTCTGCGGTGATTTGCATTGCGCTGTTGGCGGTGCAGCCAACGGGCTGACCGTCGGCCATACTGGTTACAATATATACACCATACGACATGTTGAAAAAGAACCGAATGTCCATGTGAATTTTCCTCCAATATGTATTTTGTAGCATGATGATAAAAAAGATGTTATTATCAGTATAGCAGTATAACAGCAAAAAGCAATTGATTTTGTTAAATTTAAAGCGAATAGAAAGAAACCGACCGGGCGCAAAAAAATAAAAGCATAATCTTGCAATTTTTTACACGCCTGCCTACAATATATAATACATATATTAAATATAGGCAAAACAAGTCATTGTTGTTTGCCTTGGATGAAGAATACAGGAGCAGAACCATGAATGTATTTAATCATAAACGAAAGCGCCCTCAGATTGAAACCTATGATATAGCAGGGGCGCTGTTGTCGTTTTTGGATAAGATGAAGCCATATCGGGCAGAACAGCAAACGGTTTGCGACGAAAAACAATTCACCCTACTGCTAAGCGGTGTGTTTGGGCTTCGCAAAATACCCGGTATATCCCAGGCAATGGGGTATGAAAAGCTGTATCTGTGCTGGAAAGACGGCGGCGATGTGGACGCATTGAAAAAGCATTGCAAAAAGCTGTACGGGGCAGATGATTGGGCCGGATTAGAAGCATTTATGGAGCGTGACTATAACACGCAAAACGAATACAGCCAGTTTCGCACCTTTTGGAAAGGGCATCCCTGCTTTGATGTAAATACACTGGATGCACGAGGAAAACTGCTGTTTGAGGCATGCAAGGGCTTTGCAGAGATTCTGGCACCCATTGCAGGCCGAAAAGGCTTTTTTGCTTTTGATTGTACCGAACGCTTGGGGGTACTTCGTCTTGCATATGCAGCCGGAATGATTAACGAACAGCAGTTTTGGGATAAGGCCCTTCCGTTGGCGGCAGCGGCCAGCGACCGATACGACAGCTGGCTGGAATATGCGGCGGGCTATTTGTGTGGTGCCTGCTATGATATGTTCCGCGCGCAAATGGCAGAAAGCCAAACGGTGGATAAGCAGGAAATGAAGGACTATGTGGAGATGAACTGCCGTTTGATGGAACAGCTTTTGACCCATGTGGAATTATGGGGCGGACATAAATGGTATAAACGACCCCCCAAAAAGCTAAAGCTGTCGCCGGCAGAAATTCGAATGGTATTAACCGATTATCAGGGCGGCGATAAGGTGGTTTGCATCGCCAGCGACCGTATCACGGTGGACGGTTGTCCTGTTGGTTATTTGTATCGTGAACAACCAATCAATGAGCAGGCACCGGATAGCGGCTGGCGTATTTTTGCCGGGGATGAAAGCGAAAGCTACATGGCAGATGCAACAAATTTTGATTTTTATCATCTGAATACAATTTGCAACTACGACCAAACCATTATCGAGTTGTTAAACGCACCCTACGGCACAGAGTATCGCCGAGGCTTAACCGGAAGATGGATTGAAAAAGAGCGATAAGATACTGCATAAAACAAGGTTGTATTGGTTAACTTCATAGTGCGAAAGGAATACCATTAAGGGAACAAAACCAAGAATATTTGCCGCCGCACCAAGGCGGCATGGATTGGGCTGAAAGGAAATCGTATGCTGAAAAATTTGTATTTGATGAGCGGAACCGATGCCTTTACCAAAGGCTGGCTGGATAATGTTGCATTAACGGAAAATGCAGTTTGTTTGGAGCAGGCAGGGGGCCGGTATCTGTTATATGGGTGCTTTACTTCGCCCGAAATTCGTTTTCCGGCATTTCGAGAACTGGCAGTAAGTTGGAATGCCGAAACACCGGAGGGTACGGTAGTAGAAGCACAGGCCCGTGTAATGGTGGACGGAACATGGACCAATTGGATGAGTTTTGGAAAGTGGAGCCCTTACATTGACCGACGCAGTGCAATGCAGGAGGCTGCAAAACCGGCCTATATACAAGGTGACACCATTCATATTCCGGCAGGGCGTGCCAATCAGGCACAGTTGCGGGTATATCTTTATACCAACGACAGCCAGATTACACCGTTGGTACGCTTGTTGGCTGCCAGCGTGCGCCCGGTGGAATGGCATTTTGAAGAGGGAAACCCCTATGGCAGATTGCTGCGGCTGCCTGCATACAGCCAGTGCAATCGTGACCCTGTTTTTTCCAAAAGCATGAGTGCACCGGTAAGTTTGGCAAGCATGATTAACCGTTGGGGGCAAGACGTATTGCCCGAAGAATTGGCATGGGGTATGTATGACTACAACAAAGGCGATTGCTTTAACCATGCTTTTATGGTGGCATTGGCGGGCAGTTACGGATATCATGCCTATCGAGCTTATTTAGACCCTGCCGCCATTTGGCAGCACATTAAAGCAGGCAATTCGGTGGCGGTGCGAATGCACTATGCAGCAAACCAGGAGCAAGCGGCACAAAAGGGCTTGCCGATTTTACCGGGAGCATTTCAAAACGGAGAGGACCACTGCATGGCATTGCGTGGATTTGCGTTGGAAAATGGGCAAACAATGGTGTTGGTAAACGATAGTTTGGCCCCCACCGACCAACAGGCAGAGCACAGCTATCCTGCCAAAGAATTTTGGGCGGCGTACAGCGGAGAAGCCATTATCATAACCGAAAAGCAAAAAAATCAGGACCAGGGCTGTCCGGTAAGACGTCATGCAGAATTAAAGGGCTTGGATCAAGTTGGAACGTACGTATTTCAAACCCCGTCCGGGCAGGAACTGCCTTTGAAAAAAGATTTTTGCGGTACATTGACCTGCACTGTGAAAGACGGCGTTGCACATGCAACCACAGCGCACAAAACATTCCATTATCTAACCCAAACCGAGAACGGAGCCATTCAAATTCCGCAATCTCTGTTGGAGGTAGGCGGTAAAATTACCATTTACGCAATCTCCACCAGTGGCAGCGGTTTGGTGGGCGAAGTGAATGTTGCAGGCAATGCGCAAACGGCACAGTAAACAGTGCTTATACGCGGTTTGCCTGGATGCAAAAGTATGGTATAATAAAAACGCTCAAAAAAGCAAAACCAGCTTATTAATAAGAATGGAGAGAATAATATGGTACGTATCACCATGGAAAATGGCAAGACCATCGATTTGGAACTGGATGCACAGGCTGCACCCATTACCGTAGAAAACTTTTTGAAACTGGTAAACGACGGTTTCTACAACGGTTTGACCTTCCACCGCATCATTCCCGGCTTTATGATTCAGGGCGGCTGCCCCGAAGGTACCGGCATGGGCGGCCCCGGCTGGCACATTAAGGGTGAATTTGCCCGCAACGGCTGGCAGAACCCCATTAAGCACACCCGTGGTGTTATCAGCATGGCTCGCGCAATGGACCCCAACAGCGCAGGCAGCCAGTTCTTCATCATGCATGAGGATGCACCGCATCTGGACGGCGGCTACGCAGCCTTTGGCCGTGTTGTAAACGGCATGGATGTGGTAGATGAAATTGCAAACGTGCAGACCGGCTTCCAGGATAAGCCCGTAAACCCCGTTGTAATTAAAACCATCGAGGTAGTAGAGGGATGATGGACCAGTTAAAGGGTCTTTGGAAAAAATACTACGAGCAGCTGACCTATTTGATTTTTGGCGGTTTGGCCACCTTACTGAATATTGTGCTGGCCATTGTGTTTCGTCAAATTGGTCTGCCTACAACCGTAAACACCGTACTGGATAACATTATCTGCATCTTGTTTGCCTACGTTACCAACCGCTTATGGGTATTTCAAAGCACCAGCAAGGGCATGGATGCCCTGCGGGAATTTGGCTCCTTTATCGGTTGCCGCTTGGGAACCATGGTAATGGATGTTGCCATTATGTGGCTGGGTGTGGACCTGTTGGGTAAAATGTTGCTGCCGGTACAATGGCAGGGTGTATGGTTCTTGCTGGTTAAGGTAGTAGCTCAGGTACTGGTAATTGTATTCAATTACGTTTTTTCTAAAAAAATTATCTTTACACAAAAATGAAAAAACCACCTGCCATTTATGGCAGGTGGTTTTGTTTTGCAAAAAATTAGTCATGCAAATCAAAATCTTGCGACAAAATTACATCCAATGGCGCAGAAGGCTCGGCAACTAGGCGGCGGCTTTGGTTTAAAATTGCTTCCTCCAACTTGTTGCGTGCCAAACGACCATTGCCGTGTTCGGCGGCATTGGTGCGCTGGGCGTTGGTGTAATAATCAATCAGCAGGGGCTTACATTCCGCAGCAAGGCGGTAGCCTTTTGCAGTGGCACTGCGCTGTGTAATTTCAAACAATTCTTCACCCGTATAGTCGGGAAATTCAATTTGATTGGGAAAACGGGATTTCAAACCGCTGTTTGCTTGCAAAAAGTCCTGCATTTCTTTGGAGTATCCCGCTAAAATTACCACAAACTCATCCCGATGGTCTTCCATGCCCTTGACTAAGGTGTCAATGGCCTCTAAACCAAAGGTGTCTTCTTTGCCCCGATACAGCGAATAGGCTTCGTCGATAAACAGAACACCACCCAGGGCAGACCGAATGACCTGTTGGGTAAGGGGCGCGGTATGGCCCACATAACGCCCCACCAAATCCGCACGGGAAACCTCAACCAGTTGGCCGCTGCGCAAGGCCCCAATGGCCTTTAGATATTTACCCACAAGACGGGCGATGGTGGTTTTGCCGGTGCCGGGGTTGCCGGCAAAAATCATGTGCATGGACAGATTTGCCGCAGGCATGCCTGCCTGTGTGCGCCGCTGTTGCACCTGAATGTTGTCTCGCAGGCGCAGCACATATTCCTTAACCGAATCCAAGCCTACGATGTTATCCAGCTCTTGCTGTACCTGCTGCAGGGCACCCACATATTCACCACGCAGAAGAGAAAACAGGTCAAGCGGCTCTTGGTTGGAAAACGCTGCCACAATGCGGTTGTCTTTTACCGATAAGGCAACTGCGGTATCCACAGGGATATCGTGTTTCAATTTATACTCACAAAGTGCTTTGTAGCACCGCTGACAAAAGGCTGCAATGGGGGCAGCACCCTCTGCGGAATTGGCTTGGCTTGCAGCCAAATCACGCACGTTGCCATCGGCAGAAAGCAGCAGGTTCAGCTGGGGGCGTGCATGCTGCGCCAGACTGTTCAATTCTTTGCCGGCAATGGCGGTTATGGTTGATGGCGTTAATGGTTGGGTAGCACACAAATCGCCCAAACAGGTGATAAAGTCAGAGCCTAAGCGTTCCGCCATGGCATCGGGACCTTTTTCGCTGAAAAATACCAGATACTTTCCGTTGGGGGTAAGCTGACGAATGGCGTTGGGAACCAATGCGTTGCCTGCGTCCACCAACATGCCCTTTTGTGATACATACCGATTGGCTAAATTAGTGTATCCATGTTGAACCAATGCGGATAGATGGGCGAGAAAACCAGGGTGGCAATCTTGGTAGTGTTCAAAAGCCACAATGGGGCTTTGGCTGCTGAAGGCAGAAAATAAATCCTGCAAAAACAGTTTTTCCTGTGCAGGGCCGGGGTATAGGCTAAGGTCAATGGATGCAATGGAGGCATTGGGCAAAATATGGCGTGCAGCCAGTTCTTGGGCCAAAGCGTGCAGGGCGGCATGGCGTCCGCTGCCCTTAGGGCCGTACAAAAGAATACTGTTTTGCACCGATTTTTCGGTGTTTCCCATTACAAAAGGACGCTTAAAGGATAAAATCAGGTCATTTAAAAAATCATCTTGCCCCAAAACCTGTTGGCGCAGTACCGCCGGCAGTCCTTCAAAGTTGGGCTGCCCGGCGGTTGTTGTAGGTGCCGCAGACTTGGCAGAAGGTAAAAGACCATCGCTTTGCATGCTTTGAGTCAATTCATTGCCCAGCTGTGCAATCTCTTGGGCTTGCTGTTCCAACTGTTTTGTCAGTGTTTGCTGCATATCTGCAACGGTTGCATGGGTGGGTTTTGGCGAGGCTTCGGCTGTGTTTTTTTGTGGTTTGTCCAGCCGAACCCGTCCGCCATTGCCGAATACGCCGTTCATCAGGCTTTCCCAATCGTTCGATGCCATAAAGCGTTCCCCCTTTTTTATAGTATTGTACCATAGCTGTATGAAATTTTCGCAAACAAGTTAAGTTTTTGCAGTTTGGTATAAAAATAAGCCTGCTTGCAAGTTTTGCTTTCATCCAGTAAAATCGTAATGAATCGTTACAAGAGAAAGGCTTGAGAGTATGAAGCTTGCATTTGAGAAAGAACGGCAAAAGGTCAAGCAGATGTTTTGCAGCCCAACCAAACCACAGATTTTGGAACTGGTTGCGGCGGTGGCATGCGGTTTGCTTTGTAGCATACTTTGCACAATGGGGCATCCATGGCTGGCAAGTATGGTGCCAATGGCTATGTTAATTCGACCCTACCGCTATTCAAAAAACATCCTATGGCCTATCGTTTGGGTGGGGGCCGCACTGGCCGCAGTGATGATGTTGGAACCTGTTGTGGATGCATACTACACCACTTGGTTTTTTCCGCTTTATAAAGCATTGGGGTTGGGGGTACTGCTTTCGCTTGCCATTACGCCGCATTTTATGGCTTGGCTGAAACGGCAGGGGCGGCAGGCAGAACGGGCACGGCAAGATAACAGCCGCCCAAAGTTTCCGGCATTTTATTTTTTTGTTGCAATGTTGGTACCGCTGCTTTGTGCATGGGCCAGCAAAGGCCCCTATCTGGAATCCTTTGACCTGGCCTATGAATTGGAGATGCTGCGGGGAGAAACACCGTTGAACGATGTGCATACCATGGCGCACACCTTTTTGCTGTGGTTATGTGCAGGAAATCCTGTGGTTTTGGTAGGGCTGCAAATTTTTGCTTTGGCATTGCTTCTTACGGTATTTGCGGCATGGTTTTATCGGCAAGGCATGGGATTGTTTTGCATTGGGGCCACCTTTTCCATGTTCAGCTTATGCGGCACAGTAACCGAGCTTGCCGTTAGCCCCATTAAAGATTTACCTGCTGCATTGTGTATGGGTGTTGTGCTGTATTATAGCATGCGGCTGCTGGTAAACGACCTGCAATGGCACTGGGGGCATAGGTTGGCGTTTGGCTCTGCTTTAGCCTTTACGGGTTTGCTGCGGCATAACGGGTATGTTTTAGTGCTAGCAGCAGGGGTGTGGCTGTTATTTCGTGCCATGCGACAAAAACAGCTGTTTGCAGTGCTTGCAAGTGGCGTGGTGTGCATTGTTTTGGTAAATGCAATTGGGTACGGGATTCTGCATGCCCAAAGCCCAAACAACGGCTTTTCGGTTCAGGTCTATGCAACGGGGATTGTGGCAGTGGAACGCCGAGGCGGCGACATCACAGAGGCGCAGCGACAGCGCATGAAGGAATTGCTGCCCATGGATTATGTGGAAGCCTGTCTTTCCAACCCGGAAACCGAGGGCCGAACCTTGGCGCAGCGCCTTTGCTGGATCCGTGATTTGGGGCAATATCTTCCCAGCGAAGAGGAGCAAGCCTTTGCACCATTGCTGCAAGATGAAAATGGCACAAACGACGTGTTTAACAACCTGTTTATCCTAGCAGCAGGGGAACACAAAACCGAGATCATAACGCTTTATTTCGAGTTATTCTTGCAAAATCCATGGCTGTGCACCACTGAAATCATCCGCAATACCACAACCATTTGGCGGTTGGAGCGTGGCTTGGCACTGTTTAGCCATGTGTTTTATCTCATTGGAATTTTGGCGGCATTTGTTGGCATAGGAAAAAAGAAAATGCTGCGTTTTTGGCCTGTTCTTTTGCCCATTGGGTGCAATGTGGCATCGGTTGTTGTGGCAGCAAGCACCAATGAACTGCGCTATCTTTTACCAACCTTTTTGTTGGCTGCCCCGGCGGTTTTGTTTTTTGGGCTGCAAAGCAGCCAACCGACAAGCAGCGAGGAACAGCCGCAGTAAAACTGAGGTGAGATTGCAAAAAAGAAAATCCGCTCTCCCAAATAAAGGAGAGCGGATTTTTTTATTCAACGGTAACGCTTTTGGCCAGATTGCGGGGGCAGTCCACATCACAGCCACGCAGTACACTCATGTAGTAGGCAAACAATTGTAGAGGTACAATGGTGAGCAGCGGCATGAAAATGCTTTCCAAATGGGGTAGCTTAACCACATGATCGGCAACTTCTGCCGGAACCACGGCGCCGGTTTTGCACAAAACAATCACATGAGCCCCTCGGCTGCGAACCTCTTTTACGTTGCTGATGGTTTTTTCAAACACAGCGTCCTGTGTGGCCAATGCAACAACGGGGGTACCTTCTTCAATCAGCGAAATGGTGCCGTGCTTTAATTCGCCAGCGGCATAGGCTTCGCTGTGGATATAGCTGATTTCCTTTAATTTCAAACTGCCTTCCAGAGAAAGCGCATAGTCAAACCCGCGGCCCATAAAGAACAAATCGCTGCTGTTCATAAATTGGCTGGCAAGGTATTTGATGCGGTCGCAGTCAGTTAGCAAAAGCTGCTGCAACTCGGGTACACGCTGGAGCTGCTGGGTCAGATAACGAACCTCGGCATCACACAGGGTTCCCTGTAACAGTGCCAGTTTCAAGGCGAGCAGATACATAACCGTAAGCTGAACGCTGTAGGCCTTGGTGCTTGCAACGGCAATTTCCGGGCCGGCATAGGTGTACATGACCCAGTCAGCGGCACGGGCAATGGAAGAGCCCAACACATTAACAATGGCCAGTGTTTTTGCACCCTTGCTTTTTGCCAGCTTTAAGGCAGCCAAGGTGTCCAGTGTTTCACCGCTTTGGCTGATGACAATCACCAAATCATCGGCAGAAAGAATGGGGTCGTTGTAACGGAATTCGCTGGCGATTTCCACCTGAACCGGAATGCGTGCCATGCGATGAATGGCGGTTTGACCAATCATGCCGGCGTGCATTGCGGTGCCGCAGCCCACAATGTGAATCCGCTTTACCCGTTTGAGATATTCCTCATCGGGGCCCTGTTCGCCCAAAACAGGAAGACCATCATGCAGATAAGCACCCAGTGTTGCCTGAACAACGGAGGATTGCTCGTGGATTTCCTTCAGCATAAAGTGCTCAAAGCCACCCTTTTCGGCGGCAGCCACGTCCCACTGTGCAATCAAATGCTCCTTGGTTACAGGCTCGCCAAAAGAATTGTAGATTTGAACCTGGTCCGAGGTAATCACAGCTAATTCACCCTCGTCCAATACGGTGTATTCCTTGGTGTATTGCAGAAGGGCAGGAATGTCACTGGCAATAAAGTTCTCGTTTTCGCCATAACCTACAATCAGCGGGCTTTCACGGCGGGCAGCGTATAGCTTGCCGGGGAAATCACGGAATAAAACGCCCAGCGCATAGCTGCCGCGCACCTGTGCAAGACTTTGCGACAGGGCTTCCATGGGATTGCCGTGGTAATGATAGTCCACTAACTTTGCCAAAACTTCGGTATCGGTTTCGCTTTCAAAAGAATAGCCTTTTTGCTGCAAGAATTCTTTTAGCTGTGCATAGTTTTCAATAATGCCGTTATGAACCAAGCTAACCTGCGGGGCACAGTGGGGGTGGCTATTGATCTGGCTGGGTACACCGTGGGTAGCCCAGCGGGTATGGCCGATTCCGCAGGAGCATTCGGGCGGATTTTCTTGCTTTAATGCTGCTTGCAATTCACTCAAGCGGCCCTTTGCCTTTACAACATGAATGGTTTCGGCATCCATCAATGCAACGCCGGCAGAGTCATAACCGCGATATTCCAGCTTGCTCAAGCCGTTTAACAGTACTTCTGCACAGTTTCGGTATCCGGTATAGCCAACAATCCCACACATAGGTAATCCTCCAGAACTAAAAAGATAAATTTTAGATGTTTTTGTGCAAATAATATGAGGCTATTATAGCATGATAGAAATTAATTTTCAATTTTGTATACAAAATTTGTATTTTTAACCACACAAAGCGAAAGGTTTTGCCTATTTATTGGCAAAAAGCGAAAAATAAAACACCCTGCTTTTTCGGCAAGGAAAAAACAGGGTGGAAGAATGATTGCAAATTAAGCAATGGTGGTGCTATCCATAACAAAGGTAGAAGCCTTGTTCAGCATAGCCTGGTGCTTCAAGTAGGTTTCACCATAGGTGCTGATCAGGGTTTCGTAGCTGTCACCAAAGGTGTTTTTCAAATCATCGGTGCTGATGGTCATGTTTTCTTTTTGAGCAATTGCTTCAAAAATCATCTGCAGCTTAATTTGATCCATAGCGCTTTCGGTGAAATCAGCACGGAAATCTTCGATGCTTTCATAACCGTAGATGGACAGCAGGTATTCCAGGGGCAGACCGTTCATAGCAGCAGCGTTGGTGAAGTTGCCTTCCTCTTGCTCCAGCAAGGTGTCAACGATGGTCTGCGGTACTTCCTTGATGGCGGTGTTTTCCAACAGGTAGTTTTGCAGGTACAGGTACTTGTTGTAGTCCAGCAAGTTGTCTTTGATTTCCTGGTTTGCCTGCTCAGCGGTTTCCCAGCCGTATTGGCTCTTCAGGTTTTCGCTTACAAAGGCGTCGTCAAACTCGGGGTAAACGGTTTCACCCTCGATGTAGTTGATGGTGGTTACAAATACAGCGTCTTTGCCGGCCAAGCTAACGGTGTTGCCTTCGGCATCGGTGGAGTCGCTGTAATCATCGGGGAAGGTAACCTTAACTTCGATGGTTTCGCCGGGCATATGACCGATAATCTGGGTCAGGAAATCGTCGATGTACTGGGTGCCGCCTGCGGTAACGGTGGTGCCGGCACCATTGGTGTTGCCGCCGGTGAACTCAACGCCGTCAACGCTGCCAACGTAGTCAATGTTTACCTGGTCGCCATCTTCTACTGCACGGTCGGTAATCTTGGTTACAGTGCCGTAGCTGGATACCAGCTGCTGACGCTGTGCGTCCATCTCTTCTTCGGTGGGGGTTACTTCATCCGCAGGAACAGTGAGGTTAGCGTACTCGGGCAGAGTAACATAATCCGCCATATTGATGCCGTCCCACATGCCGTCGGCAGTCAGGTTTTTGCCATAGTCAATGGTTACCTGCTGAGCAGCACTGGTGGAAGTGCTGGTAGAGCTGCTGGTGGAAGTGCTGGAGCTGTTGCCGCCGCAAGCGGTAAAGCTTACTGCCATGGTTAATGCCATTGTCAGTGCGGCTAAGCGAATCATAAACTTTTTCAAAAGAGGTTCCTCCTAATCTAAGGCGAGAAAATCCCGCAACATTACATAAGTGTTAGTATAACAGAACATTCCTATTATACACTAGTAGGTGGATTTGAACCAGTCTATCCCAAAAAATTCACAAAACTGTATACAAATAATACGATTTGTATATAACTTTGAGATATAACAAAATTACTGTTCGGTGTTTTTCAGGTGGCTTTCAAAACCGGAAGAGTACACAACCGAACCGTCCTTTAACATCCACATGGCTTCAATTCCATCCAAGGATTCCACCAGTGCCTGGCCTTCTTCCAGCGGCAAGCAGAACAAGCCTGTGGAAAGACAATCGGCCAAACCGGAGTCAGGGGTGAGCACTGCAACCGCAGAAAAATAATCCGCAGGCATAAGGGTATCCGGATCAATCAGATGATGATACCGCTTGCCGTCAACGGTGTAATACCGCTGATAGTCACCGCTGGTTACCAGCGATTCGTCTTCCAACAAAACAGCCGCCAGATAGGGGGCGGTGTTCATCGCCTGCCCAACCGAGGCCCAAGGGTCTTGAATGCCGCCACTCCATTGGCTGCCGTCCGGCTTATGACCAATGGAACGCAGATTTCCGCCCACGCTTAAAATGGCAGAGGTCAGGCCCCGTTCTTCGGCTGCCCGTGCGACCATTTCAACCGCATAGCCTTTGCCCACACTGCCCACGTCCAACAAAAGTTCGGGGTCAGCAAAGGCGACGGTGCCGGCCTGTGGGTCTAAAATCAAATCATCAATGTTGCAATGCTGGTATGCGGCTTGCAATTCTTCCATAGGGGGCAGTTGTGCCGTTTCCGGGTCATCCAAACCAGCTTCCCGGTAGTCATGCCAAATGGTCAAAACCGCACCAAACGCCACATTCAGCTTGCCTTGGGTGGTGTTGTACATTTCTTTGGCTTCGGTTAACAGGTCGATAATGCGGGAATCAACCGCAACCGGGCCAGAGCCAGCCTGCTTGTTTACATCGTATAGATTTGTAATGCCGTCGTAATGGTTGTAAATATCATACAGTTGGTGGTATGCGACCAAATCGTCGTGCAATGCCTGCATTTGGGTGTCCCATTCTTGCTGGCTGGGGGCATAGCCAATCACCGTGGTTACGGTGTCAAACACATCAAACCAGGTTTCGGTATATTTTTCCCACCCGTCCATGGAAGAATCTTGTACGGTTGCGGTATTAGAAACAGAAGTGGAAGCAGCAGGATGAACACAACCAACTAAGAGCGTTGCGCAGAACAAAACCACGCAAGCCAGGGAAAAAAGCCGTTTTTGCATAGATGAAACATCCCTCCGTGATAAAAAGAGGCCAGACCGAATGGTCTGGCCTTTGTGGTTATAATCCAAAAAATGAGTGTGCAAAGCAGCCATTAAGCCATTGCACGAACAACAGCCTCGTTCATAGCGTCTACGCCCATGGTGCAGCTAGCAGCCAGGTCAGCAGCGCCAGCCTCGATGCCCTTCACTTCGTCGGCAGTTTTGCCAACCAGGTTAGCAGCGTAAGCGTCAGCCTGCTCGTACCATTCCTTGCCGATAGCAGAAGCCTTCTTCATGCCGTAAGCTTCCTTCTGATCCTGCTTGGAAACGATCTCTTCCTTCTTAGCGGTAACAACGCCCTCTTCGGTGGTGTTGAAAGCAGCCTGAGTGCAGTCAACAACAGCGCTGGTTACCTTGCCGTCGGTGCCGTAGGTAACAGCAGCATAGGTGGTGTCTGCCTGAGCCAGACCCTCGCCCTCGTTGTCAGCGGGCAGGGTAGAAGAATGGCTCATCTCGGTGGTAACACCCAGACCCAGAGTATCGCCAGCCTGAGCGCCCAGCTCCTTAGCGTTTTCAACAGCCTGAGCAATTGCCTCGATCATGTCGCCAACGCCGATGGTGCAGGAAGCAGCAATGTCTGCATCAGCGGGGCCGCCGTGGCTACCTTCGGCAGTGTCAATGGCAATAGCCTTAACATCGGCAGCGGTCATACCAACAACGTACTGAGCAAAAGCGTCAGCCTGCTCATACCACTCTTTGCCGATAGCAGAAGCGCCCTTCATGTTATAAGCTTCCTTCAGCTCCTGCTTGGACTTGAAGGTTACACCCTCGGTTTCAAAGGTGCCGTCAGCCTTAACAGCAATCTTGTTCTGAGCAACGTCGATTTTGCAGTCAACGATTTTACCCTCGCTGTCAACCAGAACAGCAGCAACAGTGCTGGAAACCTGACCCTGACCGTCGGTGTCAGCATCAGCGTCGCTGGTCTTAACAGAAGAAACAACTGCCATACCGGTTTTCAAACCGCCGGTAGCAGTGGCAGAAGTAGCCTCGGAAGAAGCGGTGCTGCTAACGCTGCTGGAAGCAGTGGAAGTAGAAGTAGAAGTGGTGTTGCCGCCGCAAGCAACCAGGCTAAAAGCCAGGCAAGCAGCCATAACCAAAGCAAGTGCTTTTTTCATGGATTGTTCTCCTCTCGAATTCATCACGATAAATCACACAAACAATGCCGAACCTAGAGTTTGTTCGGAAACAATGATATTATACGGGCTATGATAGAAGTTTGTCAATTGATTTTGATAGTAAAAAAATGACAGAATGATTGCAAAATCCCTAAAATGAACAAGCTCCTACTTATTTAAATAGGCAGCAAAAACAATAGGGTGAAAATTTTAAAAATTTTAGAAAAACAAAGACTCGGTTAGGTGTTTTTTGCAGCTCTGCGTGCAATCTCATCCCGTTCACGGCAAAGCTCTGCAAGCAGCTCAGAAAGCGGCCATTGCTGGTTGGTTGCGGTAACAACTGCCTTGAGCGGAATGGTTACGCCGGCGGTGCGCAGCTCGGCCAAAAGGGTATCAAGATGTTTGCGGTCCAGGCCGTTTAAGATAAGTGCAGCAGGGTAGGTTTCGGGAGCAAGATGCAGCAAAACCGAGGCCTCGCTGGCACCGGGAATGCCGCACAGCCAGCCAACGGTATGACCGGCTTGGGTGTTACTTACGGGTTTTACAGGCAAACCGACTTTTTCACAGGCGGCAACCAGTGCAGACCAGCCGGGTTCGGTTTGGGGGTAATTCCATACTAAGGCGCAGGGCGCCACAGGGCGAATGCGTGCTTTCATTGTAAATCTCCTTTTACGCTTCCACCAATGGGTGCAAGCAATAATGTTAGTATTTCCGATTTTTTTCATTATATCGAAAATGCCGCAAAAGGAAAAGCATTTCTCCCTTGCAAAAATAGAAAATACCGCACTATAATAAACGGCGAAGGAAGTGAAGTTTATGGCACAAAGCAAAACCAATGCCATGCGCATGTTGGAAAAAGCAAAAATTACCTATCAATTTCATGAATATGACCATGAAGACGGTGCGATTGACGGGGTTTCGGTGGCGGAAAAGTTGCAGCAAAATCCCGACCAGGTATTTAAAACACTGGTAACACAGGGAGCAAGCAGGCAGTTTTATGTATTTGTGATCCCCGTAGCAAAAGAGCTGGATTTGAAGAAAGCGGCAAAGGCGGTAAAAGAAAAAAATGTAGCCATGTTGGCAGTTGCCGATCTATTGAAAACAACCGGGTATATTCGCGGGGGATGCAGCCCCATTGGTATGAAAAAACAATTTGTTACGGTTGTGGATGAATCGGCACAAAAGCAGGATACCATAATGGTAAGTGCAGGGCGCATTGGGGCACAGGTACAACTTTCGCCAATGGATTTGGCGGCGGTTACAGGTGCTGTTTTTGCGGCAGTAACCGTTGCATAAATGCGCTATAAAAGTAATACTACGCCATTTTGCAATTGGTAAATTTGCCAAAAAAGCAGGTGGAATCTTTTGCAACACGGCCATTGTTCTGAAAAATAAAAATCCGAGGTGAAATCGGTTGCATTTTGGGCAGCAACGCTCTAAACTAAACATGTAACAACAGTTCGATTTGGAGGTGCGTTCCATGCAGCAGGTAAGAATGGCAAGTGGTCAAGGCCGCATTGCATTCTGCGCCCAAAGCAAGGGGGAAAAGCATATCCATAACGCTATTACTATACTCGAAAGGCCGTAGTGCAGATGCACTGCGGTCTTTTGCTTTTCTAAAACGGAGGATTTGATGATGCAGCAGAAAAAAGTAGCAATTTTGATGGGCAGCGACAGCGATTGGCCGGTAGTAAAAGCGGCTGCCTTGGAGCTAAAGCGTTTGGGCATTGTGTATGAAGCCCATATTTTAAGTGCACATCGCACCCCGGAACAGGCCGCCGCGTTTGCAAAAAATGCACGGGCAAGCGGCTTTGGCGTAATTTTGTGTGCTGCCGGCATGGCAGCACATCTGGCGGGAGCCATTGCCGCCAACACCACCTTACCAGTGATTGGCATTCCCATGAAAGGTGGTGCCATGGACGGCATGGATGCACTGCTGGCAACGGTGCAGATGCCCAGCGGCATTCCCGTTGCAACCGTTGCACTGAACGGGGCAAAAAATGCGGCCATTTTAGCAGCGCAAATTTTAGCAGTAACCGATGAGACCTTGGCAGAAAAATTGGAGCAGGACCGCACCGAAATGGCAAAGCAAATTGCCGCAAAAGAAGAAAAACTACAGCAAGAGCTGGCAGCCCTTTAATCGGAACTTGGAAACAGATAAGGAGAATGGAACCATGAAAAAGCTGGAACAAATGTACGAAGGCAAGGCAAAAAAGGTATTTGCAACCGATGACCCTCAGCTGGTGATTGTGGACTATAAGGACGATGCAACCGCAGGCGACGGCGCAAAAAAGGGTACCATTCGGGGTAAGGGCGTTGTGAACAACAAGCTTTCCAATAATTTGATGAAGATGCTGGAGCAAAACGGAATTCCCACCCACTTTGTACAGGAGCTGAGCGACCGTGAAACTCTGGTGAAAAAGGTGGAGATTGTGCCGCTGGAGGTCATTATTCGCAACGTGGCAGCGGGCAGCTTTAGCAAACGCTTGGGCGTAACCGAGGGAACCGTTTTGAAATGCCCCACCTTGGAGTTCAGCTATAAAAACGATGATTTGCATGACCCGCTGATTAACCACTATCATGCATTGGCAATGGGTCTGGCAACCCGAGAGGAGATTGACACCATTTCCAACTATGCGTTCCGTGTAAACGAGGTGCTGAGCAAGTACCTGTTGCAGTTTAACATCCGCTTAATTGACTTTAAACTGGAGTTTGGTCGTTTGGCAGACGGCACCATTGTACTGGCCGATGAAATCAGCCCCGACACCTGCCGTTTTTGGGATGCAACCACCGGAGCACATCTGGATAAGGATTTGTTCCGTCGGGATTTGGGCGGCGAAGAAGAAGCCTATCAAGAGGTAATGAACCGTTTGCTGGGTTGATTCGATAAGTAATTTTAAAACAACACGTTTCCAAGCGTTTCGAAATTAACGGAGCCATGCAAGGAGGACCAACATGGAAAAAAGTTTTTCGCAAAGTTATGCAGCTGCAGGGGTAGACATTACCGCAGGCTACAAAGCAGTTGAATTGATGAAGCAGCATGTGGCACGAACCATGATTCCCGGTGTCATGGGTGGTTTGGGCGGCTTTGGTGGTATGTTTGAGCTGGATTGCACCAACATGCCCCATCCGGTGTTGGTCTCCGGTACCGACGGCGTGGGCACAAAATTAAAACTGGCCTTTTTGATGGATAAGCACGATACCGTGGGCATTGACTGCGTGGCTATGTGTGTAAACGATGTGGTTTGTGTGGGCGCAAAGCCCCTCATCTTTTTGGATTACATTGCCTGCGGTAAAAATGTACCGGAACGCATTGCCCAAATGGTAGCAGGCGTTGCCGAAGGTTGTGTGCAGGCCGGCTGTGCACTGGTTGGCGGTGAAACAGCCGAGATGCCCGGATTTTATCCCGAAGACGAGTACGACCTGGCAGGCTTTACCGTAGGTGCGGTGGACAAAAGCAAGCTGCTGGACAACAGCACCATGCAGCCCGGTGATGTAATTTTGGCGCTGCCTTCTTCGGGTGTTCATTCCAATGGTTTTTCGCTGGTGCGCCGTGTGTTTGACTTGGAAGGCAATCCGGACGTGTTAAAGCAGTACCACGAGGATTTGGGCTGCACCTTAGGCGAGGCGCTGCTTGCCCCCACAAAAATTTACGTTAAGCCGGTTTTGGCGGTTATGGAACAGGTTGCGGTAAAGGGAGTATCCCACATTACCGGCGGCGGTTTCTATGAGAACATTCCCCGCAGCTTAAAAGCAGGCTGCAAGGCAGTAATTGAAAAGGCAAAGGTATGTACCCCGGCGCTGTTCCATCACATCCAAAAAGCCGGAAATATCCCCGAACGGGATATGTTCAATACCTTTAACATGGGTGTTGGCATGACCTTGGTTGTGGCGGAGCAGGACGCAGAAAAAGCACTGCAAATTTTGAAAGAACAGGGCGAAGAGGCTTATCGTTTGGGCGTAATTGCAGAAGGCGAGGGCGTAGAACTATGGTGAAAATTGCGGTGTTGGTTTCGGGTGGCGGCACCAACCTGCAAGCCATTTTAGACAGTGAAGCACGGGGAGAGCTGAAACACGGCACCGTAACACTGGTCGTGGCGTCCAAACCCAATGTGTATGCGTTGGAGCGTGCCGCAAAAGCCGGGGTGCCCTCGGTGGTGGTATCACGCAAAGAGTATCCCACAGGGCAGGCTTTTGATGAAGCGCTGTTGAAGGTATTGCAAGAACACGGCATTGGTCTTGTGGTATTGGCGGGCTTTTTGTCCATCTTAGGCCCCAGCGTTATCGAAGCCTATCCGAACCGAATTTTAAATGTACATCCCAGTTTGATTCCAAGCTTTTGCGGCGAGGGATTTTACGGGCTTAAGGTACATGAGGCGGCCTTGAAAAAGGGTGTTAAGGTAACAGGGGCAACGGTTCATTTTGTGAATGAAATCTGCGATGGCGGAAAAATTTTAAAGCAAAAAGCCGTGGAGGTTTTGCCAAACGATACCCCCGAAACCTTACAGCGAAGAGTAATGGAACAGGCAGAATGGGTGATTCTGCCCCAGGCGATTGCCGAAGTTTGCGCCCAATATGACACAGAACAATCAATACAGAAATAAAGCGGAGGATACCATGGAGCGGTTGGATTTATATACATTGGTGAAAGAGAATACCTATCCGGGACGGGGCATTGTGTTGGGGGTAACCCCCAGCGCAACAAAGGCGATGATTGCCTACTTTATCATGGGACGCAGTTCAAACAGCCGGAACCGTGTGTTTGATGCGGTGCCCGAGATGGGCGGTATCCGTACCATGGCGGCAGACCCTGCAAAACTGGAAGATCCCAGCTTGATTATTTATAATCCGGTACGCACCGTAAACGACAGCCACATTGTAACCAACGGCGACCAAACCGACACCATTTATGAGTTTATGGTGCAAGGCAAGTCCTTTGAGGAGGCATTGCGTACCCGAACCTTTGAGCCGGATGCACCCAACTGGACACCCCGCATCAGTGGCGTGCTGAATCGTACCAAGGATGGCTGTGACTATAAACTGTCTATCTTAAAAAGTGCAGACGGAAACGGCGAAAGCTGCCGACGTTACTTTTTTGAATATCCTCAGCCGGTTGCGGGCGAAGGTCATTTTATTCATACCTATCAGTGCGACGGCACCCCCATTCCCAGCTTTGAGGGCGAACCCAAACGGGTTGCTGTGCCGGAAGAAGCAGAGGCATTTGCCACAAATTTGTGGAACAGCTTGAACGAGCAAAACAAAGTAAGCCTATTTGTGCGTAGCATTGATTTGGCTACCGGTGAAACCGAAGATGTCATTATCAATCAGTACGAAGCAGTGAACCAAGACTAAGGGAGAACATGCCATGAAAGAACTGGAATTAAAATACGGATGCAACCCCAATCAAAAACCGGCCCGCATTTTTATCAAAGAAGGCGAGCTGCCGGTAACGGTTTTAAACGGAAAGCCCGGCTATATTAACTTTTTGGACGCACTTAATTCCTGGCAGCTGGTTAAGGAATTGAACGAGGCAACGGGCCTGCCTGCGGCAGCTTCCTTTAAGCATGTATCGCCGGCAGGTGCAGCACTGGGCTTACCACTGGACGATACCCTGAAAAAGATGTATTTTTGCGAAGGGCTGGAGTTAAGCCCTCTGGCATGCGCATACGCCCGGGCCCGTGGTGCAGACCGCATGAGCAGTTTTGGCGATTGGATTGCCCTGTCCGATGTGTGCGATGAATCCACCGCAAGAGTGATTCAGCATGAGGTAACCGATGGTATCATTGCACCGGGTTATACTCCCGAGGCATTGGAGATTTTAAAGGCAAAACGTAAGGGCGGCTACAACATTGTACAAATCGACCCGGATTATCAGCCCGAAGAGCTGGAGCGCAAGCAGGTGTACGGCATTGTGTTTGAACAGGGTCGCAACAATCTGAAAATTGATGCCGCCATGCTGGAAAACATGGTGACCAACAACAAAACCCTGACCGAAGAGCAAAAGCGGGATTTGATTCTCTGTTTGATTACCTTGAAGTACACCCAGTCCAACAGTGTTTGCTATGCACAAGGTGGCCAGATTATTGGTGTAGGTGCAGGCCAGCAAAGCCGCATCCACTGTACCCGTTTGGCAGGCAATAAAGCAGATATTTGGCAGCTGCGTCATCACCCCAAGGTGTTGGGGCTGCCCTTCCGTGAGGACATTGCCCGCCCCAACCGCGACAATGCCATTGATGTATACATCAGTTCGGACTACGAAGATGTAATTGGCGATGATGTTTGGGCGGAAACATTTACGGAACAGCCGGCACCTTTGACCGAAGCCGAGAAAAAAGAATGGCTGGCACAGGTAAGCGGTGTGACTTTGGGCAGCGATGCCTTCTTCCCGTTTGGCGATAACATCGAGCGTGCCCGTCGCAGCGGTGTAACTGCCATTGTGCAGCCGGGTGGTTCCATTCGGGACCAGCAGGTCATTGATACCTGCAATAAGTATGATATTGCAATGGCTTTTTGCGGAATTCGCTTGTTCCATCATTAAAAAGCGCCGCATGGGCTTTTGAAGCTTGTGCATCTTTTGGTATAATAAAGCCAGGTGATGAAACCACCTGGCTTTACCGATGTTTATTGAAAAAGACATAAAGGGAGTACCGAACATGAAAGTGTTAGTTGTGGGTGGCGGTGGCCGTGAGCATGCCATCGTCCGTAAACTGAAACAGAGCCCCCATTGTACCGAAATCTGGGCGGCTCCCGGCAATGGCGGTATTGCGTTTGATGCAACCTGCAAAAATCTTGCTGCCACCAATGTGGATGCGCAGGTGATTTTTGCAAAGGAAGAGCAGTTTGACTATGTGGTGGTAGCACCGGATGACCCGCTGGCATTGGGCATGGTGGACAAGCTGGCCGAAGCAGGGATTCCTGCATTTGGCCCAACCGCTGCCGCTGCCCGTATTGAGTCCAGCAAGGTGTTCAGCAAAAATCTAATGAAAAAATACGGGATTCCCACAGCGGAATATGAGGTGTTTACCGAAGCCGACAAAGCCATGGACTATATCCGAGCCAAAGGTGAGTATCCCGTGGTCATTAAAGCGGACGGTTTGGCCCTGGGCAAAGGGGTTCTGATTTGTGAAGATGAACAGCAGGCACACAAGGCGTTGCAGGAAATGCTGGAGGAGAAAGCCTTTGGCGAGTCCGGCAGTCGGGTGGTTGTGGAGGAATTTCTCACAGGCCCCGAGGTAAGTGTGCTGGCATTTGCCGATGGAAAAACCTTAAAGCCTATGGTTTCCAGCATGGATCACAAGCGTGCATTGAACAATGACAAAGGGTTAAATACCGGTGGCATGGGAACCATTGCCCCAAACCCGTTTTATACCCCTGAGATTGCACAGGTTTGTATGGAAACCATCTTTAAACCCACCATGCAAGCAATGGCAGCGGAAGGATGTCCCTTTAAAGGGTGCCTGTATTTTGGCTTGATGTTAACACCAAAGGGCCCCCGTGTGATTGAATACAACTGCCGTTTTGGTGACCCTGAAACCCAGGTGGTTTTGCCGTTGTTGGAGGGCGATTTGTTGGAAATTATGCAAGCCTGCACCAATGGAACACTGGACCGGGTGGATGTGACCTTTAAGCCGGAACATGCCGCATGTGTGGTGCTGGCAAGCGGTGGGTACCCCCAAAGCTACGAAAAAGGCAAGGTAATCCACGGGTTGGAAAACGGTCAGCTGGCAGATGGCACAGCCATTGTTTATCATGCAGGTACGGCTCAACAGGAACATCGGTTGGTAACATCCGGTGGCCGTGTGCTGGGGGTTACCGCAACCGCACCCACTCTGGAGCAGGCGGTTGAACATGCGTATGCCGCCAGTGAAAAAATTTCTTTTGAAAAGCTGCATAAACGTACCGATATTGGCAGCCGTGCGCTGCATGCCTTAAAAGGAGAATAAATATGGTATACCGCATCTACGTTGAGAAAAAACAGGGCTTTGATTTGGAAGCCAAAACGTTATTGCACGAGCTGCACAGTTTGCTGGGGATTTCGTCGGTAACCGATATCCGACTGCTGAACCGCTATGATGTGGAGGGCGTAAGCGAAGCACTGTTCCGTCAATGCGTGCCCACCGTGTTCAGTGAACCCCCTGTAGATCAGACCTATGAACAGTGCCCGGCAGCGGATGTCGTGTTTGCCGTAGAGTATCTGCCCGGCCAGTTTGACCAGCGAGCAGACTCGGCAAGTGAGTGTATCCAGCTGATGAGCCAGGGCGAACGCCCTGCCGTGCGTACCGCGCGGGTATATCTGCTGCAAGGTAACCCTACACAGCAGGAGTTGGCACAGATTAAAAAGTATGTGATCAACCCGGTGGAAGCCCGTGAAGCGGACTTGGCAGAAAAACAAACGCTGCAAATGGAGTATGAAATGCCCGGTGCTGTGGAAATTCTGAAAGGGTTCTGCGAACTGGATGAGGAAGGCTTGCAGGCGTTTGTTCAGCAAAAAGGCTTGGCAATGGATTTGGCAGATATCAAATTCTGTCAGCAGTATTTTAACGAGGAAGAGCGCGACCCCACCATTACCGAAATTCGCATGATTGATACCTACTGGTCTGACCATTGCCGCCATACAACCTTTGGAACGGTATTGGATGAAATTGAAATTCAAGACGTGCAGGTTCAAAAGGCCTTTGACTACTACTTGACCATGCGAAAAGCGGTGTATGCAGGCCGCAAAAAGCAGATGTGCTTGATGGACATTGCCACCATTGGCGCAAAGTATCTGGCAAGCATCGGCAAGCTGAAGAATCTGGATGAATCCGATGAAATTAACGCCTGCACCGTAAAAATTAAATGCGATGTGGACGGAGAAGAACAGGATTGGCTGTATCTGTTTAAAAACGAAACCCATAACCACCCCACCGAAATCGAGCCCTTTGGTGGTGCGGCAACCTGCATTGGCGGCGCAATCCGCGACCCCTTGAGCGGTCGCAGCTATGTATACCAAGCCATGCGTGTTACCGGTGCGGGCGACCCGTTGGTGCCGGTAAGCGAAACCCTGCCCGGCAAGCTGCCTCAGCGCAAACTGGTTACCACCGCCGCTGCGGGCTACTCCAGTTATGGCAATCAGATTGGTTTGGCAACGGGTCAGGTTGATGAGTTGTATCATCCCGGATATGTGGCAAAGCGCATGGAAATTGGTGCGGTGGTTGGTGCGGCACCGGCTGCCAATGTGCGCCGTGAAGTGCCCCAGCCCGGCGATATTGTAGTATTGTTGGGCGGTGCCACCGGTCGGGATGGTTGCGGCGGTGCCACCGGCTCTTCCAAAGCACACAAGCTGGAAAGCCTGGAAACCTGCGGTGCAGAGGTGCAAAAAGGCAATGCACCGGTAGAACGCAAATTGCAGCGGTTGTTCCGCCGCCCCGAGGCAACCCGTTTAATCAAACGCTGCAATGACTTTGGTGCCGGCGGTGTATCGGTTGCCATTGGTGAGCTGGCCGATGGTTTGGCCATCAATCTGGATGCAGTGCCCAAAAAGTACGAAGGTTTGGACGGCACCGAACTGGCCATTAGTGAAAGTCAAGAACGCATGGCAGTGGTGCTGGCAGCGGAAGATGTGGACACGTTCATTGCATTGGCAAACGAGGAAAACCTGAACGCAACGGTTGTGGCCAATGTTACCGATGACGCACGTTTGACCATGACATGGCAGGGCAATACCATTGTAGACATCAGCCGTGTGTTCCTAAATTCCAACGGTGCAACCAAACGCACAAAGGTTTTGGTATACGATTGTCAGGACTATCAGATGGATTGGCAGGGCGCAACCTGGGCAGAGAAGCTGCATAGCCTTGTAACCGATTTGAATGTGTGCAGCAAAAAGGGATTGTCCGAACGGTTCGACTCCACCATTGGCGCCGCAACCGTACTGATGCCCTTTGGTGGCATTCATCATCTAACACCGGCACAGGCCATGGTGGCAAAACTGCCGGTTTTCGGCGAAACCACTACCTGCAGCGGTATGGCATGGGGCTATAACCCTTGGCTAATGGAGAAAAAGCAGTACAGCGGTGCTTACCTAGCCGTTGTGGAAAGCGTGGCCAAGTTGGTGGCAAGCGGTTTTTGCTATCAGGATGTCTATCTGACCTTCCAGGAATATTTTGAGCGATTGGGCGATTCGCCCGAGCGTTGGGGCAAACCCTTTGCCGCATTGCTGGGCGCACTAATGGCACAGGTGGATTTGGGCATTGCCGCCATTGGCGGAAAAGACAGCATGTCCGGTAGTTTTGAAAATCTGGATGTGCCGCCTACGCTGGTAAGCTTTGCCACTGCCATTGGCAATACCAAAAATATTGTTAGCCCCGAGTTTAAAACAGCCGGAAGCAAGGTGGTTTGGCTCAAACCCGAATACCAGGATTTGCGCCCCAATCACCACAGCTTGAAACAGGTGTTTGCACAGGTTCAGCAACTGATGCAGAAAGGCAAAGTCAAAGCTGCCTACACACCCGGATATGGCTGTGCAGCAGAAGGCTTGTTCAAAATGTGTTTGGGCAATCGGTTGGGCTTCTGTTTGCACGATTCTGCCCGTGCGGAAGAATTGTTCCGCCCCGCTTACGGCAGCTTCCTGTTGGAGGTATCGCCCGAAGTGGAGGTAGGCGAGCTGTTGGGCTATGTGATTGAGGAATACACCTTTAAAATTGCGGGCGAAGTTGTGGATATGGCATTGCTGCAACAGGCGTGGGAAGACAAGCTGGAGCCGGTATTCCCGTACCGCAAAGCAGGTGAAACCGTAGAAAAAGTTCGTTTTGAACAGCCGCAGCAAAAAGCACCTGCCATTGGCATTGCAAAGCCCAAGGTTATCATTCCGGTATTCCCCGGGACAAACTGTGAGTACGACACCGCACGCGCCTTTGCCCGTGCAGGGGCAGAGCCGGAGATTCTGGTGATTAACAACCTGACACCAGCAAAAGTGGCGGAAAGCTGCCAAGCATTGACTAAGGCCATTCAGCAAAGCCAGATTGTAATGCTGCCCGGTGGTTTTTCGGGTGGCGACGAACCGGACGGCAGCGCAAAGTTTATTGCAGCATTCTTCCGTGCGCCTTCGGTAACCGAAGCGGTTCATGAGCTGCTGCAAAAACGTGATGGTTTAATGCTGGGTATCTGCAATGGATTCCAAGCATTGATTAAATTGGGATTGGTGCCTTATGGCGAAATTCGCCCCATTACCCAGGATTGTCCCACCCTTACCTTTAATACGGTGGGTCGCCACCAAAGCATGTTGGTGGACACTCGCATTGCCTCCACAAAAAGTCCGTGGCTCTCTCGCTGCAAACTGGACGAGGTACACACCATTGCCATTAGCCACGGCGAAGGTCGCTTTGTGGCCAGCGATGAGGTGGTACGTCGTTTGATTGCGCAGGGACAGATTGCCACCCAGTATGTGGACAAAGCAGGTATGCCGACCATGGATCAGCGATACAACCCCAACGGCAGTGTACTGGCCATTGAAGGCATTACCAGCCCCGATGGTCGTGTTTTGGGCAAAATGGGCCACACCGAACGCAGCGGAAACGATTTGTATAAAAATGTTCCGGGCAATAAGTACCAACCTTTGTTTGAAGGTGGCGTGGATTATTTTAAGCTGTAATGTTACAGTAGTATTTGCATTAAACAATAGAAAGGGGAACATTCATGTCCCACAATAAGTATATTTCACCGTTTGAAACCCGTTACGCTTCTCCCGAAATGCAGTATATCTTTTCGGAAGACAACAAGTTCCGCACCTGGCGCCGTTTGTGGATTGCGCTGGCAAAGGCAGAAAAAGAGCAGGGACTTGCCATTACCGATGAGCAGATTGCAGAACTGGAAGCTCATAAAGACGACATCAATTATGAGGATGCCATTCGCCGCGAAAAAGAGTGCCGTCACGATGTTATGAGCCATGTGTATGCATACGGTTTGCAGTGCCCTAACGCAAAAGGCATTATTCACTTGGGTGCAACCAGCTGTTATGTGGGTGATAATACCGATGTGTTGGTCATGAAAGAGGGCCTTGCCTTGGTTCAGAAAAAGTTGGTGGGCGTGTTGGCGTTGCTGGCAAAGTTTGCAGACCAGTACAAGGAAATGCCTGCACTGGCGTACACCCATTTGCAGCCTGCACAGCTTACCACCGTAGGCAAGCGTGCAACCCTGTGGATGAATGAGCTGTATATGGACTATGAGGAAATCACCGCCCGCATGAATGCGCTGGCACTTTTGGGCAGCAAGGGCACAACCGGTACACAGGCAAGCTTTGTGGAGCTGTTTGAGGGCGATTCTGACCGCATCAAAGCGGTGGAAGCTTCCATTGCTGCCGAACTGGGCTTTGAAAAGGTTGTTCCTGTTTCGGGCCAGACCTACAGCCGTAAGGTGGATTTTCAGGTGTTGAGCGCACTGTCCGGCTTGGCACAAAGTGCTATGAAGATGTGCACCGACATCCGCATTTTAGCAAACTTTAAAGAAATGGAAGAGCCTTTTGAGAAAAATCAAATTGGTTCTTCGGCTATGCCCTATAAGCGCAACCCCATGCGTTGTGAGCGTGTTTGCGCATTGGCACGTTATCTGATGGTGGACGTACTGAATCCCGCCTTTACCGCAGGCACCCAGTGGTTTGAACGCACTCTGGACGATTCTGCCAACAAGCGCATTGCGGTGGCCGAAGCATTCCTGGCTGCCGATGCAATTTTGAATATTTTGCTGAATGTATGCGACGGCTTGGTGGTATACCCCAAGGTAATTCGCAGCCGTGTTATGGCAGAACTGCCCTTTATGGCATCGGAAAACATTATGATGAGTGCAGTAAAAAAAGGCGGCGACCGCCAAGAGCTGCATGAAAAGCTGCGCCAACATTCCATTGCGGCAGCAGCACAGGTAAAGGAAGAGGGCAAGCCCAACGACCTGATTGAACGTGTGGTGAACGACAGTAGCTTTGGCTTGACCCATGCGGACATTGACGGTGTACTGGTGCCCGAACACTTTACCGGCCGCAGTGCGCAGCAGGTAAGCGAGTTCTTACAGGATGTGATTGCGCCTGTTTTGCAGGCACATCCCGAAGCAACCGGTTTGCAGGCAGAATTAAGCGTATAAATAAAAAAATACCGCCCCATTGGGGCGGTATTTTTTATTTCTCATTAAAACCAAGAGCAATTAACAGCATCTGGGTGCATTCTTCCAACGATTCATACAAATCGTAATCGCCGTTGTGTTTTGCCCAGTCGGCACCATGACCACGTACGGTAATCATAATCATACGGGTTGTCTGCTCCTCGTTTAGCGGGCATTTAAATTGACCGGAGGCGAAACCGCGGGTTACAATATCGTACAAAATACGGCTGATGGGGCGGCTTTCGGACAGATAGTTACGCTTGGAGTCCTGTGCAGGGGTACTGTTTAAGCAACGATATACACCGGCACCTACACGGTAGCAGTAAACACCGTAGTTATAAATGAACTTGCGCAGGTTTTCGCCCTCGTTGTCGGTAAATGTGGGCAAAATGTCCTCTTCAAAAAAGTCATCAATTCCGGCAAAAAAGGCAAGCAACAAGTCGGCCTTTTCGGGAAAGTAATGGTAAAAAGTACCGGTAGAAATATCCAGTTTGCTACAAATTCCGCGTACGGT
>CALWNI010000007.1 GCA_944382775.1 uncultured Allofournierella sp.
CACTCCATCGAGGGCGACTACAACTTCGTTTCTGTTGATGAGGTTGAGAAGCTGGCTGCCGGTAACGGTTCCGGCCGCGTACAGCGCTAATCATAAAACTATATAAAAAGAACCCCCGACCAAAGGCCGGGGGTTCTTTTTATTGTTTGTGTTTTGGGGCGTCCTTGGCAAGTTCGGTTAAATCTTGCAGAGTTTGAATGCAGTTTAATGCCAACGAATTGAAGTACATTTTATCTTCCAGTTTGCCAAACGCCTTTTGTTCACGGTCGGTTTCCAGAAAGGATACCAGCTGATTTTGTGTGTAACTCAGCTTAACCCGCTGAATGGATTCTTCCAGGTTGTTTAACAGCTCGCGCAGCAATAAATTATCGTGGGGAGCAAGCCGATCCCGTCGGCTGCGCAAATAGCCGTTTAGCTGTTCAATTTCGCTCATAAGCTGGCGGTTCATGGGCAACATCTGGCTGTAAAAATCCCGCTCCGCTTGGGTCATTTTGGTGTTCATATAGGTGGTGATTTCGTTTTCCAACAGATGAGAGCGAACCAACGGGTCCCGCATCTGGTTTAAATCCTGATGACCGGTTTCGTATTGGTTTTTCATCTGCCGCACCATGGCCAAATCCAGCTCAAACAGCTCCTCTACACTTTTGCGAAACTCTCGTTTTGCGGTGTTGGGCAGCAAAAAGCGGTTTGCCAAAAATGCAGTAACCGCAGCAAGCAACACATATACAATACGCAGCTGGCTTGCCTGCATAACTCCCAACCGCAGTTGGGCCAACGTCATGCCGTAACAGGTGGAGTAAACAGTCATGGTCCACGAGGTAACCGGTACATAATACATAAAGCAGGTCATTACAATCATAATGGCAATGTATTGGGGCATGGTATGGAAAAAGGACATCAAACAAATGGATACTGCCACACCGCCCAGTGTGCCTAAGATACGATTGTTGATTTTCATTAGGCTTTCTTCCGCATAGGGCATCAGCATTAAAAAGGCCGTCATGGGGTACCAATAAGCATGTTCCAGCCCGGTGATGCGAACAAAAGAAAATCCAAAACAAAGCACAACCGAAAGCCGAAGTGCAAAGCGGATTTGGAACTGCTCCAGCTGGAACAATCCGCGCCAGTTGCGGTACATGCGCTGTTCACTGGCAAGCTTCCAGCTTTTTTGCGGTTTTGCCATGGAACAATGCTCCAGTTCGCCCAATGCAAGCATCAACAGTTGCAGCAGTTCCTCCATGGCTTCGTCCTGCCGTGGGTCGGCAAGATGCTGTGTGTCCAAAAAGGTTTGTAGGTGCTCCAGCAAGATATGGTTGTCTTTTTGGTTCAGCTGGTCAGAAATTTCGCTGAGTAGTTGGCTCAAGGTTTTATAATAGGTGGCGTCTTGCTCGCAGGGCTTGACACCGGGTGTTACAAAATGGTCGGTAAAATAATAAAACCGCTGAAAGAGTACCATAAACCAATAGTTGATTTTACCGTAACCGTTGGCCAAATAGGTGTAGTTTCGGCTGGAATAGATTACCTCGTTCATATGCACCATCATTGGGGGCAACGCCAAGTGTTCGGCGGTAATATCTTGCCCTTGGGCCAGTTTATCCAACTGTGCCGATAGGTTTTTAAGCCCTTTGCGAACGGTGCCGTAATGACGGCGGCGGTGAATTAAGTGCGCGTAGCCGTACAATGCGGCGGTAACCACCGCAAGGCCATAGCCCAGTGCCGCAAGCTGCATGGGCAGCATTTCGGCAGAGATGGGAACAAGTTGCAGGAATACAAATTCCATGCCGTACACAAAATAAGATTTGGGATTAAATTTATCGCTTAGCAGATAAACAATGCCAAAGGGTACAAAAAAGTTAAATACAATACTGGTAAGTAAGGTGCGGCTTGCAACAAAGGCTACCAAACAAATTACCAGCATGGTGATGCACACACGCAGCATCTCGCGGGGGCGAAAGTCTTGCTGATGGCGGGTACGGAACAAAAGCGTTAAAAATGAGCTCATAATTACCTGCTGCACCCCAAACAGTGCCCAGATACTCAACAATAAAAAAATGGAAACCAGAATGGTGGGCAATGCCGCAAGCCATCGGGCTTTCATGGTTTGTAATTTTGATTGAATGTCAGACAAGACAATCCTTCCTTTGTTGTCAGATAATACAATATGATTTATTGTATCATACCGCTGTAAAAAAGAAAATCTTGTTTGAACAAATCAAAAAAGTGGGTATTTTTGGTAAAATGTTAACTTTTTGTGAAGGTTATTGACAAAGAAAAGAATCAGGAATAGAATATTAGCAGTCGATGCATGAGAGTGCTAAAACGAAAATAAGATAATTTTTTTATTTGGCAGCACAAAGGGGGATTGCCCAATGAATACAAATAAATTTACCCAAAAAACCTTAGAAGCTTTGCAGAGTGCGCAAAAGCTGGCCATTGAATATCAAAACCAAGCAATGGAGCCTGAGCACTTGCTGTGTTCGATTGCTAGTCAAGAGCAAGGGCTGATTCCGCAGCTGTTGCAGCAAATGGGCATTGAGCCCGGCAGTTTTCAGTCTGCCGCAGCGCAAAAGGTAACCCAACTGCCACGGGTAACCGGTTCCGGACGTGAGCCGGATAAAATTTATATTTCCACCGCAACTGATAAGGTGTTAACCGCAGCCGAGCAGACAGCGGCTTCCATGAAAGATGAATATGTGAGCGTAGAGCATGTATTTTTGGCTTTGATGGAACATCCCAGCAGCGCAGTTCGGGACGTATTAAAAAGTTTTCAAATTGACAAAAACAAATTTTTAAAGGTACTGGCAACCGTTCGCGGCAGTCAACGTGTTACCAGTGACCACCCGGAAGATACCTATGACGTACTGAATAAATACGGACAGGAACTGGTGGAGCTGGCACGTCAGCAAAAATTGGACCCGGTCATTGGTCGTGACCAGGAAATTCGAAATGTGATTCGAATTTTAAGCCGTAAGCGCAAGAATAACCCCTGTTTGATTGGTGAACCGGGCGTTGGTAAAACCGCCATTGCCGAAGGTCTTGCACAGCGTATTGTGCGCGGCGATGTACCCGAAAACCTGAAAGACCGTAAGGTGTTCAGCTTGGATATGGGCGCGCTGGTGGCAGGTGCAAAGTACCGTGGTGAGTTTGAAGAACGCCTGAAGAGTGTTTTGCAGGAAGTTAAAAAGAGCGAAGGACAGATTATTCTGTTCATCGACGAGCTGCACACCATTGTGGGTGCAGGCAAAACCGACGGCGCAATGGATGCAGGCAACCTGCTGAAACCGCTGTTGGCTCGTGGTGAATTGCACTGCATTGGTGCAACTACACTGGACGAATATCGCCAGTATATTGAAAAGGACCCTGCATTGGAACGTCGTTTCCAGCCGGTTCAGGTCGATGAGCCTACTGTGGAGGATACCATTTCGATTCTGCGTGGCTTGAAAGAACGGTATGAGGTATTCCACGGTGTAAAAATTCAAGATAGCGCATTGATTGCAGCTGCAACCCTGTCCAACCGCTACATTGCCGACCGTTTCTTGCCGGACAAAGCCATTGACTTGGTGGACGAAGCATGTGCAATGATTCGTACTGAGATGGACTCGATGCCCGCTGAATTGGACGACCTGCGCCGCAAAATTATGCAGCACGAGATTGAAGAAGCTGCTCTGAAAAAGGAAACCGATACCCTCAGTGCTCAGCGTTTGGCATCGCTGCAAAAGGAACTTGCCGAAATGCGCGAGCAGTTCAAAACCATGAAAGCACAGTGGGATAACGAAAAGAGCAGCATTGGCAAGGTGCAAAGCATTCGCGAGCAGATTGAACAGACCAATGCGGCCATTGAAAAAGCAGAGCGCGAGTATGACCTGAACAAAGCGGCTGAGCTGAAATATGGTCAGCTGCCCAGCTTGCAAAAACAGCTGGCAGAGGAAGAGAAAAAGGCCGAAACCGCAGGGCAGCGGCAAGACAACCTGCTGCGTGACCGTGTAACCGACGAAGAGATTGCCCGCATTGTGGCACGATGGACCGGAATTCCGGTGGAAAAACTGGTGGAAGGCGAGCGGGAAAAACTGCTGAGTTTGGAAGATATTCTGCACAAACGGGTAATTGGCCAAAGCGAGGCGGTAACCAAGGTAAGCGAAGCCATTCTGCGCAGCCGTGCCGGCATTGCAAACCCCAACCGCCCCATTGGCAGCTTCCTGTTCTTGGGCCCCACCGGCGTGGGCAAAACCGAGCTGGCGAAAGCACTGGCACAAGCCTTGTTTGACGATGAAAAGAACATGGTTCGCATTGATATGACCGAATACATGGAGAAGTTCAGCGTCAGCCGTTTAATCGGTGCACCTCCGGGCTATGTGGGCTACGAAGAGGGCGGTCAGTTGACCGAGGCAGTGCGCCGTTATCCCTACAGCGTGGTACTGTTTGACGAGGTGGAAAAAGCACATCCCGATGTGTTTAACATCCTGTTGCAGGTGCTGGACGATGGTCATATTACCGACAGCCAAGGCCGTGTGGTCGACTTTAAAAATACCATTATCATTCTAACCAGCAACCTGGGCAGCCAATATATTTTGGATGGCATTCAGGAAAACGGCGAAATCCGTGCCGAGGCACGCCAGGCAGTGGAGGACTTGCTGAAGAGTCAGTTCCGCCCTGAGTTCTTGAACCGACTGGATGAAATTGTATTCTACAAGCCGTTGAGCAAATCGGAAATTGGCGGCATCGTAGAGTTGCAGCTCAACGACCTGCGCAACCGTTTGGCCGAAAAGCAGCTGAAACTGGAAGTAACCGATGCAGCCCGTGATTTCATCATTGAGGAAGGATACGACCCCATTTATGGTGCCCGTCCGCTGAAACGCTTTATTCAAAGCCGTGTAGAAACCTTGATTGCCCGTGAAATCATTGCCGGTTCGCACAATACCGGCGATACCTTAACGGTAGACCTGCAAAACGATACGCTGGTTTTGCGTTAAAATAAAAAGGAGCCTCTTTTTAAGAGGCTCCTTTTTTATTCTACAGTAATTTGATAAGGCACAACGCTGCCGTTGTCGGTTTGCCAGTAGAACCAATCGCCGTCCATGCACAAATCGCTTTCACAAAAAAGCGGGTCTTGGCTGGAGGATGTAAGGGTTAGAATTGCGGTTCCGTCTTGGTCAATTACGGTAAGCCGCTGCTGGTTTCCCTTTGGTTCCAATACCAACCGCACCAATGCGGTGGTAGGCTGTTCATTGCCCCAAGAATCATACAGCCGTACCTTCTCACCCACCAAAACATACACACCATCGCCGGTTGGATTGGGCCAAAAATTCGTGGCTTGTTCCGGTGCAGTATGGTTGAAGGAAGCCGGCTGCACTTCTTCTGTATGGTCTGCCCATAATGCGGCAATGTCGGGATAAACTTGCTGGGCAAGCAGGGCTCCCGTCAGGTCAGAAAAGGTCCAGCCTTCGCCGTTCCAATAGGGGGCGGCGTTTTGCTGTGCAGAATAAGGATACATCTGTGCAAGCCAGGTCATCTCATCCCACAAAGAAGCGAATGCGGTGGGCAAAAGTGCAGTTTCCGTAATGGAATACAGTGGGCAGTATTCGCCGCCGCTGTGCCGATATCCTGCTTGTCCGTCTGCATAAACAAAAGCCCAGTCATCCACCAACAGACTAACGTGGCTGTATTCCTCAAACAGATACGGATATGCAGTAACAACGGCGGTGCCTTGGGCACTGCGTGTAACGGTAAGGCTTTGGGAAGAAGAAGCCGAAGATGCGGTACAGCCACTGAACAACAAACAGCACGCAAAGAAAAGTAAGAGGTGCTTGAATCCTTTCATGCTGTAGTCTCCCTTCAAGTGGTTCGTTGGTAAAGCGTGTATCCGGAAAAACCTTGTTCTTCGCCTAAAACAACGGTGTACTGTTCTGCCAAAAGCTGCTGTACACGGGGATTGGAAGGCTCATCTACCACCATCCATTTAGGCGGATTGTTCCATAGGTTTTCCGCTATCGTTTGTTGCATGTTGCTATCCGCAGAGGATTGCCAGTCTTGATGAATAAAGTAGGTTTGGCAGGGCTGAATATCGTTAATCAGATACCATTGTGCATCCACGTTATAGCATAGCACAGAATCGCGGTCTTCTTCGGGGATTAGGCTGGCAGAAATTTTTGCATCGGATACATATGCCAAACATTCCCCGGAATAGTTACTTAAAAATGGGTCGTTATTCCAACTGGGCAGGCGAGCCAACATACTAAGCAGCCATACCACGAAAAACAAAACGGCAAGCTTGCTGCCAAAACGATAGGTCTCACGCTGGTTCCATAATTGAGAAATGAGAATCGCAATAAAAGGAATGGTAGCACCCACAATCATAAAGTAGTGGGTATAGGGGCGGTTGGTAAACAATACATACATGGAAACCAAACTGCCCACAATGCCGCCCCACGCAAAAGGATTGGCGATTTTTTTGGTAAGATGAATGACACTTACTGCAAAAAGTACAAGCAGCGGTGCACCAAAATCCAACACCACACGGTTGATTGCATTGAAAGGGTTGGGGTGGTTGGCGTAGTAATGCAGAATGGAATATTCCGACGAGTAAGAAATGTTATAAAAAATCGTGCCGTACAGCATGTCATACAATGCACCGTGTGCGGCAAAATACAGTGCAAACGGGCCGAAAAACAAAAAGAATCCGCCTAAAAATGCACCGGCATTCTGCAATAGGGTTTTCCATTGCTTTTGCAGCAAAAGCCCCAAGGTAATTACAAAAACAAAACCGCACAGCAGGGCCGCGTTTGTTACACGCAGCATTAAAAGCCCGGCAAAGCAGATGCCATACCCAAACGCATAGGATGCAGGGTGGAAAAACGTGGGGGCCTGCTGTTGTTTATGGTACCACTTACTAAACAAATAAACCGCAACGGCTAAAAAGGGTAGGCTGTATTCTTCGGTCATATTGCCTTCGGTAAAGGTGCGCGCAATGTAAAGCAGGGAAACCCCAGTGCTGAACAATGCACCAAAACGAGACATCCAAAGCCTTGCCGCACGAAAAAACAGAAAAAGAGTCAGGGTAAGACTGATGACTTGTAAGGGAATAAGCCCATAGTGGGGATAAATACGATAACCAATTGCATTGATAAAAAAGATGAGCGGCCCTTTATGGTCAAACAGCTGCTGATAGGGAATAACCCCTTCTGCCCAGTATTTTCCTACAATTTGAAAGATGGCGGAATCATATGCGTAACATTCCGGATATAAAAAGCTGGTGGAGTAGGAAAAGCGCAGCACCATAAGCAAAGCGGTGATAAAAAATAATCCAATCTGCACCGGTTTGCGAATAGTCCGTTGAGAAAGCGAATGGAACAATACCGAAACCTCCTGTTCAATATAAGCAAACTTGTTTTTATTCTATCATAAATAAGAAAAAAGTAAACAAATCCACTTGCGGCACCATGCAGCGCCTTGCATTACGACAGGTACAAGTAGCATTTTTCCTCTGTCCAGTTTGGCAGAATTGCGTTATAATGAACTCGGATTTTTAAGTAATTCACAAAGGGGTAAAACAACGTGAGGAGGAATTGGGTATGAGCCGTAAAATTACGGTGGCAGGGCAGCAATTTTCCCTGCTGCATATGACATGGCCTGTGTTTATTGAGCTATTGCTGCAAATGTTGGTGGGAAACATCGACCAGATTATGCTAAGCCATTACAATGCAACGGCGGTGGCAGCGGTGGGCAACGCCAACCAGATTATGACCACCCTGATTTTAACATTTAATGTAATTAGTTTAGCGGCAACCATTATGTTAAGTCAGTATCTGGGGGCAAAGGAATACCAAAAAGTAGAGCAGATTTATACATTAGCGGTATGCTTAAACTTTTTGGTCAGTATTGTAATTACCGTTGGTTTATTGCTTGGGGCAGACGGCTTGTTTCAGCTGATGCAGGTGCCCATGGAAGCACGGCCCGAGGCAAAAAGCTATCTGTTAATTACAGCACTGAGCTTGCCTTGTCAGGCATTGATGCTGACCTTTAGTGCTTTTTTGCGCGCCCATGCACGTATGCTGGTGATTATGGTATCCACCGGTATCATCAATTTAATCAACATTGTGGGCAACACTGCATTTATTTACGGTTTGGGCCCTGTACCCAAAATGGGCGCAGCCGGTGCAGCACTTTCCACCAGCATTTGCCGAACGGTGGGCATGCTGATGATGATGTTTGCCTTTTTTCGCAGTGTTTCCGGCGCAAAAATCAGCCTTCGGGTCTTACGGCCCTTCCCCAAGGATTTGCTGAAGCGGTTTTTAGGCATTGGAGTGCCATCGGGTGGCGAAGGATTGTCTTATAATCTGTCCCAATCCACCAGTTTAATTTTTGTAAACATGATGGGCACCTATGCGGTAACAACCCGTATGTATGCGGTTATGTTTGCCCAGATTTGCTACATGCTGATTAGTGCAGTAAGTCAGGCAACTGCCATTATCATTGGCTACTGCATCGGCGCAAAGGAATTTGACCAAGCCGACCGACAAAACTGGCAGGTGTTAAAAATTTTTACCCCCATTACTGTTATTATTACAGTAATTTTGGCCATCTTTGCAAAGCCGTTGTTTGGGTTGTTTAGCACAGACCCGCAGGTGATTGCATTGGGGCAGCAGGTGCTGCTTGTGGAAATTGTGCTTGAAATTGGGCGATGCTTTAACATTGTAATGGTGCGTAACCTGCAAGCTGTGGGCGATGTGAAATTTCCCGTGCTGGTGGGTATTTGCAGCCAATGGGTTTTGGGCGTAGGTGTGGCGTATCTGCTGGGCATCCAACTTGGTTTGGGTCTGGTAGGTGTATGGATTGCCTTTATGCTGGACGAAAATCTGCGGGCGATTATCTTTAGCTTACGCTGGAAAAAGGGAAAGTGGCGCAGCATGAAAACCGTTTAAACAAACAGGCACAAAATCCAGTGTGATTTTGTGCCTGTTTTTTATTATTTTCCTTCATTTTTCTTCGCTGGAATCCATAGGTGGAGTATATGGTTCGGTGGTGAAAAATCCGTCTTTGCTTTCAATTTCCTGGCGGCTGTGTTGGTTGAATTGTTGTTCCAACCAGGCAATGGCTTGGGCTAAGCCTTCTTCGCTGAAATCAAAACGCTGTTCGGTCACATCTTTGGTTTTTTCCATGCACCAAAAACCCATCCAACACCAGGCTACAAGCTGATCGCCGTCCCGCAGAACCTTATAGTTGAATTGCCCTGCATTGCCGGATACCGGGTTTTTATTTTTGTACCATTGCATGGGGTAATAAGGGTAGTTAAATCGAATCATATCGGACAATCTCCTTGCTTGCAAGCGGTTTTAAAACAGTTGTTATTATAGAGTTTTTTATTTAAAAAATCTATAGCAAAACGGGCGGATAAAGCAATACCGCAACTTGCATAAAGAAAGTAGTTATATTACAATAAAGTGAATACCGAGAATGGATTGCAAAAAATTCAAATTGCGGTCAATTGTGTGTTTTTTGCATTGTAAACCATAGCCGGCATATAAAACCGGCCTAGGATAGGGTCAACGCCACACCATTTGCCCGACTGTGAATGCGCAATGCAAATACAGCCGGGCATTGTTTTATAAAAGGAGAGAATAGCAATGAAGCTGGGTTGTGTTTGGATGGCCAGTGGACAGGGAAAACGATTTGGTTCCAATAAGCTAATGGCGGATTTATCCGGTCAGCCGGTGATTGCCTACGCATTAAAAGCGGTTCCGCCCGAATTGTTTGTGCGTAAGCTGGTGGTAACACGGTGGCACACTGTGGCAGAATTTTGCCAAACGCAGGGAATTCCCGCATTGCTGCATGACCGAGTGGACCGAAATGAGGTAATTGCTTTGGGCGTTGCAAGAATGCAGGGGATGGATGGTTGCTTGTTTTTTCAAGGCGATCAGCCCCTGTGCTACGGCGACAGTATTCGAAATTTGGTGGAAAATTTTAAGGAACAACCCAATAAAATTCATCGCCTAAGCTGGAACGAAACCCAAGCCAGCCCGGTGATTTTTCCGGCGCATCTATTCGATGCACTGGAGCATCTGAGCGCAAAACAGGGCGGTGGAACAATCATTGCACAAAACCCCCACCTTGTGCAGCTGACACAGGCGTTATTTCCCTGGGAATTATGGGATGTTGATACCCCCCAGGCATTGCAGGAAATTAGCCGTTATCTGCCAAAGTAATCTTAAACCAATCGTTTTACTACAAGGAGACTCTTTATGCATTTTGCTGTTTGTGATGATCAGCCCATCTATGTAGAACAAATCACATCACTGATTCGCTGTTATGCCGAAAAGCATCAGTTTGCATGCAGAGTAGATGGCTTTACAAACCCAAATCAATTGCTGGAACAATGCAAAACCGAGGCGTACAATGTGGTGTTTTTGGATGTGGAAATGCCGGACAAAAACGGACTGGAAGTGGCGCAGCAATTGCGAGAACAATGGCCCGATGTGTATATTGTACTGGTTTCCAACCATTTGGATTATGCCTTGGAAGGATACCAGGTGGATGCGTTTCGGTATTTAATGAAAAATCAGCTGAAACATAAATTTACCCCCTGCATGGATGCGCTGTACAAAGGATTGTTTCCGCCGGATAATACCCTTTGCTTACGCATTGATCGAGAAGAAATTCATTTAAATTTGGATCAGATTCAGTATTTTGAAGCGGCACAACATACCGTGCAGGCATTTTTTTTGGAATTAAAGCGCAAACCGCTGATATGTCGTATTACCATGAACGAATTGGAACGAAAGTTACAGGGAAAGGATTTTTTACGGGTTCAGCGTAGTTTTATTGTGAACTTAAAACAGGTGAAACGGTTTTATAATTATACGGTAATTTTAAAATCGGGCAAGGTAATCTCGGTAAGTGAAAAACAGTTTTCTGCTATGCGCGATCACTTTTTAACATGGAGAGGAACACACGAATGAGTGAAATAATTGGCTTTGGTATGAGTTTGTCATTCGTATGTTTGGAGCAGCTGGCCTATCTGTTTGCGCTAGAGGCATTTGCCGCACCAAAACGAAGCAAAAAATCGTTATGGATGGGTTATGTGCTGCTGCTAATATACAATATTGTTGTTTCGCTATTGATTACGAATACAGCGCTTAAATTATTGGGAATTTTATTGGCACTGGTGTTGTTTGGGCTTTATAACTTTTCGGCAACGTGGTACACCATGTTGTTTGCAACCACATTTATTTATATGTTGATTTATTGTGTGGATAGTGTGGTGTTACAAAGTGCGGTTATGCTAACCAATATGGATACCATGCAGCTGTTAATCAGCCCGTTTTGGGGAACGGTTTTAGCCATTGCAAGCAAGCTGATTTGTGTGGGGGCAGGATACGGATTAAAGCGGTTTTTGGGGTATCGGTTTTATCAAACACCCAAAAGCTGGGGGTCTTGGGTGGCTACGCTGTGTTTGCCGGCTTTTGCGTTTGGATTTACCGTGTGGGGCTTTCCGCGGCCCAATGCAGATTCTCATACCGAGGCTGTATTTTTGGGCACCAGCATTGGGCTTTTGCTGTTGAGCATTCTGCAAATTTTTGTGGTGGAACAGCTTGACCGCCACCGGGTTGTGCAGCGGGATAATCTGGTTTTAACACAGCAGCTGCGATTAAAAACCGAAAACGCGCAAAATTTAACCGAGGCTTACACCGCACAGCGCAGGTTATCCCACGATTTTACCAACCATATCGGGGTAATTCGTGCATTGGCAAACCAAGGGGGCGACAAGGCGGTTTGTAGCTACATTGACCAAATTGCAGGAGAGTTACAGCCCTATCTATTGGTGGTACATGCCGGCAGCGATTTGGTGGATGCTATTTTGAATCAAAAATTTGCAGTGGCACAGCGGCAAAATATTATTATGGATTTTTCACTGAGCAATCTAACACATCTTCCCATTCAAGAAAGCGATTTGTCGGTGGTGCTGTGTAATTTGCTGGACAATGCCATTGAAGCGTGTGCGTTTATTCCGGAAAATCGCTTGATTCATGTGCGAATTACCTGGCAGGAGGATGAATTGCTGGTTTGCATTCGCAACAGTGTTGCACATGCGGTGGAAATTGCGGATGGGAAAATTTCTACCAGCAAAAAAGATGACCTTTTGCATGGGTACGGTTTGCGCAATGTGAGTGCGGTATTGCAGCGGTATCATGCGGACTATGCCATTCAATGTACCAATCAGGAGTTTATCTTTACTGCTATTTTTTATGATTGTTTTAGTAACGAGAAAGGATGAAAAAACCTGCTTTTTGTAAACCTTACCCGGTTTCTGCGCAGATTCACCCCGGTTTCGTGAAGGAAATAATACTGCGCAAAAAAATATGATAAAATAAATGCAATTGCTTAACAGGGAGGGAATCCTGGCATGCATTGTATTGCTTTGCGGTGCGTTTCTGCCCTAGTTGAGCAGGGGTATTTAGATAAAGCTCGTACAGAATGGTATGTATATGCCATAGAGCGTCGGCTGGGCTATTGTTTGGCAGGCGTTTGGTTGATTGCAGTGGCGTTTGTGCTGCATGCACCGCTGCAAACAGCGCTGTTTTTTGGCAGTGCGGTGTTTTTACGTGCTCGTACGGGTGGTTGGCATGCAAAGTCGGTTGGTGGATGTCAGTTGCTATCCATGCTAACCACTTTGGTTGTGGTTTGGGCAGTTGGTGCAATTCCTGCACCGTTGCGGATGCCCATATCTGCCGTGGTATTACCGGTTTGTATAGCAATTGTCTGGCACTTGGCGCCGATAAACCACGCAAATATACACCTTACACAAAAAGAATGCGATGCCAACCGTGTTTTAAGCAGATATCGGGCAGTATTGCTTTGCGTTCTTTGTGGTGTACTTCATCTTATGGCCCCTCAATCTGCACTGGGGTTAAGCGTTACGGCAGGAATTGCGGTGGCGAGTGCAGGTATTGTAATGGGGCATTTTATAAAGGAGGATATTTCAAATGAAAGTTAAACAAGCAATTTTGTCTGCTACCGCTTCGGTTGTTCGCAAAATGACAGATGTAGATTATCAGGTATGGCCCCCGGTGTGCATTGGTCTGATGTATGAGCCGGTTCGCCCCAAATGCGAAACAACTGAAGAGGAAAATGCTGCAAGCAAACAGCACTGAGTTGCGATGATCCCCATGGGCTATGGGGTTATCGGCAGATTTGCATCATCTGCGTTTTAGTCCACATCATTTCTCTTTCTAACTCGATTTCTCTCATTATCGGTTAAGAAATAGACAGCCGCTCATCCTTTGTGACGAGCGGCTGTCTAGTTTCTTTTTATAATAGCAATTTATATAAAGTAAAAACCATTGTTCAATATATTTTTAAAAGTATATCGCTTATTTTTGTGAAAAAACAAAACAATTTAACCATAAAGTATTCAACAATCTGTGGAAAAATAATGCGATTCATGTTGTTTTGTACAAATTGGTGAATCTTAATTTATATAAAAAATAGAATTGATTCAAACCGATGCTTTTTGGCTTGCTATGGGTAATTTGGTTTGCTATACTGAAAGTGCGGTCAGGTGACCGTAAAAATTTTCTCTTATATTGTTCGTTTTTTAACAAGGGTGGCGTTGTGCGCAATCTTTGTGATACAAGTTCATAAGAATGCAACAACAGCTGTAACGGAGTGCTTAGCGCACGGGCTGTGATACACATGAAGCAAGGTGTTTCACAAGATAATTGTGCTGTTTTGCTGTTTCCATGTGTATCCGCTTGCTGGCGAAAAGCCTGTAAGCGGATTTTTTATTGGTTATCTTTTGGTAAACCGTAAAATATATTTTAAAAAGGAGCGTATTCAATATGTATTTGCTTGGAAATGGCCGTCTGGTTACTCGCAATCCAGAGGCTCCCTATCTGGAAAATGGCTGCGTAGCCATTGAAGGCAACCTGATTGCTGCGGTAGGTACTACACAAGAGCTTAAGGCAAAATATCCCGAAGCAGAGTTTATTGATGCCAAGGGCGGCGTGATTATGCCCGGCTTTATCAATGCCCATAACCATATTTACTCGGCATTTGCACGCGGCTTGTCCATTAAGGGCAACAACCCCACCACCTTCTTAGAGGTGCTGGATCAGCTGTGGTGGACCATTGACCGCAACCTGACCCTGCCCGACACCAAGGCAAGCGCAGATGCAACCTATCTGGATTGCATCATGAATGGTGTAACCACCATTTTTGACCACCATGCAAGCTTTGGCGGCATTGAAGGCAGCCTGTTTGCCATTGCAGAAAGCGCAAAAGAATTTGGCGTGCGCTCCAACCTGTGTTACGAAATCAGCGACCGCGACGGCGCAGAAAAGATGCGTGCATCCGTAAAGGAAAACGTGGATTTCATCAAGTATGCACAGGCAGATAAGACCGATATGATTAAGGGCATGATGGGTATGCATGCACCCTTTACTCTGTCCAACGACACCTTGGAATACTGTGCAGCCGAAAAGCCCGAAGGCGCAGGCTACCACATCCATGTGGCAGAAGGCATCGACGATTTGTACGACAGCTTGGCAAAATACAACAAGCGTTTGGTTCATCGCCTGCATGACATGAACATTCTGGGCGAAAAGACCATCTGCGGCCACTGCATCTACATCAACGAGGCAGAAATGGATGTGCTGAAGCACACCAACACCATGGTTGTACATAACCCAGAAAGCAACATGGGCAACGCAGTAGGCTGCCCGCCCATTTTGAAGATGATGGAAAAGGGCTTGATGGTAGGTTTGGGTACCGACGGTTACACCAACGATATGACCGAGAGCTACAAGGTGGCAAACGTGCTGCACAAGCACAATGCTTGCAAGCCCAATGTGGCTTGGGGCGAAATTCCCACCATGCTGTTTGAAAACAACCGCGCAATGGCTGCACGCTTCTTTGAAAAGCCCATTGGCATCTTAAAAGAAGGTGCTTACGCCGACGTAATCGTTTCCGATTACAATCCTTTGACTCCTATGACTGCGGATAACATCAACAGCCACATTTTGTTTGGCATGACCGGCCGCAGCGTAGTTACCACCATTATCAACGGTGTGGTAAAGATGAAAGACCGCGAGCTGATTGGCATTGACAAAGATGCAATTCTGGCACATTGCCGTGAGCAAAGCGCCGATTTGTGGAAACGCATCAACGCAGGCCGCTAAGCCATTTTTAAGGTGTTTCGGTTCGCACCCAAAGCAAACCGCTTTGGGCGAAACACCGCAATGGATGAACGCCGCCACACCCGAATAAAGGGCTGTGGAATTGGCCGTTGCACGGGCCTAAAGTGTGCAGGAAACAAATTTTTAAGAGCGTTTAAAAGGAGAGTCATTATGAGTGATATCATGCGCCCCATTCCCTTTGGAGAATTGATGGATTGGGTATTAACCGAATATGCAACCCAAAACAGTATTTTTGGCGTTACCGATATTTATAAGCACACCAGCGGCAAAACACTGCCCATCTTTACCGAAAAGGTAGAAACTCCCTTTGGTCCTGCTGCAGGTCCTCACACCCAGCTGGCACAAAACCTGATTGCAGCTTATGCAGGCGGCAGCCGTTTCTTTGAGGTTAAAACCGTTCAGATTATCGACGGCGAAGACCTGCCTGTTTCCAAGCCCTGCATTAAGGCAGAGGACGAGTGCTACAACGTAGAATGGAGCACCGAGCTGCGCGTGCCTCAGGCATTTGAGGAGTATGTAAAAGGCTGGTTTGCATTAAAGCTGATGAGCCGCATGTTTGGCCTGGGCGATGAAAACGGCTTTGTATTCAACATGAGCGTTGGTTATGACCTGGCCGGCATTAAGAGCGAAAAGGTTAACAACTACATCGAGGGCATGAAGGATGCTTCTACCAGCAAAATCTGGGCAGAATGCGTACAGTGGGCAAAGGCAAACCTTTCCCGCCTGAACGGCATCGATGAGGCTTACATTGACGCAATCAATCCTCATGTTTGCACCTCCATCACCCTTTCTACTCTGCACGGCTGTCCTCCCGATGAAATTGAGCGCATTGCAACCTACCTCATCGACGAGAAAAAGCTGAACACCTACATCAAGTGCAACCCCACTCTGCTGGGTTACGAGTTTGCTCGTAAAATTCTGGATGACATGGGCTACGATTACATCGTATTCGATGACCATCACTTTAAGGGCGATTTGCAGTTTGAAGATGCAATCCCCATGTTCAACCGTTTGCTGGCCCTGTGCGAAAAGAACGGTGTGGAATTTGGCATTAAGCTGACCAACACCTTCCCCGTAACCATTGCCGCAGGCGAGCTCCCCGGCGAAGAGATGTACATGAGCGGTAAGAGCCTGTATCCTCTGTCCATCAGCTTGGCACAAAAGGTAGAAAAAGAGTTCAACGGCAAGCTGCGCGTTTCTTACTCCGGCGGTGCAGATTACTTTAACATCGACCGCATCTTTGAAACCGGTATTTGGCCCATCACCCTGGCTACAACCCTGCTGAAGCCCGGCGGATACAACCGCCTGCGCCCCATGGCAGATAAGCTGGTTGCAATGGACTATGTACCCTTTAACGGCGTAGACATGGAGAAGCTGGACACTCTGGTTGCCTCGGTAAAAACTGACGAGCACCATGTAAAGCCCATTAAGCCGCTGCCCAGCCGCAAAATGAAGCAGGATGTACCTCTGATTGACTGCTTCGTTGCTCCCTGTGAAGAGGCAGGCTGCCCCATCCATCAGGATATTCCCACCTACATTGACTTGGTAGGTCAGGGCAAACTGGTAGAGGCACTGGAAGTAATTTGCGAAAAGAACCCGCTGCCCTTCATCACCGGTACCATTTGCAGCCATCGCTGCATGACCAAATGTACCCGTAACTTCTACGAAGAAAGCGTACATATCCGCGATGCAAAGCTGGTTGCAGCCGAGGGCGGTTACGAAGCATTTGCCGCAAGCTTAAAGCCCGGTGCAGCACGCAGTGAAAATGTTGCCATTGTTGGCGGCGGCCCTGCCGGTATGTCTGCTGCATACTTCCTGGCAAAGGCTGGCGCAAAGGTTACCATCTTTGAAAAGCGCAACGCTTTGGGCGGTATTGTAAAGCATGTTATCCCTGCATTCCGCATCAGCGATGAAGCCATTGCAAAGGATGCTGCTTTGCTGGAGAAGCTGGGTGTATCCATTCAGCTGAACAGCAATGTTACCAATCCCGCAGACCTGCTGGCACAGGGTTACACCCATGTGATTTTGGCAAACGGTGCTTGGAACCACGGCACACTTCGCTTGGAAGGCGATGCTGTTATGAACGTTCTGGATTTCCTGGAGCGTCAGAAGAACCAGCCCGAAACCCTGAATCTGGGCAATGATGTTGTTATCATTGGCGGCGGCAACACCGCAATGGACGCTGCCCGTGCTGCAAAGCGTGCAGGTGCTGAGAATGTTCGTCTGGTATATCGCCGCACCAAGCGTTATATGCCTGCTGACGAAGAAGAGTTGGAACTGGCTCTGAAAGACGGCGTAGAGTTCTGCGAACTGCTGGCTCCCGTTGCTTACAAGAACGGCAAGTTGGTATGTGATGTGATGCGTTTGGGCGAGCCCGATGCATCCGGCCGCCGCAGCCCCGAAGCAACCGGCGAAACCGTAGAGCTACCCGCATCCTGCGTGATTGCAGCAATCGGCGAAAAGGTAGACACTGCTTACTTCATGACCAGCGGTGTTGCTGTAAATGATAAGGGCATGGCAAAGGTAGATGCGAACTGCAAGGCAGAAAACGGCATCTATGTAGTAGGCGATGCAATGCGTGGCCCCGCTACCGTAGTAGAAGCCATTGCAGACGCCACCGCAGCAGCAATGCACATTCTGAACAGTGCAGTAAAAGAACTGCCCTTCACCGCACAGGCGGATGTATTGAAGGCAAAGCGCAGCAATCTGGCTGAGTATGTAAGCGGCGAAACCGAAGACCAGCGCTGCTTGGGCTGCAACGCCGTATGTGAAAACTGCGTAGACGTTTGCCCCAACCGTGCAAACCTGGCAATTAAGGTAGAAGGCATGGCAAAAGAGCAGGTTGTGCATGTGGATAAAATGTGCAACGAGTGCGGCAACTGTGCTGTATTCTGCCCCTATGCAAGCGCTCCCTACAAGGATAAGTTTACCGTATTTGCATCCGAAGAAGATATGGCAGACAGCACCAACCCGGGCTTCTGCGTATTGGATCAAGAGGCAGGCAAAGTGAAGATTCGCATGGGCGGTGCCGAGTACGAAACCGTTTTGGCACAAGACACCACAACCCACGGCGCAATCAAAGCATTGATTGAAGCTATCCTGAAAAACTACGCTTACTGCTTGTAATGTGTGAGTACCGGTAAAGAAGGGATTCGTTTGATTATCATTCAAAACGGTCAGCTGGTCAGCCCGCAAGGGCTGACCAAGGCTGATTTAGCAATCGAAGATGGCCGCATTGCGGCAATTGCCGAACATATTGAACCCGGGGAAAACGACACGGTACAAGATGCCGAAGGCTGTTATGTTTTTCCGGGCTTTATCGATGGGCATACCCATCTGGATATGGACAGTGGCGTTACCGTTACTGCCGATGATTTTACAACCGGAACCCGTGCCGCCGTTTGCGGCGGCACAACCACTCTGGTTGATTTTGCCACACAGGATAAGGGCGACACCCTGATGCATGCACTGGAAGCCTGGCACAAAAAGGCACAGGGAAAATCCAGTTGCAACTATGCATTCCACATGGCAATTACCGATTGGAACGAAGCCGTAAAGGCAGAAATTCCACAAATGTTTGAACAAGGTGTTACCAGCTTTAAAGCCTATATGGCGTATGACGCATTGAAAGTAAACGATGCAGAATTGCTGGATATTTTAAAAACCCTAAAGCCCTATGGAGGGATTTTAGGGGTGCATTGTGAAAACGGCTTGCTGGTGAATGCACTGCAAGCAGAACAAAAAGCACAAGGACATTTTAGTCCGGCGGCACACCCTGTGAGCCGTCCGCCCGAAGTGGAAGCCGAAGCGATCAATCGGCTGTGCTATCTGGGCAAATTGGCCGATATGCCGGTACATGTAGTACATCTTAGCTCCGCACTGGGACTTGCCGAAATTCGCAACGCCCGTGCACAAGGGGTTACGGTATACGCCGAAACCTGCCCGCAATATCTAACGTTGGATGAAACACGCTACAAAGCCCCGGGCTTTGAGGGTGCGAAATATGTAATGAGTCCGCCGCTGCGCAGTGCTGCCGATGTGCAGGCATTGCGCGAAGCTGTAGCTGCCGGCGAGATTGATACCATTGCAACCGATCATTGCAGTTACAACTTTAAAGGTCAAAAAGAACTTGGCCTTTGCGATTTTACCAAAATTCCCAACGGCGGCCCTGGTTTAGAGCATCGTCCCATGGTGGTATACACCAGTATGGTGCAAACCGGAGAGCTGAACATAACCGAATTTTGTCGTTTATTGGCCGAAGGCCCGGCAAAGCTGTTCGGTATGTATCCTCAAAAAGGGGTATTGGCAGTTGGGTCAGATGCAGATATTACCATTTGGGATCCCAAAGCAAAAACTGTTATTACCGCTGCTAGGCAGCAGCAAAATGTAGATTATACACCCTACGAGGGCTTTGCCGTAACCGGCATGCCCAAAGCAGTATTCGTAGGTGGAGTTCTGGCCGCTGAATATGGTCAGCCCACCGGCAAGGTTGTCGGCACCTACGTGAAGCGCTGAAAGGAGCTGCCCCATGTATACCCTGTATGTGAACGGTGTGGAACACCGTACGGATAAAAATATTAAATTGCTGGAATATTTACGAGAAGATTTGCGCCTAACCGGTGCAAAAAACGGCTGTGGAGAGGGTGCCTGCGGCACCTGTACGGTTTTGGTAGACGGCAAAAAGGTGAAAGCCTGCGTATTTACCACCGAAAAGCTGGACGGAAAACACATTACCACCATTGAAGGCCTTACCGAGCGGGAACGTGCGGTATATGTTTACGCATTTGGTCAAACAGGTGCGGTGCAATGCGGTTTTTGTATTCCGGGCATGGTAATCAGTGCCAAAAGCTTGCTGGACGAAAACCTGAATCCCACACGAGAAGATGTGAAAAAAGCAATTCGCGGTAACATTTGTCGATGCACAGGCTATGTGAAAATCGAAGACGCGATTTTGCTGGCAGCCAAAATGTTCCGTGAAAACCTGCCGGTTCCGCAGGATGACAGCGAAGCCCGCATTGGTGCACATTTTCCCCGTGTAGACGTGGAAGAAAAGGTATTGGGCACCGGTTTGTTTGTGGACGATATCAAAGTTCCCGGCATGATTTATGCCAAGGCACTGCGTTCCAAATATCCCCGTGCTCGCGTGGAAAAAATTGATTTAACCCGTGCGTTGCAGCATCCCGATGTGGTGAAGATTCTCACCGCAAAGGATGTGCCGTTCAACAAAACAGGTCATATCGTGCAAGACTGGGATGTGCTGATTGCAGAAGGCGACTGCACCCGTTACATTGGCGATGCTATTGTGTTGGTTGCCACCAACCACAGCGAAACTTTGGACGAAGTTTTGGACTTGGTGGATGTAACCTATACCGAGTTGGAGCCTTTGACCGACCCCATCAAAGCAATGGCGCCGGATGCACCCAAACTGCATGAAAAAGGCAATATCCTAACCAAAGAAGTCCTCAAACGAGGCAATGCCGAAGAAATTATTGCATCGGCACCGTTCGTGGTAACCAACCACTACTCCACCCCCATGACCGACCATGCATTTATGGAGCCGGAATGTGCCATTGGCATTCCCGACGGCGAGGGTGGTCTGCTGATGTATACCGCCAGTCAGTCGGTATACGACGAGCAAAAAGAAATTTCCCGTATGCTTCAGATTCCCGCTGAAAAAGTACGTTGCCAAACCAAGTTGGTGGGCGGCGGCTTCGGCGGCAAGGAAGATATGAGCGTACAGCATCACGCAGCATTGATGGCTTGGGCAACCGGCAAACCGGTTAAGGTAAAGTTCAGCCGTCAAGAAAGCTTGAACATTCACACCAAGCGTCACGCAATGGAGATGGATGTTACCACTGCTTGTGATGAAAACGGCAAGCTGCTGGCAATGAAAGCAACCTTGATTTCTGACTGTGGCGCATACGCCAGCTTGGGCGGCCCGGTATTGCAGCGTGCTTGCACCCACTGTGGTGGCCCGTACAACTTCCAGAATGTTGATATTACCGGTATTTGCGTTTATACCAACAACGTGCCCGGTGGCGCATTCCGTGGCTTTGGCGTAACCCAAAGCTGTTTTGCAGCCGAAATGAACCTGGATATGCTGGCAGAAAAAGTTGGCATCAGTCCTTGGGAAATTCGTTGGCGCAACGCCATTCGTCCCGGTGATGTACTGCCTAACGGTCAGATTGCAGGCCCCGAAACCGGCTATGCAGAATGCCTGGAAGCCGTAAAAGAAGCCTACGAAAGCAGTCCCTATGCAGGCATTGCAGGCTGTATGAAAAACAGCGGTGTAGGCGTTGGCTTACCCGACATTGGTCGTTGTAAGTTAGCTGTGGTAGATGGTAAAGTACATATCCGCACCAGTGCAGCATGTATGGGTCAGGGCGTTGCAACCGTTTGCACCCAGATTGTAAACGAAGTAACCGGCATTGAGCCGTCTTTGATTTTCCACGAGCGTGCCGATACCGCAATTACCCCCAACTCCGGTACTTCCACCGCTTCCCGTCAAACGGTATTTTCCGGCGAGGCAACCCGCCGCGCTGCCGCAGTTTTGGCAGATGCACTGCAAAGCCGTACCCTGGAAGATTTGGAAGGGGAAACCTTCTACGGTGAGTACAGCGGTGTTACCGATCCCATGGGCAGCGACAAAGCCAACCCGGTAAGCCACATCGCTTATGGTTATGCAGCTCAGGTTGTAATCATGGACGAAAACAAAAAGGTGGTAAAGGTTGTTGCTGCACATGATGTGGGCCGTGTCGTAAATCCGCAGTCTTGCGAAGGCCAGATTGAAGGCGGTGTGGTAATGGGATTGGGATATGCCCTTACCGAAGACTTCAAGATGGAAAATGGTTATGTAAAGAGCAAGTACGGAACCCTTGGTTTGCTGCGTGCCACCGATGTTCCGCCCATTGAAGTAATTTTTGTAGAAAAAGGTACCGAAGACCAAAACACCTTTGGTGCAAAGGGCGTTGGCGAAATTTGCACAGTACCCACCGCCCCCGCTGCAGCCCATGCGGCATATCGAGTTGATGGTTATTTCCGCACAAAACTCCCGATTTGTGATACTATGTATAAAAAAGGAGGAAAATAACCATGCAAACCACAACAAAACCTACCCCTTCTGAAAGTGTGCTGTACGAGCGCACCGGTATGCCGCCGATTGGCAAAGCGATTCCCCTTGCATTACAGCATGTGGTAGCTATGGTAGTGGGCTGTATTACAATGCCCATGATCGTAGCCAGTGCGGCTGGTGTTTCTTCAAGCGATCAGATTATTATGGTACAAGGCAGCCTGTTGGTGGCAGCTTTGGCAATTTTGTTGCAGGCTTTTGGTGTAAAAGGCTTTGTTAGCAGCGGATTGCCTGTTATGGTAGGCAGTGGATTTGCGTTTTTGCCCACCTTGCGCGCAGTTGTTGAGCAACACGGTATGTCCGGTATGGTTGGTGCACAAATTGCCGGTGCCTGTATGGGCATGGTTGTGGGCCTGTGTTTCAAAAAAATTCGATTTTTGTTTCCGCCCATTGTTACGGCCAGTGTAGTACTAACCATTGGTATTTCGCTGTATGACACCGCCGTAAACTACATGGCGGGCGGCAGTGCAACCGATCCCAATTACGGCAGTGTTCGCAACTGGGTGTTGGCATTCATCACACTGGCAACCGTAATTTTCTGCGGCCAGTTCTGCAAAGGCATGATTAAAGCTAGCTCCACACTAATTGGCATGGTTGTTGGTTATTTTGTTGCCTTAGCAATGGGGATGATTCATTTTAACGACGTTGGAACTGCGGCATGGATTCAGCTGCCCGAACCCTTCCATTTTGCACCTGCATTCTACCTGAATTCTGTTATCAGCTTGGGTATTGTGTTTATGGTAAATGCCGTGCAGGATATTGGTCAGTTTGAGGCAACGGCAAACGGTGTTTACGAACGCCCCGCAACCAACGCCGAAATTACCGGTGGCGTTATCGCTAACAACCTGTGCAGCTTGCTGGGCGGTGTTTTTGGTGGTGTGCCCGTGGCAGCTGCCGGTCAAAACGTGGGCATTGTGGTTACTACCCATGTAATTAACCGTGTGGTATTTGGCATTGCAGGCGGTATTGTTGCCGTAGCAGCCCTTGTACCCAAGTTTAGTGCAATTCTTATTACAATTCCGCAGCCTGTATTGGGCGGTGCAACCATTACCGTATTTGGTTCCATTGCCATGACAGGTGTGCGCATGTTGGCTCGTGATGGCTTAAGCCCCCGCAGCATGTTTATTGCAGGTTTAAGCGTAGCCTTGGCGGTAGGCATTCCGCAAACGGCAAACGCATTTGCAGGATGCCCCGAATGGGTTAGTCAGATTTTTGGAAGCTCGGAAGTGATTGTTGTAGCATTGAGCGCAATCTTGCTGAACCTGATTCTTCCGAAAGAAAAAAAGGAGAACTAAGTTATGGATTCCAATTTTAAAATTGTTACCTATCCGCATCAGGAAGTACCTGCTACCGATTTGAGCGCATTCAGCGAAGCAGAGGCAAAAAAAGCACATGATTTCCATGCCAGCTTTGATGTTTACAGCGAAACTCCCCTGACCAATCTGCCCGGTTTGGCAAAGGCTTTGGGTGTAAAAGAAGTACGCATCAAAGACGAAAGTTACCGTTTTGGTCTAAATGCGTTTAAGGTTCTGGGCGGCAGCTATGCACTGGGCCGCTACATCGCAAAAAAGCTGGGCGAGGATATCGCAGATATGCCCGCATCCCGCATTTTGTCTGCTGAAGTAAAAGAAAAATTGGGCGAAGTAACCTTTGTTACCGCAACCGACGGCAACCATGGCCGCGGTGTTGCCTGGACTGCAAACCGTCTGGGTCAGCATTCGGTTGTATACATGCCCAAGGGAAGCGCACAGGAGCGTTTGGATAACATCCGTGCCGAGGGTGCCGATGCTTCCATTACCGATATGAACTACGACGAGGCCGTTCGTTTGGCAAACAGCCAGGCAGAAGAAAAGGGTTGGGTTATGGTTCAGGATACCGCATGGGAAGGCTATACTGACATTCCTCTGTGGATTATGCAGGGTTATACCACCATGGGTTACGAGATTGTAAAGCAGCTGCAAGAGGCTGGTGCAGAAAAGCCCACCCACGTATTCCTGCAGGCAGGCGTTGGCAGCATGGCAGGTGCTATGGCTGGCTTCTTCAGCAGCTACTACGGCAAAGAGCGTCCCTTTATCACCGTTGTTGAGCCCGAAAAGGCAAACTGTGTATTCCGTACCGCAGAGGCAAACGATGGCAAGCTGCATTTTGTTACCGGTGATATGGATACCATTATGGCAGGTTTGGCTTGTGGCGAGCCCTGCACCATTGGTTGGGAAGTGCTGAAAAATTGCGCCGATGCATTCATCAGCTGCCCGGACTATGCCGCAGCAGACGGCATGCGTATTCTGGCAGCACCCACCGCAGGCGATACACCGGTTGTGTCCGGCGAAAGCGGTGCAGCTACCACCGGTTGCGTAGCAAACATTTTGATGCGCGAAGATCTGGCCGAGCTGAAAGAAAAGCTGAAGCTGGATGAAAACAGCCGTGTACTGTTCATCAGCACCGAAGGCGATACCGATAAGGAAAACTACCGCAACGTAGTTTGGGGCGGTAAATACAACCGCTTTTAAGTTCCGTTTTACGCAAAAGCGATAAAAGCAAATCGTTGATACAAAGCCTAGGAGGATAAGATTATGCTTACTCAAGAACAGCAAAACAATGTAATTGCCCTTTGCCAAAAGCTCATTCAAGCACCCAGCTACAGCGGTCATGAAGATCAGGTAGTGGCTCGTCTGACCGAGTTCTTTGAGGCAAACGGCTTTGATAGCGTACATGTGGATAAGTACGGCAACGTAATCGGCTGCATTAAGGGCAACCGTCCCGGTCCCCGCCTGCAATTCGATGGTCATATCGACACCGTACCCGTTCAGGATGCCTCCAAGTGGGACCATGATCCCTTTGGCGCAGAAATCGTAGACGGTAAGATTTACGGCCGCGGCACTTCTGATATGAAGGGTGCTGTTGCCGCAATGGCTTGCGCTGCTGCAAACTTTGCAAAGGAAACCGGCAAGGACTTTGCAGGTGAAATCTATGTGGCAGGTGTTGTACACGAGGAGTGCTTCGAGGGTGTTGCTGCCCGCGAAATTAGTGCTTATGTAAAGCCTGACTATGTTGTAATTGGCGAAGCAAGCCAGCTGAACCTGAAAATCGGTCAGCGCGGCCGTGCTGAAATTGTAGTGGAAACCTTTGGTAAGCCTTGCCACAGCGCAAACCCCGAAAAGGGCATCAACGCTGTATACAAAATGGCAAAGGTTATCGAAGCAATTCGCGGTCTGGTTCCCACCGAGCATCCCGTTTTGGGCAAGGGCATTCTGGAGCTGACCGACATTAAGTCTGCTCCGTACCCCGGGGCATCGGTTGTGCCCGAGTACTGCCGTGCTACTTATGACCGCCGTTTGCTGGTTGGCGAAACCAAAGAAAGCGTTTTGGCACCCATCAACGAGCTGTTGGAAAAGCTGATGGCAGAAGATCCCGAATTGAAGGTAAAGGCCAGCTACGCAGTTGGCAAGGAAATGTGCCACACCGGCAACGAAATCGAGGGCGAGCGTTTCTTCCCCGGTTGGCTCTATGACGAAAACGATGACTTTGTGCAGGCTGTTTATGGCGAGCTGAAGGCTATGGGTTACAACCCCACCATTACACAGTACAACTTCTGCACCAATGGCAGCCACTATGCAGGCGAAGCCGGTATCAAGACCTTTGGTATTGGACCCAGCCGCGAAAATCTGGCTCATACCATTAACGAGTACATCGAAATTGATCAGCTGGTTAAGGTTACCGATTGCTACACCGGTGTAATGAAAGCTTTGCTGAAATAATTGATTCAACAGTAACCGCCCTGTCGCTTTTTTTCAGGCGGCAGGGCGGCTTTTTAGTACAAAGAGAGAAGGCGTATACAAATGTCCAGTATGCTCATTAAAAATGGTCGTATTATTGACGGTACCGGTGCTGCCGGTTTTTCTGCGGATTTGCTTGTAAAAGACGGCAAAATTGCCGCCATTGGAACCATTGACCAACCTGCCGACAAGGTAATTGATGCCGCTGGTTTGGTGGTGGCTCCCGGTTTTATTGATACCCACAGCCACAGCGATTTGGATGTGCTGCTGCGTCCTCAGGTACTGCCCAAAATCATGCAGGGTATTACCACCGAACTTTTGGGACAAGACGGCGTGTCCATGGCACCGCTGCCCACCCAATATATTAGCTCTTGGCGTAAAAATCTGGCCGGTTTGGATGGCGACACCGAACAGATTGATTGGACCTACGAAACCACCGAGAACTATCTGAAGATGATTGAGGCTGCCAAGCCCGGTTTGAACGAGATGTACCTGGTGCCGCACGGAAACATCCGCATGGAAGCAATGGGCCTGGATAACCGTTTGCCCACCGAAGAAGAGATTGAAAAGATGAAAGCCATTACCCGCCGTGAAATGGAAGCAGGTGCAATGGGTCTTTCTACCGGTTTGATTTACATTCCTTGTGCATACTCTGAAAGCCGCGAAATCATCGAGATGTGCAAGGTGGTTGCCGAGTATGACGGTGTGTTTGTTATCCACCAGCGCAGCGAAGCCGATACCATTCTGGATAGCATGAAAGAGGTTATCGAGATTGGTCGTAAATCGGGCGTAAAGGTTCACTGGAGCCATTTTAAGGTTTGCGGCAAACAGAACTGGGATAAGATTGATGCGGTACTGGAACTGTTGGACGAAGCCAAAAAAGAAGGCATTACCGTAAGCTTTGACCAGTATCCCTATGTGGCAGGCAGCACCATGATGGGTGCCATTTTGCCCCCTTGGGTGCATGACGGCGGAACCAACAAGGCGGTAGAGCGTTTGGCAGATCCCGAGCTGCGCAAGAAAATGGTTCACGACATGGAAAACGGTATCCCCGGTTGGGATAACTTTGTTGACTTTGCCGGCTTTGAAAACATTTATGTAACCAGCGTAAAAACCGAAAAGAATGCCGATGCAGTGGGCTTATCCATTGTAGAGCTGGCAGAAAAGCGTGGCGTAGACCCGTATACCGCAGCGTTTGACCTGTTAATGGAAGAGGAAAACGCAGTGGGCATGGTTGACTTTTACGGCACTGAAGAGCATGTAAAGCGGTTTATGATGCGCCCTGAAATGAACGCTTGCACCGACGGCTTGCTCTGCCCGGGTAAACCACATCCTCGCCTGTACGGCAGCTTTGTTCGCATTTTGGGCAAATATGTTCGGGAAGAAAAACTGATGAGCCTGGAAGAAGGTGTGCACAAGATGACAGGCAAGCCTGCATCTGTGCTGAGCCTGAAAGATCGCGGAACCTTGACCGTGGGCAACTGGGCCGATATTACCATTTTTGACCCCGAAACCGTAATCGATAAGGGTACCTTTACCGACCCCATTCAATTCCCCGAAGGAATTGCCTATGTCATTGTAAACGGCGAAGTGGCTGTGGATCACGGCAAACATACCGGCGCACTGAACGGCCAGGTTGTTCGTCATAAAAAATCCTAAACAAAAAAACACCTTTTGCAACTGCAAAAGGTGTTTTTTTATGTTATTGCATGCGAGAACCGTAACGACGAAGAATGGCCTCCAACGCTGCACCGCCAATGGCACGGGCTTTGTCCGAAATGGTGGTATAGTCGGCTTTCGTTCCGCGGGGGTCAACGTCGCCGCACTTGAAACCGGTCGTAACCGCAATGCCGTCTGCCAGCATGCCCCGAATCATACCGTCAATTTCCACGCAGAGGGGGGTGTCGTCCACCATGGCCACCGTTTGACCAGCCTGCACCAAATCCCCAATGGAGCACAGCGCACGGAATGTACCCGAAACTGTGCTGCGAATGATGCGTTCCGCTGCATAGCCCATAATATTGCCGGGAATACCCGAGTTTGGGGCGGCGGGGCCTTGTTCAATTACCTTACCTAAATAATGGCCTCGTTGGGTTTCAATGACATAGTGGCAGTCCTCTCCGGCACAAAAACCAGGGCCAACACCAATGACAAGCGGAGCATCGGTAATTTTAGTACCCAAGTTGTGTTTGGCTAGAATGGAGTCAATAACAACCGCAGGCTTTAATGTGGCAATACAGGAAGCACTAGGGTCGCATAGAACGGCAACATGCCCGTTTGCAAGGGCCTGCTGCACTTGTTCGATGTTGTTGCAGGCGGTTGCAGAAATGCCTTCTACCGTGTAGGAGCCTTGCTCCAACGCAGTGGAAAAGGCCACGGTGCGCCGAATGCAGGTGGGCTTTTGGGTTTCGGTCATAACAACATCAAAACCGCATTGCTTTAGTCGCCAGCCAATGCCGGTGGCAATATCACCGGCGCCACGAATGATAACCAACATAGCTTTATACCTCGTTCCATTCTTGATCGTTCAGGGCGGCAGATACCACATGAAAAACGCCCTGTTGTTGGATTTGTTGTGCAATTTCCGTTGTGATTTGCGGGTGGCAGCAGTCACGCTGATTCAGTAAAATGCCAAAAGGTCGGTTGCCGATATTTTTTGCTAATCCCCAAGAAGCACTGGCAATGGCGGCAAGATGTTGGGGAAGAATTGTATCGTTTGGCAGTGTGTGCAGATGTTTGCAGGCCAATTCTGCCCGAAAACAGCCGTCAGAAAAGCGTTGTTCCAATGCGCTTAGACCCAGTATACCAACAATTTGGGTAGTGTTTTGGGGCAGGGCAGGCTCATGGGCAGCAGGTACTTTACAAGGCAAACGTTTTGAGCCGTCGGCCTCTACCAGAACATAGTCCGCCAGTTGCGCCAGTAAGTCAATCTGCTCACTGGTGATGCCGGTAAGTTTGCCTTGTGTGTTAAGACTGTTGGCAACCACTGCGATGCGGTGCGTTTGCAGAAATTCGGGCAGCAAGTCAGAGTCTGGTGTAAAAAAGCGGCCATACTGTGCTTCGTTGGGTGGGAAAATATGCGTTGTTGTGGTTATAATTATACGCTTGCCTTGTTGCAAAAGTTCTTGTGCAAGGGTAAGTATAGTAGTAGTTTTACCGCCAGCACCAACAAAAGCGATAATTCCGGGTGTAAGCTTTAGCGTTTTAAAAAGTTGCATAAATCACCCCGTAAAACATTTCGTTTTATTTTTTTAAGTATAGCGCAAACAGAGAAAAAAAGCTATATTAATAAAAGGTTTAATCTGGTTTTAATCAATGGTTTTGAAATATAAAAAGAATATTTTACCCTTTAGAAAACCGGCGTGTTCAAATTTCAATAAGACCTCATTTTTATATGCCATGTTTTTTCAAAAAATAGAATATAATAAGCAGTTTGAACTTATAGCTTTGGGTATTTATATTTTAAAATTACAATTCCTATAGTAAAATTAAAGCATTACAATATATAAGGGGGAGTTTGCGTGGAGAAAGATGAAAAACTTGTGTTTGAAACGGTGGCATTGGCAGGCGAAGTTTTGCTGACAAGCGGAGCCGAGATTTTTCGTGTAGTGGATACGATGAATCGCATTGCGGCGGCGTATCAGTGCCAAAATTTGGATACATTTATTTTAAGCAACGGTATTTTGATTTCCACAAGCGGAAAAGAACATGGTTCTCAGGCAAAAATTCGGCATATTCCTCTTGGGGGAAGTCGGTTGGATCGCATTGATGCGGTGAATCAGCTTTCTCGAGAAATTGGTTTGGGCATGCATTCGCCCCAGCAGGCCTATGAGCGGCTAAAACAAATTCAAAAAATGCCGTCACGCCCGGCATGGCAACAGGTGATTGCTTCGGGCGTGGGCAGCGGTGCGTTTTGTTATGTATTTGGCGGTGGTATGTGGGATGCGGTAGCTGCCTTTGTGGCTGGCTTGGTGCTGTATCTGTACTTTTTGTATCTGGTAAAGGGCAGACTTTCTAAAATTGCAATGAACATTAGCGGCGGCGCATTGGTAACGGTAGTGGCGTTGTTAATGCTGAATTTAGGAATCGGAAGTAACTTGGAAATGGTCAGTGCGGGTGCGGTGGTTCCGCTTTTGCCCGGTGTGGCATTTACTAACGGCATTCGCGATATTGCAGACGAGGACTATATTTCGGGAAGTGTGCGGTTACTGGATGCCATGCTGGTGGTGGCCTGTTTGGCACTGGGCGTTTGTTTGACAAGCTTTACCTATAATTATTGGATAGGAGGATGACCATGCTGCGCTTAATTTGCGAGGTATTGGCGGCTGGTATCGGCACGGTAGCCTTTGCCTTAATCTTTCATGTGCCAAGTGCGTATTACTGGCGTTGCGGTGTGACGGGAAGCGCCGGTTGGCTGGTGTATTCTCTGTGTTTGCCAATGTTTCATGCACTGCCTGCCATGTTTGCGGCTACCTTTGCGGTGGTTTGCATTTCCCGTTTTTCGGCTGTGCAGATGCGCTGCCCGGCAACCATTTTTTTAATTGCGGGCATTTTTCCGCTGGTGCCAGGGCTTGGAATTTATCGAACAGCCTATGCACTGGTTACCAACGACACCTCATCGGCGGGCGATATTGGACTGACCACATTAAAAACTGCCATATTTATGGTGCTTGCAATTTTGCTGGGGTTGGAACTGCCGAGCGGATTGTTCCGAAAATTGGCAAATGCAGATACAGATTCTGCCAAAATAACTACAAATAAAACAAAGAACCGTTAAAATAAACAGTTTGTATTAAAAATACCCTCTGTATTTTTGACATGTAACCTGATGCTTTTTTATTGCAATCCCTTTGGGGGCATGGTATCATTTTTAAGTTGTATTTGAACAACGCCGTCCGCAATTTTAAAACGACAGAATAAGATTGTGGAATGAAAGCCATTCTAATGATTACAAGAGGGGGTCTTTTTATGCAGATCGGATTTGACAACAACCTTTATATCCAAAAGCAAACAGAAAATATTCTTGCCCGCATTGACAAGTTCAAGGGTAAGTTGTATCTGGAATTTGGCGGAAAATTGTTTGATGACTATCATGCTGCCCGCGTATTGCCCGGTTTTGACGTAAACGGCAAGATTCGCTTGTTGCACGAACTGCGTGATAAGGCCGAGATTATCTTCTGCATCAGTGCAGGCGATATTGAAAAAACCAAAATGCGTGCCGATTTGGGCATTAGCTACGATATGGAAGTTCTGCGCCTGATTGATGACATTACCGCAATGGATATTTCGGTAAACAGCGTGGTAATTACCCAGTATACCGGTCAGCGTGCAGCCGATGCGTTTGCCAAAAAGCTGACCAGCCGTGGTGTGAAAAACTACATTCACCGCCCCATCGAAGGTTATCCCTTGGCTGTGGACTACATTTGCAGCGACGAAGGCTACGGCTCTAACCCCTATGTAGAAACCACAAAGCCCCTGGTTGTGGTTACCGCCCCCGGCCCCGGTAGCGGAAAGTTGGCAACCTGCTTAAGCCAGGTATACCATGAGTATAAGCGCGGCGTTATGGCAGGTTATGCAAAGTTTGAGACCTTCCCCATTTGGAACATTCCGCTGAAGCATCCCGTCAACTTGGCATACGAAGCAGCGACCGCTGACCTGAACGACGTAAACATGATTGACCCCTTCCATCTGGAAGCATACGGCGAAACCACCATCAACTACAACCGTGACGTGGAGGCATTCCCCATTGTACAGAATATTCTGGCACGCATCACCGGGGATAAGGAGTTCTATCGCAGCCCCACCGACATGGGTGTAAACATGGCTGGTTATGCAATTTTTGATGATGCAGTTGTGCGCAAAGCAGCCACCGAGGAGATTTTCCGCCGTTATTACAAAGCTGCTTGTGAAGTAAAGCAGGGCAAAGCCACCGAAGCAAGCCTGCATAAGATTGAAAACATTATGCAGCAGTTGGATGTAAACGCCGAAAGCCGTGCCGTGGTTGCACCTGCTTTGGCAAAGATGCGCAGTGCAAATTGCCCTGCCGCTGCCATTGAGCTGCCCGATGGCCGCATTGTTACCGGAAAAGCCAGCGACCTGATGAGCGCATGCAGCGCCACTGTATTGAACAGCTTGAAGGCACTTTCCGGCATTCAAGATGAGGTTATGCTGATTCGCCCCGAGGTACTGGAGCCCATTCTGCGCTTAAAGATTGATTATCTGGGCAGCCGTTCCAGCGTGCTGAAGGTAGACGACGTGCTGGCAGGTTTGGCCGTAAGTGCTGCCACCGAACCGGTAGCGGCCAAGGCTATGGCTGCATTGCCCCTGCTGCGTGATTGCGATTTGCATTCCACCCAGATGCTGCATTCCGGCGACGAAGGTACTTTGCGTAAGCTGGGCTTGCGTATTACCATGGAACCTGTATATCCCGGTAAAGATTTGTTCTTCTAAATTTTATATGGATTTAATCAAAGACCGTTTGCAAACATTGCAAACGGTCTTTTTGCGTATCTGTGTAAAATTTCTTTAGCAAAGCAACCGCCAAACTTTACCCAATTCTGACCCGTTATTGCTAGAGGTCTTAACGCATAGCGTGCTATAGTGGGGGTACACCCGCTATAACAAGGGGATTTATGTGTTTGGAGGAATACACAATGTATATAAAAAAGAAACAGCAGATGGCGCAGTCGCAAAAATTGATGGTGTTTGTTCTTACCATGGCGTTGTATGGTTTGGCAACCCTGTTCAGCGAATTGATTCCAAAGTTTCAGCTGGGATTAATTGAGTTTTCGGTGGAATACTTTTTGTTTATTCCGCTTACCTTGGCCATGTTGTTTGACCCATTGAGTGCCGCTTTGGGCGCATCCACCGGCGAATTGATTTTTAGTGAAATCATGCTGGGTCAGTTTGGCGGCTTGGGCGAGATTGAAAAGTTTGTAACCGTTGCTTTGGGCGTATATGTTGCAGGCCGCATGGTGCGCGATCCCCAAAACCGCGTACGTGTAGGCGTTGCCGCTTTTACCGGAACTGCTTTGCAGCTGGCTATGGGCGCAATTGTGGACATTAGCAAGGTGCAATTTGCGGTAGAAGATTTTGAATCGGTAAAAGGTTTGCCTGAAAGTGTATTTGCAACCGAAGGCTTTGCCTTTGCCAATGACCTGCTGTTCTCCGGCATTTTGTTCTGTTTACTGCCTACCTTGTATCTGGTACCCAAGCTGTATGGCAAAATTGAGCCGCTGCTGGGCATGGCACCCCGTACCGAGCGAAACAGCCTGGAAGGCATTCGCCCCAAAACCATTGTGGCTTGCTGCGTTGTATTTTTAGGTGCAGTTTGCATGGAGTTTTTGGCTTCCAGCGGTTTGTCTTTGATTGACTGGGAGGCTTCTTGGGCAGAGAGCAGCACTGCCATTGCTGTTGGTATGGTAGTTGCCGCTGTGGTTGCAGTATTGGCAGTTCTGGTAAACCAAAAAACAAAAAAGGAAGGTTCGGTTGCGTAAATTATGAATGCAATTGAGATAAGGCAACTCACCTATACCTATCCGGGGGCAGAGCGGCCAATTTTAAACGGCATTGACCTGGATGTGGAAAAAGGCGATTTTCTGGCTATTGTGGGCAATAACGGTTGCGGCAAATCCACCTTGTGCAAAACCTTGAACGGACTGATTCCTCATTTCATCAGCGGAGAGTTTGGCGGTTCGGTTTGCATTGGCGGACAGAATACCCTGGAAACTGATGTGGGTCAGTTGGCACAGACAGTAGGATATGTGTATCAGGATTTTGAAAATCAGATTGTACGCCCCACGGTGCTGGATGATGCTTCCTATGCTTGCTTGAATTATGCCTACCAAGATTATGAGCAACGGGGCAGGCAGGCCCTTGCCCTTTGCGGTTTACAAGGCAAAGAATTGGACTATGTGTGGCAGTTAAGCGGCGGCCAGACCCATTTGCTGGCACTGGCCGGTGCAGTGTCGCTGGGGCCGGATATTTTAATCCTAGATGAACCCATTGCACAGCTGGACCCAGGCCATGCCGATGCCATTTATGAGGTGCTGAAAGAGCTGAACCAAAAGCACGGCAAAACCATTGTGGTAATTGAACACCATACCGAATATATTGCCAACTATTGCCGCAATGTTTTGCTGCTCAAGGACGGCAAAGTTGAGTGGAAATTGCCCACACAACAGGCATTGCAGCGCGTGGAAGAGTTGCAAGCATGCAACATTTTTCCGCCGCAAATTACGGTGGCAGGGTTTGCATTGCAGCAGCAGGGGCGTTTGCCAAAAACGGCACAGCTGCCCACCACCATTGAGCAGGCAAAGGATTGTTTTTCACAATTGCAGTATCGGCCCCAAGCAGAGATGAACGACAAACCCAATCGGCAGGAAGCTGTGGCAGAATTTAAAGAGGTATGGGTTGGATATCGCTCGGTAAAAGGGGAGCCGCGCCGCATTTTTAATGGGGTGAACTTAACGCTGTATCGGGGTGAAAAAATTGCGCTGATTGGCTCCAACGGTGCCGGAAAATCCACGACTATGAAGTTGTTGACCGGCTTGCTTCGCCCGGCACAGGGTGAAGTTTTGATTGGTGGGCAAAATATCAAGCACAAAAAGGCAGAAGAACTTTCTCGTCAGATTTCGCTGGTTTATCAAAACCCGGAACAGATGTTTATTAAGGACTCTATTCGAGGCGATATTGCCTATGCCATGCAGGTGCGTGGGGTAGCCGATTGGCAGCAACGTACCGAGCAGCTTTTGCAGCAATTTCAGTTGACCGAATTGGCAGAGCGGGATGGTCGATTGATGAGCGGCGGCCAGATGCGGCGTGCCAGCTTGGCCATTGGCGTTGCACTGGAGCCTTCGATTTTACTGCTGGATGAACCCACCGCCAATTTGGATATTGCCACCCGAAAAGAAATTATGAAAACCCTAAACAACATGAAGCAGATTACCGAAACGGTAATGATTGCAACCCATGATATGCAGCTTGTATGTGATTGGGCGGAACGCATTATTGTGCTGTATGGCGGCGAGGTTGTGGCAGATGGCACACGGGACGAAATCTTTGGCAATATTCCGCTATGCCAAAAGGTTGGCATTCGACCGCCGGAAATTTTTGCAATGGCACAACAGTTGGATGCTAAGGCATTGTGTTATACGGTGGAATCCTTTTTGAATGACTTTAAGGAGAGCGACCATGGATAAGTTAATGACAAAGCTTTCGGAAAATATTCTGGATAAGTTTTCCATGGATTTTTTGCGAAATCAAGTACTGAAAAATGCCTATGGCAACGATCATACCCTAATTGCCAAGCTGGACCCACGGGTTCTGCTGGCGTGGTATGTGTTTTTCGGTTTGGTGCCATGGTTTGTAAATGATACTGTGTTTTTATTCGGCTGCTTTGCGCTGGTTACCATAACCACTTTGTTGGCACAGGTGGCAGGTTTGGTATTGTTTTTGTTCGGACTGGGCGTTTTTTCGCAAACCGGATATCTGTTTTTAGCAACTCTGCTGTTTGGTGGTGATACCACGGCAATTTTACCGCTTCTGTTATTGACCTTAAAGGTAGCAACGGTTTCGCTGGCTTCCATTACTGTGTTTTCCGGTCTTGACCCGGATCGGCTTTCCATTGGTCTGATGTGGTATGGTTGCCCGGAACAGTTCTCCTTTTCGGTTTCCTACGCATACCGCATGCTGCCCCTGTTGATGGAAGAGTTTCAAAATGTGTTGCTGTCCTATCGGCTGCGGGGAAATCCGCCGGCACATGAAACATTCAAAGGAAAAGTGCAGTATCTGATTTATCAGGTGAAAATTATTATCCATGCCTTTTATCCGCTTATGCTGAATACCGCCAAGCGTTCCCGCACTACGGTAGAAGCATTGGAGCTGCGTGGATATCGCTATGCGGCAAGCAATCCGCAGGTGCGAAAAATTAAGTTTTCGGCACTGAACATTACCCATCGGGATATGCTGTTTGCAGCTGTTTCGTTCTTATGGGTAGCGGTAACCATGCTGCTGGCAAGTATACTGTAAGCGAGGCGTTTTTGTGAAGATTGATTTTCATACCCATGGAAAACTGGCAAAAAAGCTGCCGTTTTCCACCATTTATACCGACTGGCTGTTGAATCAGGCACGCATAGCCGGGCTGGATGCCATTTGTTTGACCGAGCATTTTAATACCCTTCAATTTGCGGAGGTGTATCGGTACATTGCATCCATTGGCTGCAAGCAAGGCGATACCCTGCTTATGGAAAATGGGCTGCGGGTGTTTCCGGGCATGGAAACCGATGTGGCAGAAGGCGGGCATATCCTGTGCATTGGACCGATGGAGGCAATTTTAGAGCTGAATCAACGGTTGGAACCCCACAAAACCAAGGGGAACTTTTTGCCCTTTGCGCAATTAATGGATTTGTTTGCACAGTACCCCGTTCGGGTTGGCTGTGCGCATCCGTTCCGAGAAGGCGGGCATGTGCCGGAGCTACCCACCGACCAATTGGCACAGCTGGATTTTGTGGATTTGAACGGAAAAGACCTGGCGATGGATGCACAGCGCACCCAACAGGTGACCCAAGCATTTGCAAACCAATTGGGAATTCCCATGGTATCGGGCAGCGATACACACCAGGCGTTGCAGTACGGCTGTGTATGGACACGGTTTGACCGAGAGTGCACCCAAGTAGAAGCATTGTATCAGCAGATGCAAGAGGGAGCATATCGCATTGAGGTACAGCCGGATTTGCAGTTTCGGGTAAACACAGCCGGGCTGTTTAAAAAAGCGTTGAAAGAAATTCATGCTTTGGGCGGGGACTATGTTTCGGTGCTGGTGTCGGAATAAAAAAACAGGCAGTGTGTACTGCCTGTTTTTTGTTTGTAGAGAAAAAATGAATCAGAAAACCTGAAAAAGCAATTTACACACAAACCACTTTGACTTATAATAAATTTGATTCAATCTGACTTTTTGCTGTGGTTACAGCAAAGCACATCATTTAAATGCACGGCAAATGGCTGTGCAATGAAGGAGAGCATTAGTTATGGAACGTTTGGTTGGTACAGTATCCCGTGGTATTCGCGCCCCGATTATTCGCCAGGGCGACGACATTGCACAGATCGTGGTTGATTCGGTTTTGGCAGCTGCTAAGAGTGAATCCTTTGCCCTGCGTAACCGCGATGTTATTGCCGTTACCGAAGCGGTAGTTGCGCGCAGCCAAGGCAACTATGCAACCATTGATAACATTGCTGCGGACATTAAGGCAAAGTTTGGCGGCGAAACCCTGGGTGTATTGTTCCCCATTTTGAGCCGCAACCGTTTTGCAATCTGTTTAAAGGGCATTGCAAGCGGCTGCAAAAAGGTTGTTTTGATGCTGAGCTATCCCTCGGATGAGGTAGGCAACCATCTGATTACCGACGACGAGCTGGACGCAGCAGGCGTAAACCCCTGGACCGATGTTTTGTCGGAAGAGCGTTACCGCGAGCTGTTTGGCTACAAAAAGCACACCTTTACCGGCGTGGATTATGTTGAGTACTACCGTGACTTGATTCAGAGCTGCGGTGCAGAGGTTGAAATTGTATTTGCCAACAACCCCCGCGCTATTCTGTCTTACACCAAGAATGTACTGGCTTGTGACATCCATACCCGTAAGCGTACCAAGCGTTTGCTGGAAGCTGCCGGTGCAGAAAAGGTTTTGTGCCTGGATGAAATCATGACCGAGAGCGTAGACGGCAGCGGTTACAACAATGCATACGGTTTGCTGGGCTCCAACAAAGCCACCGAAGAAACCGTAAAGCTGTTCCCCATTCACTGCCAAGAGCTGGTTGAGGACATTCAAAAGCGCATTTTGGATGCAACCGGTACTTATGTGGAAGTAATGGTTTACGGCGACGGTGCCTTTAAGGACCCCATGGGCAAGATTTGGGAGCTGGCTGACCCCGTTGTATCTCCCGGCTACACCAAGGGCTTGGAGGGTACTCCCAACGAGCTGAAGCTGAAGTATCTGGCAGACAACGACTTTGCAAACCTGACCGGTGAAGAGCTGAAGGAGGCAATTTCCAAGGCAATTCACGAAAAGGACGAAAAGGCAGAAAATCTGACCGGCAACATGGCAAGCCAGGGCACCACACCCCGCCGCTTGACCGACTTGATCGGCAGCCTGTGCGATTTGACCAGCGGCAGTGGCGACAAGGGCACTCCCATTATTCTGGTACAGGGCTACTTTGATAACTACACCAACTAATGGTTGAATGAAAAAAGGTCTCCGCTTTTGCGGAGACCTTTTTGTTTTGGTTATTTGTTCAAAGAAGCGGTGCTGCGGCGCAATGCCAAAAACAGCAGAACGATGGAAACCGCCATTAAGATATGACCAATGCCGGAAATGCCGGAAATAGCAGCGTTTGCGGCGGTGCTGAGCGGTGTGCCAAGTACCTGCAAAACACCACGCACGGTAAACAGAATGACCATATAGGGCAGGGCGATGTTATACAGCCGATAGAACCAGCGAAATTGCGGTTGCTCCCACAGATTCAGATGCAGGTTAAACAAGGCCAACAGTAAAAAAACAAGGGTGCCCAAAGCAAAGAAATGAACATGGGTAACTGCCAATGTGGTTTTTCCGGAAAAAGCAAAGAACTTGGTGAACTCCCGATAAAATACGCCCCATACCATGGCGGCGATGGCGTAAACAAATGCGGTATCAATTAGCTTTTTGGTTTTCATAAAAAGAACCTCCTGTTATTGTGTAAAATTGGACGAATCGGGCTGGGGAACAAACCATGTTACTTAAAGATTAGTGTTTATATAAAACGCGCCGTACAATTTCAAGTAAGATTGTGATATCGGGGGTTGGCTGACAAAGTAAACTGAGAATATGCTGCATGACAAAGGAAACAAATGCCTGTGGGGTAAATGTGGAATCAAATACCGACGGTTCCACTGCGGTATCCTGCAACAATACCTGCACCAAGCTTTTTTCCATGTGCGAAAAGGCAGCTTGCATTTTGGGGCGTGCTTTTGGCAGGTCGTTGGCATCAAAGATTGTCATGTGGGTTTGCAAAAAATCCGGATACGCTGCTGCACCGGACTGAATGCTGACAAATAAACTGCGGATGCAGTCATCAAAACGGGTATATGTAGCGCAGTTGCCGGCAGAATGAAAAATATCCCGCCAGATGTCTTCCACCGTGGCAAGAATCAAATCGCCTTTGCTGGGGAAATAATTGTATACCGAGCCCACTGCCACATTGGCGGCAGCAGCCACAGCACGCATGTTTAATGCGGTAAGACCATGGGTGGCGGCAATACTGCGGCAGGCAGCAAGTAATTTTTCGGGGGATGTTACCACAGTATTCATAACAAAGCTCTCCTGTGTATCAACTAATATTGAACAATGTTCATTATACACTTTTGTAATACAGTGTCAATACAAAATACAATAAAATCCCCCGTGCCAAAAGCACGGGGGATTTTGCTTACAGCTCAACCTCTTGCAGCTTAACAAGAGAAAGAATATAAATTTTTAATGCCTGCATCATCAGTGCAATGTTTGCGGCTTCGTTTGCACCGTGCATGGGGCCGCCAAAGGGGGGCAGAACGGTGTCCATGCGTTCGGGACCAAAGCTTACTGCGCGGGGGAAGTGGCGGGCATAGGTGCCGCCACCCATGGTAAAGGGCTTTGCATCCTCGCCGGTTACCTCGTTGTAGGTTTGCAGCAATGCCTGAATGGGTGCGGCATCGGCACTGATGTAGAAGGGGGTGCGCCAGCTTGCCTGCTCAACGGTTACGCAGCCATTACCGGCAGCCTCCAAACGCTCTTTGATGGTTTCGCCGGTGATGCTGGTGGGAAAACGGCTGTCAACATCCTGCCACAGGCGGCCGTCTTTCAATTCAATCATACCGCCAATAATGGTGAGGGGGTCAAACGCATGGTCAGTTGCGGCAATACCAACGCCGCTGCCATCGGTATTGCTGTGCAGCTTGCGCAGGTAGCGCAGGAACTCGTTTTCCTGTTCGGTGCACAGGTTGTTATCCAGCAGGTAATTTACAATCAAACCAATGGAGTTTACGGTGTTTTGCGGCATGGCGGCATGACCGCCCTTGCCCCAGCCTCTGATACGTACGGCACCGTGTTCCTCTTCCAGGGTGATGCCTTCGCACTCGCTCAGCTTGCTGATATCAGCCTTAACCAAGCAAGATGCACGGTCGGGCACCACGTTGTGGGCAACGCCGCCGGTAAACTCCAGAATGTTGCCGTTCTCCAGTTTGTTGGAAACCAGATAGCCGTTAAAACCGCCCTTTTCACCGTTGCAAAGAGGGAACTCCGCATCGGGAGAGAAGCAGAAATCGGGGGCGGGGTAGTGCTCCAGATAGTAGTCCACATCCTGCATACCGGTTTCTTCGTTGGCACCAAACAGTGCACGAACATTGTATTTCAAGGGAATGTTATGATCTTTTAAGAACTTTAAGGCGTACAGGCACAGAACACTGGGGCCTTTATCGTCGGCAACGCCGCGGCCAATCATCCAGCCGTCTTTTACCTGCATGTCAAAGGGGTCAGCGGTCCAGCCGTTGCCTTGGGGAACAACGTCCAGGTGGGTGATGGTGGCAATCTGCTTGTCGGTTTCGCCTTTCAGCTCAGCCCAACCCATATAGCCCTCACAATTGTTGGTGCTTAAACCCATTTCGGCAGCCATGGTCAAGGCTTCTTCCAAAGCGGCGGCGGGGCCTGCGCCAAAGGGCTTGCCCGGTTCGGGGGTACCCTCGACACTGTTAATGTCCACCAAACGCTTGATATCACGTACAATATTTTCTTCGTTTGCGGCAACAAATGCATCTACCGCAGCACGCAGTTCATTGGTCATCATACTGTTTTCTCCTTACTGCCATTGAAACGGCAAAGTTGATTGTTGTTATTATATCACCTTTGCGGGGGCTTGAAAACCGCTTGAGAGCGAAAGTTTAACGGGATTTGTGTTGTATTGTTTGGTTTTTTGCTATAATAACAAAATAAGGTGCAAAGCACCGATTTTAGAAGGGAACTATATGCCGATGAAATCAAAACAAACCCGAATCAATGTTATTTTTGCTGTTATTCTGCTGGCGGTTGCCGGTGTGTTTTTCTTTATGAACAGCAAGCGAGAAGCCGGCGGTGTGGCAAGATTGACCTATGGAGATGACAGCACGGTGTTGGATATTCCGCTTAATCAAGACAAAGAATATGACATTGATACCGGATACTATACCATTCACTTGCAGGTGAAAGACGGAAAGATTGCCTTTGTGGATTCGCCTTGCCCAGACCATAAATGCGAAGGTTTTGGCTGGTTAAGCCAAGAAGATGACTGGGCGGCTTGTTTGCCTGCTCGTGCAAGCATTACCGTTTTAACAACAGAATAATCAAAAAAAGCCCCTGTTTTATGGAAAAACAGGGGCTTTTTGATGCTTGTGCAGAAATGTCTATCATAAATTTGAAAAAAATATGTAAAGAATTTTTAAAATTCAGTGGAAGCCGCCCTGCAAAAAATGATATAATTATACCAATTATAACCGATAGCCAAAATATTCGACGGTTATGGGGTTTGTGGTCCATATCACATTATCAATACTGAGGTGCTTGTAATTATGACCATTTTTAACGTGATTAACCTTGCTGGCGGCATTGCGCTGTTTTTATACGGCATGTCGATTATGGGAGCCGGCTTGGAAAAATTGGCCGGCGGTAAGCTGGAAAGTGTGCTTCAAAAACTGACAAGCTCGGTAATACGTGCAGTGTTATTGGGTGCGATAATTACCGGTTTGATTCAGTCTTCGGCAGGAACAACGGTAATTTGCATTGGTCTTGTCAACTCGGGCATTTTTACATTGCCGCAGGCGATTGGCGTGATTATGGGTGCCAATATCGGCACAACTGTTACCGGTCAGCTGATTCGGCTTTCGGATATTTCCGGCGGCGGTTGGCTGTTAACCATGCTGAAACCCAGCACCTTCAGCCCCATTGTGGCATTTATTGGCGCAATTCTGTATGTATTCTTAAAAAGCCCCAAAAAGCGCAACATCGGTCAGATTATGATGGGCTTCGGCATCTTGTTTACCGGTATGTTTACCATGGAAGCGGCGGTTGCACCTTTGCGGGAAAGTCAGCTGTTTATTAAGCTGTTTTCCAGCTTGCAAAACCCGTTTTTGGGTGTTTTGGCAGGTGCGTTGGTTACCGTTGCTATCCAGTCCTCTTCGGCCAGTGTTGGTATCTTGCAGGCACTTTCTACCACAGGCGTGGTTACATGGGGCAATGCCATTCCCATTATTCTGGGCCAGAACATTGGTACCTGCTCCACACCGTTGATTGCTTCCATTGGCGCATCTACTGCGGCAAAGCGAAGCGCCATTGTGCATTTGTACTTTAACGTAATTGGTACAGCGGTATTTTTGGGTGGTGTATATGGCTTAAAGGCGGTCGGGGCCTTTCCCTTTTGGGATGAGGTAATGAACAAGGGCGATATTGCAAACTTTCACACCCTGTTCAATGTGGTGGTAACCATCATGTTTATCCCCTTTACAAAATTACTGGCATGGTTGGCGGAAAAGACTATTCCGGAAAAGGCCGGAGAGGTACAAGACCTGTCTCTGCCTGTTTTGGATGAACGACTGTTTACCAGCCCGGCGGTTGCTTTGCAGCAGGCCCGTGCAGCGGTGGAAAAGATGGCAAGCCGTGCAGCCACCAACTTTAATAAGGCATTCGGTCAGCTGGAGCATTACAACCAGGAAACAACCATGAACATCCATACCCGTGAGGAATTGCTGGATAAAATGGAGGTTTCTATCACGGGCTATCTGATTAAAATCAGCGACCGCGAATTGAGCGAAAACGAAAATCGCCAGGTAAGTGAACTGCTAAAGCTGATTTCGGAATATGAGCGAATTGGCGATTATTCCATTAATGTGCTGGAATGTGCCCAACGTGTTCAGGAGAACGAACTGCGTTTTTCGGTACAAGCAAAGCAGGAGCTGGATGTGCTTGGCTTGGCACTACAAGAAACCTTGCAGCTGACCAATACCGCTTTTATGGAAGGCGACTGCAACAAAGCAGAGCAGGTGGAAGCATTGGAAGAAACCATTGACCAGTTGTGCTATACCCTGCGAGAACAGCACATTAACCGCTTAAAAGAAGGCATTTGTGAGCTGGAAAGCGGCATTGTGTATCTGGATGTGATCACCAATGTGGAGCGTATTTCTGACCATTGCGCCAATGTGGCGGCACGGTTGATTGGTTCGGAGTTGGATTTGGATATGCATGCCCGAAAACATGCTTTGCAGGCAGGCCATAATGACTTGTATAATCAGCAAGTAGAGGAGTATCAGGCCAAATATATGGGGCTGTTGGCACAGCCTACGGTATAAAATAGTTGAAAATATCCCGGTAAACCATGGTTTACCGGGATATTTTTGTTTTTTCCATAATAAAAGTGGAATGTAACCTATATTAAAAAGAAAATGAAAAAAACTATTGACAAAGGTGTTAGTCAGTGCTAACCTTAGAGCAGGTTAGAAAAAACTAACTCTGGATAACAGGACGCAAGTTAGCGAAGAGAAGGGAGAATTATGATGCCGATTTCGATGGGAAGTGTAGGGCAATCCTATGTAATTCAAAGAATTAGCGGAAATTCCGAGGTACGGGCATATCTGCGTTCGCTGGGGTTTAATGAGGGTACCGATGTGCGGTTGATTTCGCAGTTAAATGGCGATGTGATTGTGCATGTAAAAGATGCACGGGTTGCCATTAACCAAGAACAGGCACGGCACATTTATGTGTAACCTGTAACGGAAAACGGATTTTTTAGAAAAATGATACAACGGGGAGGGATAGGAAATGACGTTGAAGGATGTTAAGGTAGGCACAACGGCTAAGGTTGTAAAAATCAACGGCGAAGGCGTATACAAACGGCGTATTATGGATATGGGTATCACCAAGAACAGCCAGATTTTTGTGCGCAAAGTAGCACCTTTGGGCGACCCGATTGAAATTACGGTGCGCGGCTATGAGTTATCGCTGCGCAAAGCCGATGCGGAATGTGTGGAAATTGAACTGATTCAAGAATAAAAGACGCTGTAAAAGAATGGGGATTCAATTGTAGCATTTTTTATTTCTTATCGGTTAGCGAAAACTAACCGACATTGCTTGCGAGACTATAAGGAGGATTGAACTACCATGGCAATTACAATTGCGCTTGCCGGCAACCCAAACTGCGGCAAAACAACCATGTTTAATGCGTTGACAGGCTCAAATCAATACGTTGGTAACTGGCCGGGTGTTACAGTAGAAAAAAAGACGGGCAAACTAAAGGCGGCAAAAAGCGGTGAATTGGTTCATGTTACCGATTTGCCGGGTGTTTATTCGCTTTCTCCCTATACCTTGGAAGAGGTAGTAACCCGTGATTATATTTTAAACGAGCATCCCGACGTGGTGTTGAATCTGGTGGACGCTACCAACATTGAGCGCAACCTGTATCTTACCACACAGTTGATTGAAACCGGCATTCCTGTGGTCATTGCATTGAATATGACCGACCTTTTGAAGAAAAATAACATTCAGGTAAACGTGGCGGAATTGTCTCGGCGGTTGGGATGCCCCATTGTGGAAACCAGTGCATTAAAGGGAACCGGTTTGCAGCAGGTGGTGGAAACCGCCATTCAGGTGGCGAAAGCCGCAAAAGAAACAAAACCCAAGGCAATTTTTGAACCCTTTGTGGAGGAAAAAATTCAAGAGGTTGCGGCAAATCTGCCCACCGGTGTACCCCATGCGGAAAAACGCTGGTATGCGATTAAGCTGCTGGAACAGGATGCAAAGGTTTTGGAGCGTTTTTCACTGAAGGAAAACAATCCGTACAAAGCCATTGCACAGCAGGTGGAAGCGGAATTTGACGACGATGTGGATTCTGTTATTACCGACCAGCGGTATTGCTACATCCAAGGGGTTGTGGATGCAACCGTAAAACGCCCCAAAGGCCAGCTGAGCATGTCGGATAAAATTGACCAGATTGTAACCAACCGCATTTTGGGCTTGCCCATTTTCCTGTTGATTATGTGGGCGGTATACTATGTGTCGGTAACAACTTTGGGTACCCTGGTAACCGACTGGACCAACGATACCTTTGTGGGCGGGATTCAAGGCATTGTAGGCGATTTTCTTGCCGGCATTGGCGTAAACGATGTACTGATTAGCTTAGTTGTTGATGGTATTATTGGCGGTGTGGGTGCCGTTTTGGGCTTTGCACCGCAGATGGCAATTTTGTTTCTATTCCTTTCTATTTTGGAAGATTGCGGCTACATGGTTCGGATTGCCTTTGTTATGGACCGCATTTTCCGCCATTTCGGGCTTTCCGGCAAAAGCTTCATTCCGCTGTTGATTTCCTCCGGCTGCGGTGTGCCCGGTATTATGGCATCCAAGACCATTGAACAGGATAACGATCGCCGTTTGACTATTATGACAGCGACCTTTGTGCCCTGTGGCGCAAAGCTGCCGGTTATTGCGCTGCTGAGTGCAGTTATGGTGGAATATGCCACCGGCAACAGCATTTTGGCGGCAAACCTAGCGCCGATTATGTATCTGGTTGGTATTGCAGCGGTATTGATTTCCGCTATTATGCTGAAAAAGACCAAACCCTTTTCCGGTAAACCGGCACCCTTTGTTATGGAACTTCCTGCTTACCACATGCCTTCGGCAAAAACGGTGCTGATGCATGTATGGGAACGCTTGAAGGGCTACATTGTAAAAGCAGGTACCATTTTGTTTGTGGCTTGCGTTGTCATGTGGTTTTTGTCCAGCTTTGGATTTGAAAACGGCGCATTTGGTTTAGTAGAGGATGCTTCGGCTTCCTTAATGGCGATGATGGGCGGTGCCATTGCATTTTTATTTGCACCGCTGGGCTTTGGCGAATGGCAGGCAGTTGCCTCTTCTATTTCCGGATTTACCGCAAAAGAGGCCATTGTTTCCACCATGGGCGTATTGGCCAATGTATCCGAAGATTTGGTGGAGGACACCAACGCAGTGGCAGCAGCAGTACAAACTTGGTTCCCAACAGCCATTGCAGGCTTCTCCTTCCTGGTATTTAACTTGCTGAACAGCCCCTGCTTGGCGGCAATTGCCACCATGGCAAAGGAAATGCAGGACCGCAAGTGGTTCTGGTTTGCAATTTTGTATCAAAACATTTTTGCATATGCGGTATCGCTGATGATTTATCAGTTGGGCGGATTTGCCACCGGTGCGGTTGCCTTTAACCTGTGGACCGTTGTGGCAGCGGTTGTGTTGGTTGGTATGCTGATTATGCTGTTCCGACCCGACCCGTACAAGGAAAGCAAAACCTATGCAAAAACCTCGGTACAGGCGGTACAATAACCGTATGCAATGACTTGCAGAGATGCCTTGAATATGATTCAATAAACATACAACAAAAGAAAGAAGGGATTACAATGACAATTGCAGATATGATTGTTTTGGCAATTGTGGCAGGTCTGGTCGTATGGGCGTTGCTTGGTGCAAAAAAGCATTTTGGCGGCAAAGGCGGCTGCTGTGGCGGTTGCAGCGGCGGATGCTCTTCTTGCGGTTGTGGTTGCTCGGCATCGGCAAAGAAAAAAGAAAATCATTCTTCAAACTAACAAACAACAAACATAGATTACTCCTTCTAACACAAACGGCACATCTCATTTCGAGATGTGCCGTTTGTGTTTATGCTTTTTTCAGGTGCTGGATTGAGGGGCACTTTGGGCATCCGGCAAGCCGGACAAATAGCTGTTGGAACCAATTAGCTCCATAACATGGGGTAAGGTGAGCTTGCCCTCCCAATAGCCCTGTGCAGCCAAAAGAAAGGCGGCACTGCGGCGGGTTGCCTCTTCCAACAAATCGCCGACCGATTCCCGGCGGGGTTCTTTGGTAAAGGGATGAATCCATTCGGCGGGCAAATCGGCAATGGTGCCGCTTTTGGTTTTTAAACGGGCCGGCGTAATATGACCGGTGATAAATCCCCGGTGGCCTATGATTGGCTCAACAAGCCAGAATAACACATATTTAATGCGCAGCCGACTGACAAATTGCCCCCGAAGCAGGCGGGTGTGGGCAAAGGTATCGGTGAGGGCTTGCCTGCTGACCGATACACCCAATGTGGTTTGAATTGCTGCTTGCAGCAGAGTTACGGCACCATCCAAGGCGGATGGGCTTAGTTTGGGGGTGTTGTCTTGTACCGGAACCGATGCACGGCCGGTATCCTGTTTGTGAAGGTAGCTGTCCAGCGCAATTTCAAAGTATCCATGTCCACCCGGTTGTCCGTATAATTGGTCGGGCTGTGTAATCATGACCACATAAGGATGCAATACGCAGTCGGTGGCATAGTGGCACAAAAAGCCCAGTGCATAGCTGCGTTCTTGCGGTGTTTTAGCGGTTTCCAATAGGCTTTGTAAAAAAGTGCCTGTATTTTCATTGTGCAGGCGTTCGCCCAATTCGGGCAGGTTTTCGCCGCGTTTTTGGCTGCTTTTCCAAACACGGTAGCAAAACAGAATATCCGGGCCGTTTGCGCCGCAGTCAAAGGCGGCCTGGTCTGCAATGGATACCTGCGCCAGTGCAGCAGCATGGCGTGCGGTTCGTATGTGAGTATAGCCTTCCGGCATGGAATCATCCACTTCCTAACAAGATAAAATTTGCAATAAAAAGGGCATGCACAGGGGTGCATGCCCTTCATTTTACACGATTTAGAACAAAATCTCAAACCATTACTTTTTGTTCAGATGGCGGGGCAGTACAAAGAAGTACAGACCACCACCCACAAAGAAGATGAGAAGCAGACTCAGAATGCCCCACGGTGCGGCGGCGGTGTCCACCTGTGCGATAATTTCGGCACTTGCGGTGGAACGGGTTAAGCCCATATCGGCCAATGCTTTGTTGGATGCAATGGCACTGCTCCAGCCCACCAAGGCAGGACCCATAATGGCACTGAACTTGCCGAAAATATCATAGAAGCCGAAAAATTCACCGCTGCGCTTTTTGTCTGGAATCATTTTACCGAACATGCTGCGGCTGAGGGCTTGAATACCGCCTTGGCTCGTGGCAACCAGAACTGCCATAACCCAGAACTGCCAGACTTCCCGCAGGAAAAAGGCGTAAACCGTAACGCCCATATAAATGCAGATGGCTACACCAATCATGGTGCGGGCACCGAATTTTTCGCTGGCTTTGATGTACAGCAAGCAGAAGGGTAGACCCAAAACCTGCACCAAAAGTAGCGCAAGCAGCATGCTGGTGGAGTCAAGGCCAAGGGTATCGCCGTAGCTTGTGGACATGTGAATGATGGTGTTTACGCCGTCGATGTAGAAGAAGTAGGCAATCAGATAAATAAACATTGCCTTGTGGTGGAAAATTTCCCGTACTGTGCCGCCCAAGCCGCGAATGGCATCGCGTACAGCACCTTTGTGGTTTTCATTGTAGCTTTTTTGCTCCACATTTTTCAAAAGCGGCAAACTGAACACAAACCACCATACCGCAGTAAGACCGAATACAAAGGTTAAGCAAAACAGCATTTTGTCGCTGCCCAGAATCAGGTTCATCAGCAAGAATACCAACAGGGGAATGGTGGAGCCGCCAATGTAGCCCATGCCATAGCCCATGGTGGATACCTTGTCCATGCGGTCTTCTGTTGTTACATCGCTTAAAAAGCTATCATAGTATAGGTTTGCGCCGGCAAAGCCAATGGTGGAGAGAATGTACAGCGATAAAATGGCCAGACCCACCAGTTCGGCAACACCGGGCTTTACAAAACCCAACATGGGGGTAACGGCAAGCAGTGCACAGGAAACAACACCCACCAGCATAAAAATGGTGAACAGCTTTTTACGCATGCCTTTAAAGTCGCCAAATACACCCAAAACCGGTGCCAGCAAAGCCACAATGGCCATGGCGGCACTGGTGGCATAGCCCCAGGTGGTCATGCCGGATGCGGCGTCGGCCATGTAGCTTGTTACCGTATTATAAAAGATAGGAAGAATGGTAACCACAATGACCGAATGTGCGCTGTTTGCCCAGTCGTACATCATCCAGCTTTTTTCTTCTTTTGTATACCCTTTCAACAATTTCATGTTTTCACCTCGCCGCAACCACACATACGAAATAAGATTTGGTATGGCTTATGTGATTGCTTCCAATTTTTTAACTTTCTTTGCAAGTGTATCACGGAAAAGCGCAAAGTACAACCAAAAAGTTTGTAATGTTATGAAAGGGAAAAACAAAGTTAGTTTTCAACAGAAAAACGCCTCCGCTGTGGAAAACACAGCAGAGACGTTTGGTAGAAGGATAAAACGGAAGTTATACCCCTTCGGACACAACGGCCTCGGTTACCGCTTGGGGTTCGGTGGATTCGCCCTCGGAATAAACTTCCGAAGTGGATTCGGCAGATTCCTCGGGAGCAGGTTCGGTTTGTTCTTGTTGTTGCTGTGCCAACTGGGCTTCGCGCTGGGCGATTTCGTCCTCGGTTAGCCAGTAATATTCCGAACCGTCAAAATAATAGATGTTGTGAGAAACTTCTTGGGTTAGCTGTTCTACGCTTGCATTGCGCTGGAAGATGTTATCAATCCACAGTTCCCATTGGTCGGTGTCGTTTTGTGCGTAAAATGCGAATTGCTGAATGCCCGAGTCATTCAATTTATCCAGAACGGAACGGCAGGCAGTGGCAAAGTTGGTGGCATCGGTAAAGTCATCCGCAAAGGTAATGGAAACATGAAGATAATCGGCTGCGGAAAGATCTGAAAGGGTCATGTTGGGGTTCAGGTTGGAGTCGGTCAAGGTAAGGTTGACGCGGGCCTCTTTGATGTTTTCGGTTGAAAGACGATTGTACAGGGTTTCCTCCATTTCGCTTTGCAGGCGAGCTTCGATGCGGCTACGTTCGGGGCCGTAGAACTGCCATACGGCAGGAATTAACGAAACACCGGCACTGCCGCAGATGAGCATGAAGCAAAGAAACATGCTAAGTAAATCGTATTTTAATAGTGCATCGCCTTTGCGTGCATTGGCCCATAAAATTTCAATGCCCAAGCAAACCAGAATTAAAGGGGCAAATTTAGCCAGTGCAATTAAATTAAAACCAGGAACTACATAATAGAGTACAATGGCCAAACCGCAGACAATTAAGGCAATGCCCATGGTAATGCTGCCGGCACGGCGAACCGGGCGTTGGCGGTATGTTTGGCGTTGTTCGTTTTGCACGGTGCGGCGGTCTTCGCGCTGTTCATTTCGTGTGGTTTTGGATGGATTGGGCGTTGCAGAGCAAGATTCTGTCGGATTTTGAGAATCGTGCAGCATAGGATTGTTATCTGTCATAGAAAGTCACTTCCTTACTCGCCTTTGAATTCGGTAAAATCATCGTCATCCATTTGATTGGGCAGCTGGTTTTGGTTGGTGTGATTGCCGCCGCGAATCAGGCGATAGCCTGCATAGATGAACAGAATCGCTACGATTAGGTTGGGAATGCAGCGGATCATATTTGCAATTGCAGGAATTCGGGTTTCAAAAAATGCTTGCAAATGATACAGAATATCGGAGAAAATGCCGATATAAATGCTATAAGCACCAATGGCAATCAGTACCCAGCCGATTACTTTGTGCTGATTCACGTTAAGTTTGGAGTATTGAGAAAAGTAAGAAAGGCCAATGGCGTAGTCATCCACAGGACATTCTCCTGCTTTTAGCTGGCTGCGCAGATTCAGCGAATCGAAAAAGCTGTACATGTATACAATGGCACTCAGCAAAATAACGGGGCGTACAATCCAGAACCAATCGCCAATGATGCCGCCCACACCGATGAATAAGAAGAATAGCGTAACATGGGAAAGACCACGTTTCATATAGCCTTGGTACATTTGACCTGCACCAGGGAAAAAGGAAAACATTAATGTTAAAAATCCATTTTTAATCATAGCAAGATACACTCCTTTTGTTGCGTTAGGAACGGTTGGAACCGGGCATTAACCAGGAAAACAACCGATGTTTGTGAGAAGAATCTGAGTTTTGGGGATGCTGTTCGAAATTGCGTGGTTCGTTGCCGGAAATCCATTGGTTAAAGGCACCCCAAAGCTGTGAAAATTGACCGGTGGGTTCTTCGGCAGTTTCGGGTTTTGTTTGTGTAATCGAGGGTGGTTCAATTACTTGGTTTGCATCGTTGATATTGATGGAATCCATTACGCCGGCGAACACGCCACTGTACCACAATGCACCGGTAACAAAAACGGCAGCAACAGCGGCAGTATATCGATTTAGCATCTGTTTGGTTGCCTTGGTGCGCAGTTTGCGCATAACCGGCAGGGTTACGTTTTGCTGCGGTTCCAGCTGAATGTCGTCAGTGAGCAGATTGGTGTAGCGGGTAAGACATTCGTCGCAAAAGCTTAGATGTTCGGCGGCTTCCAATCGCTGCAATTCATCCAATGTGCCGTTGATTAAAGCTTGCAGTCCCGCATCGGACAAATGTCCGTTTTCGAAAAAGAGGTCTGTCATTGAACGCCGCTCCTTTCTAGAATTTGTTGTTGTAACATTCGTTTTGCTCGGTAAAGTTGGGTATGTACGGTTTTGGATGGTCGGTGCAATCGTTTTGAAATTTCGTCAATGCTGCATTCCTCTAAAAAATAAAGGACGGATACATGAAGATAGGGTTCTTTTAAACTGCGCACCATCTGCCGTATGGCCTGCACTTCCGATTCGCTTACCGTTAAATCCTCAGGGCCATAAGCGGGTGTGCTGTGGGCATTTACGGTTTGCGGCATAACGTCGTCCCCGGGGGCCGATACCTTTCGATTCCATGCACTTTTTAAATGGTCCTTTGCTTTGTTGGTTGCAATGCGCGCCAACCATGGTTTGTAATGTTCGGGCGGACAGTCATCCATGTGAGCGAAGGCAGATACAAAGGTATCTTGCGTAAGGTCTTCGGCAAGTTGATGATCTTGCACCAGCTGATAACATACGGTATAAACCAGCTTTTGATACTGCTCAACCAATGTGCTGAATTGTGCATTGGTCATGTTCTTGCCACCTCCTTTTTGTTTCGCTCTTGTACATGTAACGAGTTTAAAAAAATCATTTCTTCAAAAAATGAAAAAATTTTTAAAACTGGGCAAAACAAAAGAGCAAACGAGAGGTTCGCTTGCTCTTTTGCGGGGTGTTCAATTAAACTTCTTTGTTGCCCATGGTCCAGGTAACCCAAGCACCCAATACAGCCAGAACCAGGCCCACAATTAACTCCATTCCATTAAAATTCTGCAATGCACCGGCAGAATACAAAATGGCAAAGGGAGAAGACAGAATCAGGCCGATAATGGCGGCAAAGGTTTGGCTGGGGAAATGCTGGAACAGGTACTCAATTACCTTTGCAATCAAAAAGATGCCCAGTGCAACGCCAATGACAAAAGGTGCCAGCAGCAAACCGTTGTGAATAACCCCTGCAAAATCCAGGTCTTTCAACATGGTAACGGTGCCGGTTACAATGGCAAGAATGGTGCTGTAGTAGCCCAGTACCATCAATACCATGCTGCCGGATACGCCGGGGATTACCATGGTAGCACTGGCCACAATGCCCAGAACAAACAGAATCAGTGCAGTGCCGGGGGTAAGGGTTAAGGTTTTTACGGCACCTTCTACCCCTTGCAGCAGGGGCAGACCCAAACCAATGGAGAGCAGTGCCAAAAAGGAGATAACCTCGCCAATGCCGGCGGTGCCGGAGGGCTTTTTCTCCAGATTTTTTTTCAGGTTTAGCCACAGAATGGGCAAGCCACCCAAGATAAGGCCAACAAAGGTTAAGCAGGTAGCCAATACATGGTGTTCCAGCAGGTATTCCAGCAAAAAGCCAAAGCCCACAATACCCAGCACCATGCCGATGCCCAGGGGAACTAACAGTTTTAAGCTGTCTTTAAAATGCTTAAACAGGCCGGTAACGGCGCCAATCAGTTTGTCGTAAATTCCCATGGATACTGCCATGGTACCGCCGGAAACACCGGGGATAATGTTGGCAATGCCGATTACAATGCCGCGAAGGATATCCAATACAAGATTCATATAGTTGCGTTGTCCTTTCTTATAGTGCCAGTGCTGCACAATAATTTACGGGCAAAACCCTCTTCTTTTTACTATAACTTATTCCAAAGAGAGGTGCAATAGAATTTTGCAATAGGCAAAATCGATTAAATATCCAAAACCAAGCCAACGGGGCAGTGGTCGCTGCCTTCAATGTTGGCATAAATGACACTGTCGGTAACCTTATCCATTAGGCGGTTGGAAACAATAAAGTAGTCAATACGCCAACCTGCGTTGTTTTTGCGGGCATTAAACCGATAGCTCCACCAACTGTATGCACCGGTTTGCTCGGGATACAGTGCGCGGAAGGTATCGGTAAATCCGCTGGACAGCAGTTCCGTCATTTTGTTTCGCTCCTGGTCGGAAAATCCGGCGTTGCCTCTGTTGGTTTTGGGGTTTTTCAGGTCGATTTCGTTGTGCGCCACGTTCAAATCGCCGCAGTAAATTACCGGTTTCTTTTGGTCCAGTTCCATAAGATAGGTGCGCAGGTCATCCTCCCACTGCATACGGTAGTCAATGCGGGCAAGGCCGTCCTGTGCATTGGGGGTATAGACGTTTACCAGATAAAAATTGGGGTATTCCAAGGTAATGGCGCGGCCTTCGTGGCTGTGCTCCTCTTTGCCGATGCCGTAACTTACGCTAAGCGGCGGTTGTTTGCAGTAGCAGGCAGTACCGGAATACCCCTTTTTTTCGGCACTGTAAAAATATTCGGTATAGCCTTCCGGTGCAAATTCTGCTTGCCCCGGCTGACACTTGGTTTCTTGCAGGCTGAAGATATCGGCATCCAGTTCGGCAAATGCTTCGGCAAAGCCTTTTTTTAAAACAGCGCGCAGGCCGTTTACGTTCCAACTAATCAATTTCATAATGAATCCCCCTTTGTTGAATAGGAATGAGGTGAATTCATTATACGATACTTGTTTTACGGTTTCAACCAATAAAAAACCGCCGCATTTGTAATGCGGCGGTATGAAATTACATCATTAGGGTAACAACGGAAATAGCCAAAAATGCGCCAACCCACAAAATCATGCCCGGGTTGGAGATAGCCCGCAGTACAGGATGGTCGGGCAGGAAAATGCTGGGGCGAACATACATGGTTTTACGGATTTTAACAAAGAAGAAGCAGCCCAAGCCCACAATAACCAGAACAGCCAAGGAAACAACGGAAGAAAGCACGGTACTGCCCAGAATCTGTGTTGCCACGTTGGAGCTATAAAAGTTGATTAACAGGTGCAGCATCATGCCATAAATGGGCGTTCCGGTGCGGCAAACCAGATAAGCAAACAGACAGCCCAGCGCAAAGGCGTATAAAAATTGGTCAAAGTTGCCGTGGTAGGTGCCAAAGAAAAAGCCGGATAGGATAATATAAGGCAGTTCGCCAAAACGAATCAGCTTTTTATAAAGGTAAGAACGGAACACCAGTTCTTCCAAAATAGCGGGCAGGATGGCAACCAATACAAAGGAGGTCAAAGGCGACATGGCGTCCAGCATTTCGCCCAGGGAATCATCAATGGGAGAACGCCCCATAAAAACACGGACGATTGCCAGCAAAAAGGTGGTGATTAAACTGCTAAAATAAAGCAGTGCATAGGCGATGCAGCCAAATTTTGCAAAGGTTGCGGTTGGCAGTGCTTTTTTAGGTGTAAGGGTAAGTTTGCCGCCATTGGGGATAAAGTGCCCGACAAACAGCAAACAGGGAAGCCCTAAGCAGTAAATACAGATGTCGTTAATCAGCACCATAAGGTCGGTGGTGAGCCAGACCCGAAAGATTGAAAGAGCACTGACCACTGCGATATAGGAAAAATAACTGACCAAAAGCATAAAGGTAAATCCCAGACCCAGCAAGCCCAGTGTAAACCCAAAGCTTTTGTTAACATAGCTGGGTGATTTTTCTTGTTGCAGCATGATAAGCCGCCTCCATTCCATTGGATGTGAGGGCAAAAGCCCGATTCCGTGTAATTTAGTTTACCATAATGCGGTAATGAATTCCATACAAACAGAACAATAATAAAATAGTATAACAGTCAGTTGTGTCCATTGTGTTAATTTCTGCAATCAAATTTTGATATTAGTGCAATCGGTGTGGTATACTGTTGCGGAAACAAAAAAAGGAGAATATGGTCATGTCTACACTGGAACCCATTGCACCGGCCCTGTTGGCTTGGTTTTATCAAAATGCCCGAAGCTTGCCTTTTCGGCAAGACCCTACCCCGTATCACATTTGGGTAAGTGAAATTATGTTGCAGCAAACCCGTGTGGCAGCGGCATTGGAATATTATGAGCGTTGGATGAAAGAGCTGCCCACCATACAGGATTTGGCGGAATGTTCCGAAGAGAAATTGCACAAACTGTGGGAGGGGTTAGGATATTACAGCCGTGTACGCAATCTGCAAAAAGCGGCGCGCATTGTGTGTGAACAATACGGTGGTGAATTGCCGGCGGATTATAAAAAACTATTGGAACTGCCCGGCATTGGCGAATATACCGCCGGTGCCATTGGCTCTATTGCGTTTCATCTGCCGGTGCCGGCGGTGGATGGCAACGTGCTGCGGGTATTCAGCCGTTTGTACAACAACAGCGGCGACATTATGTCGCCAAAAGTAAAAAAAGAGTTTACGGAATGGGTGATGGAACATCAGCCCCCCGAAACGCCGGGAGATTATAACGAGGCATTGATGGAACTGGGGGCGTTGATTTGTTTACCCAACGGGGAGCCTTTGTGTGAACAATGTCCCTTGGCGCATTTGTGCCGTGCAAGAGCGGCAGGAAAACAGATGGAGCTGCCGGTGAAAAAAGCGGCAAAAGCCCGGCGGATTCAGACGGTAACGGTGGCACTGATTCGCAGTGAAGCGGGCTTTTTGGTACAGCAGCGACCGAAAAAAGGGCTTTTGGCAGGTCTATGGCAGCCGATTTTGTTTGAGGAGTGCTTGACCCAACCGCAGGTACAGCAGCGGCTCAATGAATTGGGGGTACAGGTGGAATGGGACGAGCCACTGGCGCAGGCAAAGCATGTATTCAGTCACATTGAATGGCATATGTTTGGTTGGCATGCAACGGCAAAGGCGGTGCCACTGCCAAAGGGATATACATGGGCAACCCCCGACCAATTAACCAGTGAATATACCTTGCCCAATGCCTTTAAGGCATACAAAATCTTTTTGCAACAATAACCCAGCTGTAAATTTATATTGTATTCTAGAGGCAATCGGGATATAATAAACCATATATAATGCAGTTTGGCGCAAGCCACACGTTTATCAAGGAGGAATTTTGTTATGAAGCATTCAACTTTTGCTGCAATTCTGCTGTTTCTTGCTAGTGCTGTGGGTGCCCTGACCGCTGCCTGGTTGTATATCCGCCGCCGCGAGAAAGAACTGGATGAGTACGAACAGCTGCTGTTCAGCGAGGATTTTGCAGAAGAGCCTGCCAGTGCAGAAGAAGTTGCTATGGCAGAAGAAGCCCCTATGGCAGAAGAATCTGCAGAAGCTACTGAGCAGGAGTAATTTGTAGGAACGATTGGCCCTATGCGAAAAACGCATGGGGCTTTTTGTTTGTCTGTTTTTCGGATTGTGTCGCATCTTGTTGGCAAGGTATGATATAATAACCCCATTATGGAACGGGCATGGCAACAACGAGGCTGTTCCAAAGGAGGCGATATAATGAAACGCTTTTTATTATGGCTGTTTATGGTAATTGTATTTACCGGCGCAATTGTGGGCGGAAGTTTAGCCTTTTTGTATTACAATATTACCGAAAAACAATTGCCCCAAGCAGAGATCACGTTGGCAGGGCAATCACTGGCAGAGCCGGTGGGATATCGATGGAATGTGCCGATTTTAGGCGGAGTGGTTTGGCGAGAGCTGTACTATAGCCCCGGGCAGAGAATACAGAACTTGGAGCCCATTACCACGCCTCGTGCAGCGTTGCAGCTGGCCGAGGACATGACCGAGGAGGCAACAACGCTGGAGCTGAAAAACAGCAGCGGACAAACGGTGTTTTCCGGTACGGCATCCGAATGGAGCCAGTTTGTTTTTCCGCAGGAAGGGGAGTACACCCTTATCATTCAGGCAGGGCGCGCCCAAAGTGACGAACGGCCTGCAAAAGCTTATGGATGGTATCAGTACCAATGCCGCTTTACGGTACAGGCTACCCCGCAAATTACCCTTTCGGCAGAAAGTGTGGCGCAAGGGGAAACGGTTGCGGTGTATGTTTCCGGCTTTTTGGGGGATATTGGGGCAACACCTGAGGCAGAAACCGATTTGGGAACTGTTTGGTTCCATGGATTGGACAACGGATGGATTGGCTATATTGGTGTACCCTATAATGCACCCGGTGGCACCCATACCATTACGGTGCAGGTGGGCGATACCGTGTTAAGCACAGAATTGAGTATTCGGGCAAGCAGTTATCCCACCAGTCAACAAACGGATGCGGAATCGGCCAACCAAGAGGCAAACACCCAGTTTCGAAATAAAATTTATGGGTTTTATACTTTGGGTAATGATCAACGGTACTGGTTGGGCAGATTTACAGCACCGGTCACGGGGAACATATTTCAGCCCTATGGAGCATATCTTATTGCGGAAGATGGTAGTGATGCGGGGCGTGCGCCTAATGTGACCTATATCGCAGGAATTGGCGATGAAGTAGTGGCGCCAGCCGGTGGACAGGTTGTATTTGCAGAGTCGCTGTTGCTTACGGGAAATACCGTTGTGATTGACCATGGCTGCGGTGTAAAAAGCTATTTATATCATTTGCAGGATATTGCCGTACAAAAGGGTGATATGCTGGAACAAGGGCAGAGCGTTGGCCATTGCGAAAAACAATTGATTTGGGAAGTTCGCATTGGAAACAAAAGCGTTGACCCGGAAAAATTAACCAAAACAACCGGCGGGTTGTTTTATCAACCAATGCAAGGATAAGCAATTTACGGTTTAATATGAGGTGGAACCATTGAAACAGGAAACGATTCCGTCAACAACAGAAGAACAGCAACAAAATGCTGTTTCAGAAAATCAACAACAAGCAGAACCGCTCCATTCCGCAGAAGCGGACAAAACCGGCGAGCCTGTACAAGACGACTTTTGCCAAGAACAAACCGAAGCAGAAGAGCAGGAAGAACTGGACCAAGCAGACGAATTGGTTGCGGAACAAGGCATTGCTGCATGGTTAAAGCAAATTTGTGGGCCGATGCTTCACTGGCTGGTAGTGGTGTGTATTACACTGGCGGTTTTGCTGGGAATTTCATTTGTTACATTATATCAAAGTGTTTCGGAAGAGGATTTGCCGCAATATCAGGTATCCTGGGCAGATCAGCAGCTACAAGCATCCGGTTATGATTGGTCGATTTCAACAACAGGAAAATGGATTAAGCATCGGTTTCATAAAGCGGAATCAAGCGAGGTGCAGCAGTTGGAACTGGTGGAGGAAAGTCATCCACGGTTAACGCTGCCAGAGTATACCGATGCTACGCTGAGCATTTGTGATGAAAACGGTGAAACCCTGTTTGAGGGTGATCAGATGGAGTATGACGCCTTTGCTTTTTCACAAAATGGAATCTATCAGGTAACTTTGAAGGTAGAGCCTTCGCAGCATTCCGGAGAAATACAGCAGGCGCAGGGTGCATATACATACGCGTTTCAATTTGAATTAAAAGCAAAGCCAACCCTGACACTGTCCGATGAGCGAGTGCCGCAAGGAAGTGCCATAGGCGTAAAGGTAACCGGTGCTTTGGGTGAGATTGCGCCCACGTTAACCACCGATTTGGCAGATGCAATTTTTACTCAATATAAAGGCGATTGGGTTGCGTTTTTGCCGGTTAAATACAATCAGTTAGCCGGTGAGTATGAAATTAGCGCAACGGTAAACGGTCAAACCGTGACACAAACTGTAAAAGTATATGGTCGCCATACCAAAGAGCTGGAAACCTATACCGCAAACGGAACGGCAAATGTTCCCTATGTTGGTTCGCTATCAAAGAGTGTAAACTATTTGTGGGAAATCAACGACCCAGATGTTTATTGGGAAGAATCGTTCATTCAGCCGGTACAAGGCAAGGTGCTGCGCGATTATTCGGTGCTGGAGTACATTGACCGTTTGGATGCATCGGACCCCAACTTACAGCTGGCACTTACACCGGAAATGATTGCAGAATACAATGCTTCCATTCGGCCCCGTCGCAGCGTGAACGTAACACTGTCTACACGAAGTGGCTCGGCATTGGTGGCACCTGCATCGGGACGGATTGTATATGCCGGACAGTTGAGCGGAGCAGGCAAGACCATTGTAATTGAGCATGGCTGCGGATTAAAAAGCCTGTTTTATACCTTGGCACGTGTTGATGTGAA
>CALWNI010000008.1 GCA_944382775.1 uncultured Allofournierella sp.
CACCCACGCGAATGCCGTGGGGATTGACTTTCTGGCCCATTGTGTTTACCTCCTTACTCTTTCTCTTTCAGAACCACAGTAACATGGCTGGTGCGCTTCAACACACGATAAGCGCGGCCTTGTGCGCGGGGACGAATGCGCTTCAGGGTGGGGCCGGGAGTTACGAAGCACTCGGCTACGTACAGGCTGTTCTTATCCATGTTGTGGTTGTTCTCCGCATTAGCGGCAGCAGACTTCACCAGCTTCAGAAGGGGCTCGCAAGCGGCCTTCGGGGTGTACTGCAGAATCGCCAGCGCCTTATCCAAAGGCTGGTTGCGGATCAAGTCCAGAACAACCGAAACCTTGCGGGGGCTGATGCGGGCGTATCTTAGATGTGCCCTAGCTTCCATTGCTTTACTCCTCCTTTTAATTACTTACCGGTCTTAGAGCCAGCATGGCCCTTAAAGGTACGGGTGGGGGCAAACTCGCCCAGCTTGTGACCAACCATATCCTCAGTTACATAAACGGGAACGTGCTTACGGCCGTCATGTACAGCAAAGGTGTGACCGACAAAGTCAGGGAAAATGGTGGAGGAGCGGCTCCAGGTTTTCAGAACGCGCTTCTCACCGGCAGCGTTCATTTCCTGAACGCGCTTCAGCAGAACAGGCAGGACATAAGGTCCCTTTTTCAAACTTCTACCCATGTTCGTTCTCCTCTCTTAACCTTTCGCACGCTTGACAATAAACTTGTCAGAACGGTTGTGATTCTTGCGGGTCTTGTAACCCATAGCAGGCTTGCCCCAAGGGGTAACAGGGCCGGGACGGCCAACGGGGCTCTTGCCTTCACCACCACCGTGGGGGTGATCGCAGGGGTTCATAACAGAACCACGAACAGTGGGACGCCAGCCCATGTGGCGCTTACGGCCAGCCTTACCGATGTTCACGTTCTCGTGATCAACGTTGCCAACCTGACCAACAGTTGCGATGCAGTTCAGAGGGATGTTGCGCATCTCGCCGGAGGGCAGACGAACCAGAGCGTAACCGTTCTCTTTCGCCATCAGCTGAGCCATGTTGCCGGCACTACGTACCAGCTGGCCGCCCTTACCGGGGTACAGCTCGATGTTGTGGATAATGGTACCAACAGGGATGTTGGCAAAAGGCAGTGCGTTGCCGGGCTTAATGTCGGCGTTGGGGCCAGCCATGATAACATCGCCAACCTTCAGGCCTTCGGGAGCCAGGATGTAACGCTTCTCGCCATCCTCGTACTGAACCAGAGCAATGTGAGCAGAACGGTTAGGATCGTACTCCAGAGTCTTTACAGTAGCAGGAACGTCGAACTTGTTGCGCTTGAAATCAATCACACGGTACTTGGTGCGATTGCCGCCGCCGTGATGGCGAACGGTGATGCGGCCGGTGTTGTTACGGCCGGAAGCCTTCTTCATGGGCTCCAGCAGGCTACGCTCGGGGGCCACTTTGCTCAGCACGCTGTAATCAGTTACAGTCATACCACGGCGGCCCGGGGTAGTCGGCTTATACTTTTTGATAGCCATTGCTATTCTCCTTTATTACTTATGAATTGTTATCGGGGTCATATCCCCATACATGAGCCTTGCTCAGGCTCGTTGCTGAAAAATCAGCTATTAGACCATGCTCTCGAAGAACTCGATACCCTTGCTATCAGCTTTCAGGGTAACAACAGCCTTCTTGGTAGCAGCGGTGTAACCGCCGTGCAGGCCCTGGCGGCGATAACGGCCGCGAACGTTGATGGTGTTAACCTTCTCAACCTTTACGCCGAACAGCTGCTCAACAGCCTTAGCGATCTCTACCTTGTTAGCATCGGTAGCTACTTTGAAGGTGTACTTCTTAGCAGCAATGCCCATCATAGAGTTCTCGGTAATGACAGGAGCCAGGATGATGTCATGTGCAATTTTCATTAGCCCAGAACCTCCTCAAGTTTCTTAGCTGCGTCTACGCTAACGATGAACTTGTCGGCGTTTACAACGTCGTAAGTGTTTACGCTGGTAGCTACAGTAGTTACTACGCCGGGGATGTTAGCTGCGCTCTTAACCAGCTTAGCTTCAACAACCGGGGTAACAATCAGGGCCTTCTTGCTTGCGCCAACGGCGTTCAGCATGTTGACCACAGTCTTGGTCTTGTACTCGGCAACGCTCAGGTTGTCGATTACGATCATGTCGCCGGCAGCAGCCTTTGCGCTCAGAGCGCTCAGGATAGCCAGACGCTTAACCTTGCGGTTAATGTGGTAGCTGTAATCACGGGGCTTGGGGCCCAGGGCTACACCACCGTGAGTCCACTGGGGAGAACGGATGGAGCCCTGACGAGCGTGACCAGTACCCTTTTGACGCCAAGGCTTACGGCCACCGCCGGAAACCTCGCTGCGGGTCTTGGTGCTCTGGGTGCCCTGACGCTGGTTAGCCAAGAAGTTAACAACAGCGGCATGAACAGCCTTCTCATTGGGGGTGATACCAAATACGGCGTCGGAAAGCTCTACGGTGGAAACTTTCTTGCCGTTCATATCTAAAACGTCAAATTGTGCCATTGTGCTTTCCCTCCTTACGCCTTCACGCTATCGCTGATGCAAACAACAGCACCCTTGGGGCCAGGAACAGCGCCCTTGATAGCGATCAGATTATTTTCGGCGTCTACCTTAACGACGGTCAGGTTCTGAATAGTAACCCGCTCGGCGCCCAGGTGGCCAGGCAGCTTCTTGCCTTTAAACACGCGGCTGGGGGTGGAGCAGGAACCCATAGAACCCGCATGACGGGCAACAGGACCAGTACCGTGGGTCTCGCGCAAGCGATGACCGTTCCAGCGCTTAATGGTGCCAGCGTAACCCTTACCTTTGCTTACGCCAACCACGTCGATGTGATCGCCAGCAGCGAACACGTCAGCCTTCAGAACATCACCAACGTTTACGGTGCTGATGTCTGCCAGGCGGAACTCACGCAGAGTCTTCTTGGGAGCTACGTCAGCCTTAGCGAAGTGACCCTTAGCAGGCTTGTTAACCCGCTTAACGGAAACATCACCAAAGCCCAGCTGAACAGCCTGATAGCCGTCGCTCTCAACGGTTTTCTTCTGCACAACGGTGCAGGGGCCGGCCTCAATAACGGTTACGGGAACGACCTTGCCGTTCTCATCGAACAGTTGAGTCATGCCCAGCTTTTTGCCGATGATACCTTTTTGCATTATTTCTTCCTCCATATAAGGTTATTGGTTGACATCCTGAGTAACTTAATGATGCCAACTTGACCTCTCCGTACGCATAGCGCTTTAAAAATTAAAATGTAAATCCATCATCACATGTAAGCAGTTGGAAGCTCTAGGCCACCCTTACAAACGCAGCTGCGATGTAAGAACTTACAGTTTGATTTCGATGTCTACGCCAGCGGGGAGCTGAAGACCCATCAGGGCCTCAACCGTCTTGTTAGACGGCTTCAGAATGTCGATCAGACGCTTATGGGTGCGGCTCTCAAACTGCTCACGGCTATCCTTGTACTTATGAACAGCACGCAGAATGGTAACCACTTCCTTATCGGTGGGAAGAGGAATGGGACCAGATACACGAGCGCCAGTGCGCTTAGCGGTCTCCACAATCTTCTCTGCAGCACCGTCGATCAGCTGATGATCGTAGCTCTGCAAACGAATTCTGATTTTCTCTTTGACTGCCATTGTCGTCGCCTCCTATTTTAATTTTCTTGCCTAGGCGGCCGATTCGTTTACTGAACACAGCTCCGGGTGTTTCAAAATTTGGCACGATAAAAACCGGTGAACCGCTAGGCAGTTCCCCCGGGATAATATACGGCAAATTGAATTGGACATTGGTACGCCGCGCAGAATGCGACAGTGTACTTATCCCTTCGCTCTCAGTAATTGTTTCGCCCGGTTCTAGATCGGACATACTCCGCGGAAAAACCCGTTATGTAACGGCAACCTCCCGCATCAACGCATATCATGGCTTGCGTAGCTTGATACACAAGCCATTTGCAGCCGAGACTTATTGTAGCACATCATTTTGCAGGTTGCAAGGGCTTTTTGTAAAAAAATCAGAATTTTTTCAAAAAAGTTCGTCTTATTGCCAAAGTTACCCTTTTTAAGCGAAAATCGCAGCATTTATCGATGCCATACTTCGGCTGTTGAATGGGATTGACCTGCAAGCACCATAAACAAAATAAACGCCACAATATACAGTGCCACTGTAATTGCCCAAAAAATCAGAATAGCACGCGCCCAGTTCCGTTTCGATGTGGGAACCCTAGAGCCAAACGCCCATACAAACAACATGATAATATTGATGATGGGAATTCCGCTTATAATCATGGTTAACATCCACTCGGTTACTTTTACCGGGCGCTCTGTTTGCAGCGGCTCGCTGTTAACGCATGGCATTTGCTGCCATTCGGGTTGGGCAGAACCATTGATTGCTTGAGTGTTTGCATAACCGTTATCTTCACGATAAACCGCTTCTCCACACACAGGACACTGCGACGCACGCTCATCCAAATAAGAACCACATCGTTTGCAATACATTCTTCTCACCCTTTCTAAAATTATTTCTATGGCTAGTATATCAGCTTTTTTTGCTCTTGTCACCCTTTTTATACAAAAAAGAGCAGGGCTTCCCCTGCTCTTTTTCATTATTTATTGGTTTTTTCCCGTAACCGTTCTTCAATTCCCGGCTCAGGAGTAACATAGCCTGTTTCATAATGTTCATACAGAACCATTCCAGGCTTTAAATCACCGGTTTTGCGAATATTGCGCACTTCGGTGTAATCTACCGGTACTTTGGCACCGCCATTCAAACTAGAATGTACCACCGCAAGCATTGCCGCCTCGTTTTGTGTGGTCAACGGAATGTCTTGTCCCTCACTCATAACAACGGTGTGGCTTCCCGGCGCATTCTTTACATGGAACCATAAATCCTTACCACGCGCTGTATGAAGGGTAAGCTTATCGTTCTGCGCATTGTTGCGCCCTACCAGGATTAAGAACCCATCGCTGGAACGGTAGCGATAAAAATCTGCCGGCTTTTGCTTTTTATCGCGCACCTTATAATACTTCAGATACCCTTGACTTTTCAGCTCTGCCCGAATCTCACCCAAGGCTTGCTCACCAGTGGCGGTATCTACCTCGTACATAACGGTAGCGAGATACTCAATTTCCCGCTCGCCTTCTTCCAAAAGCTTTGCCAACATTTTTGCTGCCGTTTGTTTCTTTTTATAATCCTTAAAACACTTTTGTGCATTTCCGCTTGCATTTAAGCGTACATCCAAGGGAATCTCAACTTCGGTTCCGTCGTAATAATTCAAGACCTTTACACTGCGCATTCCTTTTTCGATGCACCACAAATTGGCCTGCAACAATTCCCCGTAAAGACGCAATTGTTCCGCCTTTCCGGTCTGCGCAAGCTCTTCCTTTCGTGCTGCCTGTTTTCGGATTGCACGCTCATGCAGATTTTTCACCGTTTTCGCCAAGTCTTTGCTTTTTTGACGCAACCGCTCTGCACGGTCTTTTGCCGAATAATACCCTTCCAGCATACTACTAAAAGAATCATACTTCCGCAACCGTTCTTGACCGTACTGTGTCAACGCAGTAAAGCTAAACTCAATGGGCTTTCCGGTTTCATCCATGGCAACCCATGCCTGGCCACCGCAAGCGTAATCCTCTTTAATGGAGTCAATGGCTTGCATGAGTGCTATTTTCTGCGCTTCGGTCAGTGTATCCGCTTGACAGGATACATCACCCAAGGCACGAAACGCAGCTTCTCGGCAGATAACCGGCCCCACACCGGCACAACTGCGCATCATTGCATCGGCTATGGGCAAATCTTTTTGGCAGGCTGCCGCAACCAATCCCATACTGCTTACTGCAAAGAAATCCATTTTATTCGGCTTTTGCGGTAAGGTATAGCTCAATCCAGGCAGTAACTGGCGAATTTCCGAGTCCTCAAAATCCACACGCTTTAATGCATCGATAATTCGCCCATCTTGTACAAGAACCAGATTGGAATAACGACCCATTAGTTCAACCGCCATGATATTGCGAACCAAATCACCCATTTCATTGGTACACTGGAACTCAAAAAAGACCAGTCTGTCCCCTTGCTCCACACGCAAGTCAACCAATCGTCCGCCGGTTAAGTGTTTTCGCAGCAACATGCAGAAGCTGGGTGGTGTTTGGGGATTTTCAAAACTCTCTTGAGTAAGGCAAGCCCGCGCCGAACCGCTTCGTGCCGACAAAAGCAATTTATAGGTATCGGTACGGGTACGCAATGTAATTACTACTTCATCGCGTGTGGGCTCAAAAATCTTATCAATTTTTGCATCCAGCAAAACGCTTTTAAGCTCTTGTGCCGTAAGGGCAAGCAACGCAGCATCCAGCGCCATAAAATCACCTCTGTTATATTAAAAAAGCCGTGCCGGAATGGCACGGCCAAATGTTATACATATTGGTATGGGTCTTTGTTTTGTTGACTGCACAGCACTTGTACATCGGGAAATTGTTTTTGCAGCTTATCCGCCAATGCAGAAACAATCGGAAACTCGGTGGCATAATGCCCCGCTACAATTAACCCAATACCCATGCTTTGCGCATCCAAGGCATCGTGATGGCTCGCTTCGCCTGTAACCAGCAAATCTGCACCTGCTGCCACTGCATCACGCAGCATACTTCCGCCGCTGCCACCAATGATAGCTACTTTTTGAATTTCCCGGTTGCTGTCCACAAATTTAATACGGGCATTCAATCGCTCTTTGCAGTGCGACACCAGCTGTTTTACATTTGTGGAATTTACAACTCCAATTCGACCAATGCCTTCTTCTCCAAAAGCAGTCGGTTGTGCAATTTCCAGTACATCACACAAAACATCGTTTACACCACCCTGTGCTGCATCCAAGTTGGTATGCATGCAAAGGGCAGAAATCCCTTTTTGAATCAGTTGAAACACCAAATCGCCCGACCGAACCGCCGCAAGCTTTTTAAAAATAACCGGGTGATGCGAAACAATCAGCTGGCAATTGTGTTCAGCGGCCTCCTGAATTACCTCATCTGTAATATCCAGCGCCACTAAAATTTTTGCAACTGCTCCGCCGCAGTCCACCAACAAGCCCACATTGTCCCAACTTTCTGCTAAAGTGCTGGGCGCAAATTGCTCCATATACTGATGAACTTCTGCAATTGTTGCCATGCAAACACCCCCGTTATTCCTGTAATTGTTTCAATAATTCGTCTACCTGTGCTGCAGCCTGTGGGTCCTGGTCCAATCCTTTTCGGATTTTCGCCAATCGACCTGCCACCTGCGCACGATATTCCTGCATCTCCGGCCCTTGCGCCGAACGCCCTAACAGACATTCCATCGGTGTTGGTACATACGGAACCCCCGTATACTCGGCACTAAAGATTGCATACCAACGACCCGCCGCTTTTGCCACACGCTCTTCCAACAGTGAAAACCCCTGTTCCCATAACCACTGCCGAAGAACTTCCGGCTTTGTGGCAGGTACAAACACCAATCTTGTAGCGTATTCTTTCACCCATGGAGCTTGCTGCAAAATTTCAATAATCGTCTGGGCACTCATACCGGCCAGCACAATGCTATCCACCTCACCGGGCTGAACGACCTGTAATCCATCCCCCAAACGGAACTCTACCTTGTGCAAGCAGCCTGCTTCTTCGCAGGTTGCTTTTGCCACCGAAAGCGGGCCGGGGCGCAGATCCGCCGCAATAACGCGGCTACAAGTATCTTGGCACGCCAAATACGCAGATAGTTTGCCATGGTCACAACCAACATCTGCAACAATGCCATTGGGTTTTACCAAACTTGCCGCCGCAGTCAGGCGTGCATCCAGTTTGGGTGCTCTTTTAGTTGCCAAAGTGCTTGTTCAGCTTTTCAACCAGCTCATCTGCATTGGTACCATGAACCATGCAAGCTTCCTCGATGGTTTCGCCACGAGAAGCAGGGCAGCCCAAGCAGTGCATACCAATTTCCAAAAAGTAAGGAGCAACGGTTCTGTCTGCATCCAAAACATCGCCGATAATTGTATTCTTAGTAACAACCATAGTATTATCTCACTTTCTTATTTTAAATATAAAACCGCTTTACCGTTTAAAACAGGTTTTCTTTTTATACTATACCCAATTTGTGGCTATTTTGCAACCGTTAAACGCCACAAAACAATGCCATGCTTTGCAATATTACCATACCGGTTAGAATTCCGCTGCACAAATTTAAACCAACCGAGATATCTCGTCTGGTGCAAATCGCTTGATTTTCTCCAATCAGCAATAACAACAGCGGCAATACCGGCAAGAAATACCGCCCTTGAATACCAAAAATGGTTACTGCATTGATGGGTGTCCAAATCAATGCCGCCAAAACCACCAAACAGGTTACACCTGCCAAAATGGCAACCATCATGCATCGCCCCTTTGTGTGAATACGCACTGGTTCTGCCTGACTGCGCAGTGCCGAACACAGCAGCACGCCCACCAATCCCAAGGTCAAAAGCCAGCTGATTTCCAGTTTATGCACAATGGGTTCTCCCGGCAAAGCACCCACCAGCCCCTGCAAATAGGTCGGCAACTGCTGGCTTACGGTTTGCAACAATAACTTTATGGTTGCACTGGGGTTCGCAATGATATAGCCAATGCTAAAGGTATAAATAGACTCACCATTCGGCTGGATTCCTGCCGCCATCTCTTCAGGCGTTAGGCGCAAACCGCTGTTTCCAAGTACCCAAATCGCAACACCGACAACCGATACCGCCACAACTACACCTGCGGCCATGGTTACCTTGCGGAATACGGAAGAATTTCTCCATTTCAGCCATGCCCCGGCAAACACAATTCCCAGTACCAATGCACCCATGGCAGCCAATCCGATGCGTTCGGTATCAATGCTGCGAAGCATATAAACCACGGTTTCCAAATTGACCAGCTGCCAGCTGATAAAGCTTACCACACATACCAGCAGTTTATATCCCCTGCTGTGCCATGTTCCGCCAAGATTTTGCGGACGAATAAGCAAACACAGCGCAATCAACAAGATATAAATTGCCTTTGCCGGCGCAAACAATGCCGCAACCAGTATGAGTGCCAATTTTTTCTTCCAAGAAAACACATTGGCTTCAAAGATTCCCTGCAAACACAGAGCGGTAAACAGATAGGTTAATCCTAGCACCATGGTGTCTGCTGAAAAACTGCCTGCCAGTTCCAAGGACATTGGCAGCAAAGCCGCTGCAAAAAATACATTTTTTGCAAAAGGTGCCGCTTTGATTGCAAGCATACCCAAAAGTGTATAGGCAAGCACACTGCAAATCCGCCCCAAAAACAGCATGGGATAAAATCCAAGCCCAAGCAAACGAGCCAAAACAATGCCAATCATCTGGGGAAAATACTGCACCAATTGAATATGAGCAGGTGCAACCACCCGAACATTTTCCGTGGTTTGTCCGTCATTTCCAAATCCACCTGGATGGTCCAACATCTGTTTATAGGCAAATACGCCAATTTCTCCAGATTTATTCCGCATATAAGGAGCATCGCAAGCTCGCATGGGTAGGCTGTAAACTTCCCGACCATTGTCATCGTAAGATGCCATTACCCCCGGATAGCCCAACACCTCATTGGCCAGCGAATACGCACCTGCCACATGGGTATATTCGTCCGGTGCTGCAAAAGGTGGTGTAACCATTGCAAATGCAACACCCAAAAACAGCGCAAACCAGGCAAAAACCATATGTGTTTTTGCTTTAAAGCAAACCGCCAAAGCCCAGCCGCCCATAACGGCAATAAACAGCACCAGTGCAACAGGCGCAAACAGCTTCCAACCAATTTGTCCGCTATAATTCACAATGTACTGCATTGCGGCCGTTGCTGCGGTGGATTGCGGCTGCACTGCATCCGTTAACGGGAAGTTCGGATTTGCCGCATTGGCTGAAACTGCCTGTTCCGGGTCCAAAACAATCGGAATCCCGTTGGCATCCAGTTCCACCTGCGGCATTTCACCGGTACCATAAATCAATCCCACCACATCTTCCGCTGTTTCCGGTTCATAATAGATATGCAGCGAATAAACCGTTCCATCTTGTTGGGAAAAAACAGGTTGATCAAACACAATCGCCTGAAAATCTTTGCCCAAAATCTCGGTCATATCACATCGACCGCTGGTTAACACCTGCATATTCTGGTCCAGCAAATCCACATACATGGTACCGCGCACAACCCGATTGTGTGTATCAAAATAAAGCCGTACACCATACAGCGGCATATCCGGCCCTGCTTTGATTTGTTGATACCAACCGGTTTGCGGATTTTGCGCATCCATTACCTGCTCTTCATTGTAATAGTCATGAACTTGCAGGTATTTCGATTGTCCGTTTACAGTTTTTGTAATGGTATATCCGGTCCAAGCAAGCACAACTGCCAAAATGCCCGCCAATAGGATTCCCGCCCATACTCGTTGATAGCGTGAAATCCATTTCCATATCTGCTTCATAGCAACCCTCCGCTTTTTACAAGCTGATTTATTGGTTATAATCCGTTTTATTTTACCCGAAAATATCAAAAAGCACAAGAAACACCCTGTTAAAGTCAAACAAAAAAGGCATCCCATATCGGGATGCCTTTTTATTAAAAGAAAACGATTAGTTTTCCTTCATCTTTGCGAAGCACTCGCTGCAATAAACAGGGCGGTCTTCACGAGGCTGGAAGGGCACACGAGCAGTGCTGCCACATGCTGCACAAGTTGCCTCAAACATCTCGCGAGTGTTGCGAGTAGCGTTCTTGCGAGCGTCACGGCAGCTCTTGCAACGCTGAGGCTCATTTTCAAAGCCACGGCTTGCGTAGAACTCCTGCTCACCTGCGGTAAATACAAACTCCGCGCCGCAATCTTTACATACCAGGGTCTTGTCTTCGTACATGCTAGATTCTCCTCTGCATTTGTAATTTTGCCCGCGGAAGGATTTCAACCGACACCTTTGGATTGACCAATGCTCTAAATGTTAAGCTACAGGGGCATAGTAATAATATATTATAAGCCAACCGGCCTATAAACGTTGTTATTGCAATTGTTCTTTGCTTTGTCTCAGTTTTCTTCTTAACCGAACCAGCGCATTTTCAACTGCTTTTGGTGTGCGATTCAATGCTTCTGCAATTTGTTCATAACGATAACCATCTAAAAACAGGCTTAAAACATCACGTTCAAATGGAGATAGCTGTGTTTGAATCATACCCATTGTATTTTGGAACTGTTCATATTGTATGGTCAATTCCTCAGGGCTTGGGGTAACATGAATATCTTTTAAGGGAACACTTTGGTTTAATGGCCCATGCTTTTTTCTGCTCGCTGCACGCTGCGCCGCAATAATTGCATTTTGAATGCAGATGGCTGCATATGCTTCAAAGGGAACCTGCTTTTCAGCAGAATATCCTTTGATTGCACCAAATAACCCAATGATTCCTTCTTGTACTGCATCGTCAAATTCAAGCCCAGGGCAAATACTGTTTGCCGCTTTATATCGAATCAACGGCATCATGTGTGCTAACACACAAGCCACTGCCGATTCATCACCATTCTGCGCTTTCTGTAAAACTTCCAGCGTTATTTTAGGCATTTAATAACCTCACTGCCAAATTAAGGATACTGCTTTTTTCTTGCATTGTCAATGATTTTTATTCTAATCTTTTCCTGTAAAATATATGCATATTTACCAGTTTATGATTTTTCCCTCAAAATCAGACACCACGTTTTGAATATTTTTATCCTTTTGTGTCGCATTTTTGTATCCTTATGGTGTTAGTTAGTATTTTAACACACGTTTTAGTATGGGTCAATGAATAAATACTACAAGATTTCAACGCTTTTTATGAGCAAATTGCCTTAAAAGATAGCCTCTGTTTCATGTCATGTCGCAAAACGCCTGAATTGAATCAGCGTTTGTGCCGTCCACTTCTGCGTTTTTCGATGCCTGAATGATTGGATTTGGACGCTTTGCGCCGAACCCCGTTTTTCTGTGCTCTGCGCTGGTGCCCTTTGCCGGAAGCCAATGTTCCATACACTGTTTTTCCGCAAATTTTACAACCTTGCATTGCACTCATTACTTCATCCAAGCGTGCCTGTGCCACTTCCACCACACTGTATTCATCTGCAATATCAATGCGGCCTACCTCACGTCCGGTAATGCCGGCATGTTCGGTAATTGCCCCTACCAGATGGTTAACGGTAATGCGGTTTTTGCGGCCCACATCCAAAATTATCGGACAATAACTACCGTTGCGGCGTTGCTTTGGCTCACGCTGTTCGGGCAGAGCAAATACCTCTGCAACAGGCGATATCTGCCCTTGGTAATGAAGCGACAGTGCTGCTTCTGCAATAGATTCCGCAGAATAGCCCTTTTCGCGCAAATCACGAATTACTTCATTAAACAACATGTGGGTACCGGTATCCATAACCGCTTCCAGTGCAAGTGTAATGTCCAAACTTGCCTTTTTCTGAATATCCTTTGCGGTAGGAATGGGCATTTCTTTTGCTGCCCCGCTTGCCATGCGATGCAGGTCCGCTGCCTCTCTTCGGCTGGAACAAATGGTAACACTTGTGCCCTCTTTGCCTGCACGACCTGTTCTGCCAATGCGGTGAATGTAGTGCTCTTTATTGGGGGGCAAATCATAGTTAATCACATATTCCACATCGTTCACATCAATGCCGCGTGCCGCAATGTCGGTTGCCACCAAAACGGTGGTTTTTCCACCTTTGAAATTCCGCATTGTAGCGGTGCGCTGGTCTTGTTTAATATCGCTGTGGATGCTTTCTGCCGCAATATTCTGTTGACCCAGCAGTTCGGTAATTTCATCCGCCATTTTTTTGGTTGCACAAAAAACAATGGCGCGGGTTGGGCGATAATAGCGCAGCAATAATGCCAGCGCATCTTTTTTGCGTGCATGGGGCACTGCAATGTATTGCTGAAGAATTCGGTTTTCCTGTTCGTTATGTTGGCGATCCGCCTCAATCAGCTGCGGTGATTTCTGAAATTCTTTTGTGATTTTCATAATCGCCGGCGGCATAGTAGCCGAAAAAAACACGGTTTGACGGCTTTCAGGGGTATCGGTCAAAATGGTTTCAATGTCCTCTTTAAAGCCCATGTTCAGCATTTCATCCGCTTCATCTAAAACAACCATTTTTAACCGGTTCAGCTTAATGCTTTTGCGGCGCATATGATCCATAATACGGCCCGGTGTACCCACAACCACATTGGCTTTACGCAAAGCAATGCACTGCTTATCGATACGAGCACCGCCGTAAACTGCCACCGAACGAATGTTTTCATTGAATCGAGACAGACGGCAAATTTCCTCGTTGGCCTGCATTGCCAGCTCTCGTGTGGGGCACAGCACCAAAACCTGAACGCCGCTTTTTTCTTGTTCGGTGTCCACCCGTTCAATGGCAGGAATTGCAAATGCTACAGTTTTACCTGTTCCGGTACGAGAACGTGCAATTACATCCACACCGGTACGAATCACAGGAATGGCTTGTGACTGAATCGGAGTAGCCGCTTCAAACCCCATGCGCTCCACAGCACGCTGCATATCGGGGGTAAGGTTTAATTCGGAAAATAAAGTTTTTGTCATATGGTATCCTCAACTTGAAAAAAATCGCACAAAAAAGCGCCGAAACTATTTGGTATATTCCAAATAGCCCCAGCGCATAACATGTGTCTTGTTTGGAAAATGATAAACCGATGCTTTGTTGCACCTCGTCTTTATCATCTGATTTTTTTATCATAACACCCAAACATCATAATGTCAATGATTTTTCTAAATTTGTCCAAAACGACAACCCCCATGCCGTATTAAGACACAGGGGTTCTGTACATTTATAAGATTAGTAGTTTTCTTCGTGAACTTCAAAATAGCTCTGAGGATGTGCACAGGTGGGGCATACCTCGGGTGCTGCGGTACCTACTACAATATGACCACAGTTGCGGCACTCCCAAACCTTAACTTCGCTCTTTGCAAAAACCTGAGCGGTTTCTACGTTGCGCAGCAAAGCACGGTAACGCTCTTCGTGATGCTTCTCAATTGCACCTACCAAACGGAACTTTGCAGCCAGCTCGGTGAAACCTTCTTCTTCCGCAGTTTTTGCAAACTCTTCATACATATCGGTCCACTCGTAGTTTTCGCCCTCAGCTGCATGCAGCAGGTTTTGTGCGGTATCGCCCAAGCCATTCAGCTCTTTAAACCACAGCTTTGCATGCTCTTTTTCGTTTTCGGCTGTTTTCAGGAACAGGGCTGCAATCTGCTCATAGCCTTCCTTTTTTGCTACCGAAGCAAAATAGGTGTACTTGTTGCGAGCCTGAGATTCTCCGGCAAATGCTGCCTCCAGGTTCTTCTCGGTTTTGGTACCTGCATATTTGTTGCCTGCTTGCTGCATTTTCTCAAATGCGGAAGCAGGCTGTTTGCAAACAGGGCAAACAAAATCAGCGGGCAGAGTTTCGCCCTCGTAAATATAACCACAAACTTTACATTTCCACTTAGCCATAGTACATTCTTCTCCTTTGTTTTGATTTGTATTGTTAATCCTGGGATTTGCGCTCTCTTTTGTTTTATGTGCGAAAATATCGCTTCGATTTTTATAAGAAGTATGAAGCATTTTTTCAGCCATCTCACTTAGCGGCGCCCGATAAAACTCTTCATACACCTGCCGAATTTCCGGATTTTCATGACTCTTGCGCAGCGTCATTGCTTGATCCCTTTGATAAAGCCCATTCATGCGGCCTTTGCGTATGGCATCGCCATCCTTTAGCAGGTCTTTCGGCTGTCCGCCGCCGCCAATACAGCCGCCGGGACAAGCCATTACCTCAATGAAGTGATACTGTTTTTCGCCCTGCAATACCTTTTCAATCACAGTTCGAACATTTGCGGTGCCATATACCACTGCCACATTTAACGTTTGCCCTGCAATGGTTACGCTTGCCTCACGAACGCCTTCGTAGCCACGTACCGGCTGCAAGTTGCAAAATTCTTCCGGAACAGGCTGTTCTGTCATATATTCATAGGCGGTACGCAATGCCGCCTCCATTACACCGCCTGTATTTCCAAAGATAACACCGGCGCCGGAAGCTTGGCCCATCAAATCATCATAGGCAGAATCTTCCAATGCGGAAAAATCAATTCCTGCCTCTCGTGCCCAACGTGCCAACTCTCGGGTTGTAATTACATGATCCATATCTTTCATGGTTGGGTCATTGTAATAGTCCGCAGCTGCATGCATCTCTTCCCTGCGAATCTCAAACTTTTTTGCAGTACAAGGGGTCAGTGCCACGTTTACAATTTTCTTCGGGTCAATTCCCTTTTTCTTTGCAAAATAGGTTTTTATTGTGGGACCTTGCATTCCAATGGGACTTTTTGCGCTGGAAAGGTGGGGCAATAACTGTGGATAATATTGTTCACAAAATGCCACCCAACCGGGGCAACAGCTGGTAAACTGTGGAAGAGGTTGTTCCTGCTTGGTGATTCTTTGAATCAGTTCGCTGGCTTCCTCCACAATGGTCAAATCTGCCGCAAAGTTGGTGTCTAATACATAGTCTACCCCCAAAGCACGCAATAACGCAACCATTTTGCCTTCCACAAAGGTACCGGGTTGTAAACCAAATTCTTCGCCCAACGCAACACGAACCGATGGCGATGTGCTTACAATTACCACCTTATCCGGGTCTGCAATTTGCTCCTTTACCTGCTGATACTCGTAACGTTCGGTAATGCTATCCACCGGACAAACGTTAGCGCATTGACCACAATAAATGCATACTGCTTTTCCGCCGGTTTGCTCCAGCGTATAACTTCCATGTACACTCATTTTTTGTGTACATACCTCTTTGCACATTCCACACTTGATGCATTTCTCCTCATCACGTTGAATGCTGGGATTGTCTGGTTCAATGGGTACACGCACCGATAACGGAAGATGATTCAATGATATAATCCCCTTTACTTTTTGTTTTTGCAGTCCTCGCAAATATACATCAATTTCAGGTCATAGGCCAAAATTGGCACCCCTACCTGTTTTTGAAATTGCTCCGTTAAGTCCGTCAAATCCACATCCAATAGTTTTCCGCATTGCTTGCAAACCAAATGGTCATGGCGTTGTATTCGGTCGTACCGATCCGGCATTCCTTCTTGTGTAACACGGCGAATCAAGCCCATGTCACACAATCGATTCAAATTGTTATATACGGTAGCCAAAACCACGGTAGGATACACCTGTCGCAATGCCTGAAAAACCTGTTCTGCCGTCATGTGGCTATAGGATTGTTCTACAATTTCGCAGATTTTTTTGACGTACTTTGTCATACATTCTCCTTTTTAGAATGATTCTAATTTCATTATATTCCTTTTTCTATAAAAGTCAAGCAAAAAATTTAATTTTATAAAAACAAAGCGAGAGTTTCGGCTTTTAGCCCTAAACTCTCGCTTTTTAATGGAAATCAAAACTAATCGGAATGGTGCTTCATCAATTTCCCATATCAGAAGAATCGGTGGAAGAAATAACTTCACCGGTATCTGCATTTACAAAGTCCACCTGAACATTTTCCGGTGTTTGGCCTGCAAAGATACCATATAAACCGCTATACATATACAGCACCAATACAGACATAGATTCTCCCATATCCGGCTCTGTGGATTTGGTTGTTACTGTAAATTTCGTAAAATCTTCGTTTGCGGTAATATTAGTAACATTCGGTGTTTGTTCCGAACCTACCATTTCTGCAAGCGACTCATTGATGGAATCTGCTGTTTCTTTTAGTATTTTTGCATGTTGCTTTTTGCTCATGATATAGGTAGCAGTTCCGTCCTCGTTTAATTGAATGGAATGTACCCCTGCTTCTTTTGCTTTTTCATTCAGCTCTTCCTGTGTGCTATCTCCCACAAAATCTGCCGGCATGGTAATTTCCACATCAAACAAATTTTCCTCTACCTCAATATCACCCAAAGCATTTAGCTCATCCATAGAAGCAGTGGATGCAGAGCTGGTACTCACAGCAGAAGAAACATTGCTAGTTGTAGCGGAAGAAGGTGCTCCGCAAGCAGCCATTGTCAAGCATAAAACCACAGCTTGAAAAAGTGCAATCCCTTTTTTCATATAATATCTCCTCTTTCCATTCGTTATTAGATGCAGATTCTAAAAATCCGCAGCTGTATCTGCACCCAATGAAACCGAACACCATTATATCATGTTTAATTGCGTTATAAAACACAAAAATAGAGATATCTGGATTTTTATACAAAACCATACAATCGCTCGCTTTAGACAAAAAGAAAAACCCAGTCCTAAGACTGGGTTTTTCTTTGGTGCCGGTGGTGGGACTTGAACCCACACGGTGTCGCCACCAACGGATTTTGAGTCCGCATCGTCTGCCATTCCGACACACCGGCATTTTGTCGATGTCTCTCATCGACGTTTTATATTATAGCGCGGTTATTTTGAAAAGTCAAGCACTTTTTTGAAAAAAATAACCGCATTTTGAAAAAATTTTTCAGAGCTGAAAATTCGCCCTTTTTATCGCTTTTTCTCTAGGATTTCCCGTATCTGCATATTGGTTTGGGCAATCTCTTCCGCAAATGCTTTTGCCGATATTCTTAGCGCACCATGCCCTAAAATAATCATCTGTTCTGCACCGTCGGAAGTTACTACCCGCACCTTTCGCTTTTTACCGATTTGATAGGTAACCTTTTCGATATACATATCTGCGGTTTCTGCCTCTTTGGTATATACAATATGAATGTTATGGTAACGACTAACCTCTCCCACTCCCTGCTTCACCTTGTAGGCATCAAACACCAGAATCACAACGCATTTCCGAAACCCTTGGTAGTTGCATAGAATATCCGCCAATGCCTGCCGTGCCGCTTCCAAATTGGTTTTGGCAAGTTCTTTTAATTCATCCCATGCAAAAATCACGTTGTACCCGTCTACCAGCAGATATTCCGGCCCTAAATCTTGGTATTGATATTCCACCGGCTTTTCAACGGCACTGCGAAATAGATTGGTACGTTTTACCGGGCCATAGGTTCGCTCAAAAATCGCTGCCAGCTCCGCATCTTCTTCCAACGAATGTTCCACTGTGGTTCTGGTGCGAATGACTCGCTGCACCGCCGGCTCTTCCGTTTGCTGATTTAAGCGCAAACCACTTTCCACATGTGCATGTTGCGGCACTTCGTCCCATTTTACCGTGTAACCGGCCCCATGGGAACAGAATACCGAATCCGGTGTATTTTCCACATCTGCTTGGGCATCGTATTCCATTGCTTGGATTACTACCTGGGCATCGTGGCAAGGCTTATATCCCGCCGGGGTACAAAGCAACCGCCCTTTTCCATGGGTATACGCGGTTACTTCCATAGCATATCCCCGCAATTCTGCCACAGGTGCGCTGCCTGTCAGCACGGCGGTTTGCTGCTGTTGCTGGGGTGCTTCAAACTCACCACCCATGCGCTGGATATCCGTCATGGCACGGCCCACATTTTCTGCCGGAACTTCCAACCGAAATTCATACCATGGTTCCAACAGAATGCTATCCGCCTGCATTAAGCCTTGTCTTACCGCCCGATAGGTTGCCTGCCGAAAATCGCCGCCTTCGGTATGTTTTTGATGGGCTCTTCCTGCCACCAGACTAATCTTCATATCCGTAATGGGGCTACCGGTCAACACGCCAAGATGTTCTTTTTCTTTCAGGTGTGTTAATACAAGATTCTGCCAGTTTTTGTCCAAAATATCTTCGCTGCATTGCAACGCAAATTGCAGTCCACTTCCACGGGCAAGCGGTTCCAACAGTAGATGCACTTCGGCATAATGGCGCAGCGGTTCAAAATGACCGATACCGATTACCGCATCGGCAATGGTTTCTTTGTATACTATATTGCCGGGTCCAAATCCTACCGCCAGACCAAAGCGTTCCCATATTATCCGCTTTAATACATCCAGCTGCACTTCGCCCATCATCTGCAACTGAATTTCAGACAAACGGCTGTTCCACACCAGATGCAACTGGGGGTCTTCTTCCTGCAATTGAATCAGTTTTTGAAACGCCACATAAGCATCGCAACCTTCGGGAAGAAGCAAGCGGCAACTTTGTACCGGTTCAATGAGAGGAACGGCAGATTGCTGTTCTTCCCCCAAACCTTGCCCTACCCATGTTTTTTCCAAACCGGTTACTGCGCAAACTGTGCCGGCCGGAACTTCGTCCGCTGCTTTGAATTTTTCTCCGGAATACAGACGAATTTGGTCCACCTTTTCCTGCCAAATGCTCTCGCCGTTTTTTTCGCTGCCGGTTAAAATGCTTTTTACCTTTAGGCTACCACCGGTTACCTTTAAATAGGTTAACCGATTGCCCTGCTTATCCCGGGCAATTTTGTAAACCCTTGCAGAAAAAGAAGCCGGCCACTGCCTTACCTGGGTATAATCATCCAATGCTGCAAGCAGTGCTTCCACACCATCTAGTTTTAAAGCTGTCCCAAACAAACAGGGAAATATCTTTCGCTGCGCCACCAGCTCCGCAATGCGTTCTTTGCTGATGCTTCCTTGCTGAAGATACTCCTCCATTGCCTGCTCACTTTGCAACGCTACGGTTTCGCAAAAAGCATCCTGCGGCATGCGAGAATCAAACGCCACGCAGCGTTCATCCAGCTGCTGGCAAAGTTCCTCCATCACCTTATCAAAATCCGCTGCTGCCAAATCCATTTTATTTACAAACAGAAAGGTGGGCACCTTATATTGCTGCAACAGCTTCCAAACGGTTTGGGTATGACTTTGCACACCATCGGTACCGCTAATCACTAGGATTGCATAATCCAACACACTGAGCGTGCGCTCCATTTCCCCTGAAAAATCCACATGCCCGGGGGTATCCAAAAGTGTAACTTCCAGTTGCGGCAACTGCATGATTGCCTGCTTTGAAAAAATAGTAATGCCCCGTTCCCGCTCCATTGCGTCGGTATCCAAAAATGCATCCCGATGATCCACTCGACCAAGCTTTTTTATACAGCCACTGCAATACAGCATTCCTTCCGAAAGGGTTGTTTTTCCTGCATCAACATGGGCTAAAATTCCAACAACCAGTCTTTTCATTGATTTCTTCCTGTTCTATGATAAGTAATGGTTGTATTGTATCATAAAACCGAAAAAAGAGCGACGTCTTTTATTTTTCTGTATCCGCTTGCTCTTCAAAACGTGCAGCAACCACAACTGCTGCATAGCAAATCAACGTGCTTGCTGCCATTATACCAACTAGGATCAGCACTGTTATTTTCATACATTCAACCGCTTTCCATTCATGTTTTATTTGCACGGATATTACTACATCATACGGCGGCATGTTTCTATAAATACACAATTTCAGTCGAAACAATAAAAAATACGCAACAGACTATATCTGTTGCGTATTTTTTATTAGTTTAATACAATTTTGCCGTCTTGTGCATCCAGTACCACTGTTCCTGCCAGTGTACCTGCTACAAAACGTTCTGCCAGGGGATCTTCCACCTGTTTGCGAATGGTACGGCGCAAATCACGTGCACCAAACTTCACGCCGCCACAAGCATCCACCAATGCCTGCAATGCGGCAGGCGTATAACGGAATTCCACGCCTTTGTTCTGCATCGGCTCTTTGTATTCGTCCAACATTAAGCCTGCAATGCGGCACAAGCTTTCGTTTTCCAGCGGCTTAAATACCACAATTTCATCCACACGGCCCAAAAACTCCGGACGCAAAAACTGGCCCAATGCTTTCATGGTTTTGGATTCGTTCATCTGCACTGCGGTTTTATTAAAGCCGGTTTCTCCGGTTTTTTCGGTGCTGCCGGCATTGCTGGTCATGCAGATAACGGTATTTTCAAAGTTTACGGTACGGCCTTGGCTGTCGGTAATACGGCCTTCATCCAGGATCTGAAGCAAGATATTCAACACATCGGGATGTGCCTTTTCAATCTCATCAAACAAAACAACGCTGTAGGGACGACGACGTACCTGCTCGGTCAACTGACCTGCTTCGTCATGGCCCACATATCCCGGAGGTGCACCGATCAAACGGCTCACCGCATGTTTTTCCATGTATTCGCTCATATCAATGCGAATCAAGGGGTCAACGGTATCAAACAGTTGGTTTGCCAGCTGCTTAACCAGCTCGGTTTTACCCACACCGGTGGGACCAACAAAGATAAAGCTTGCCGGGCGGCGTTTGCCGGACAAATCGGCACGGGCACGCTTCATGGCACGGGCCACCGCCACTACGGCCTCATCCTGTCCAATTACATGCTTTTTCAGATTGTCTTCCAGCTCAATGAGCTTTGCAAATTCGCTCTGCTTGATTTTTACAGCAGGAATACCGGTCCACAGTTCAATAACCTTCGCCACATCTTCCAGTTCAACCGAAATACCGGTAGCCTTTTCTTCCAGTGCAGGCAGTTCTTCTTTTAAACGTGCCAGCTCGGTTTTAATCTGAGCCAAACGCTCATAGTCGGGGCCTTCCTCGGTTTGCTCCTGTGCCAGCTCTTCCTTTTCCAGCTCTGCAATCTTTTTGCGGCTATCGGCCAATGCACTGATTTCCGGATGGCGCAGATTGCAGCAAGCACATGCTTCGTCCAGTAAGTCAATGGCTTTGTCCGGCAAAAAGCGGTCGGAAATATAACGCTCGCTCAGATTTACCGCTGCACTTACAATTTGAGGCGAAACCTCTACCCCGTGATGGTTTTCGTAATATTTTTTAATGCCATTCAGCACATTGATGGCGTCGGCAATGCTGGGTTCGCCCACCTTAACCGGCTGGAAACGACGCTCCAATGCCTGGTCTTTTTCGATATATTTGCGATACTCGGCAAAGGTGGTGGCACCAATTACCTGAATCTCGCCACGGCTCAATGCAGGTTTCAAAATGTTGCCCGCATTCATGGAGCCTTCGCTGTCGCCTGCGCCGGTAATGCTGTGAATCTCGTCAATAAACAAGATGATATTGCCGGCAGACTTTACTTCGCTGATTAAGCCTTTTACACGCTGCTCAAACTGACCGCGGAACTGTGTACCTGCCACAAGGCTGGTCAAATCCAACAGATACAGCTGTTTGCCTTTTAAGCAAGCAGGTACTTCATCCCGTGCAATGCGCTGTGCAATGCCTTCGGCAATGGCGGTTTTACCAACACCTGCTTCACCAATTAAGCAAGGGTTATTTTTTTGGCGGCGTGCCAAAATTTGAATGGTACGGTAAATCTCCTGCTCACGGCCAATGATGTCATCCAGCTTGCCGGCACGTGCTTTTGCGGTTAAGTTCTCGCAATATTTGTCCAAGAACTTATACTTTACAGGCTTTTTGCCGTCTTTTTTCTCTTTTTCTTTCTTCTTTTCACTGCCTGCGCCAAAGCCAAAGGGGAAGGTTGCGCTTCCGCCGGGGGTAAATTCCTCATCGGGTTCCTCACCGTCTTCCCCATTTAAGCCCATACCCATTGGGCCAAAAGGAAACATTGGCATACCGCCTTCTCCTGCTTCCTCCATAAAGCTGTTCATGCGTTCTTCCATGCTTTCCAAGTCCTGTTCCGAAACGCCGAACTGCTTCATCAAATCATCCACCGGTTTAATTCCCAGTTCTTTTGCACAGGTCAGGCAATAGCCTTCCTGCTTGGTTTGCCCCGCCTCCATTCGCTGCACGAATACAATTGCGGTGCGCTTTTTACAACGTACACAAAGCATAATAACATTCCCTTTCTTTGGGCTACCGAATTTTATTCGATAAATTTTGTGATTGCGGTGTGCAATGCTGCACTACCCTATAGGATTTCCCTTGTTATAATACAAAACCCATAAAATATCAATAGAACGGATTGATTTGACTAAACAACTGATAGGCAATACTGCCTTGCAAGGTTGTTTCATTCAAATTTCCAATGGAACCGCCCGTAATCACAATTACGGCACATACGGCACAAAGCACCAGATACAAATCAACCAAGCCTGCCAAGATACCCATGCCAAAGCCCAGTGCTTTATTCACACCGCCCAGCAGGGGGATTCGGTTAAAGTTGGTCAATACTGCCACAATAAAGCCAACCAGCAATTTGCAAAGTGCAAATGCCACAAAAAACACCACAATTGCGATGAGCGGCGTAAACAGCGGTGCAATTACATCCTGCACCAAGCGGTCGGCAAGTTCCGGCGCATTGGAAGTAAGCAGATTGTTTCCCGATTCGGTAATGCTTTCTTTTACCCCCTGCGGCAAAAAGCCTGCATACTTTTCAATCATAGTTTGCAACCCAACTTCTCCACCGTTGGATAAAGCTTTTTCAATTTGATCAACAAAGCTGTTTTCAAAAAACTGACGAAATACAATTGGCGCAATCTGGCGGCTTAGTAATATTGCACCGATTAAACTTGCCAAATTGCCCACAAACTGCACCAATCCGGCCACAAACCCTCGCTTTGCATAACCGAATGCTACCACCAAAAGCAGCACCAGCAAGATAAGGTCAAATATAGTTGCTGCACTCATTGCATTCTCCTTGTTTTATAAAGTACCCATCTGTTTATTCTGTGGGCTTTTTCAACTCCTGCACATTTCCGCCTTCAAATACCAATAATTTTTTGGCATCCAAAACAGCCAGCGGCTGCGCATCCAGCTGCATCTCCCAGCTTGGTTCGCCGGTTAAAGTATATGCCGCCACCGATGCGTCTCGCAGTACATACACGCCGCTTCTGGTGCAGGTTACCTTATTGGCAGGCGACGGCACATGAATTGTTGCAGACTCCTGCATTTTTTGGTTTAACACCACTAACTCAACCGGCGCATCTGCAATGCCCTGTTCAAAAAGCAACGCCACGTTTCTTCCACTAATGGACGCACTTTTCAGTGTTTTTTCTCCAAAACTATAGGAAGCAGTTTCCTCTCCGGTATTGGTATCGTATACGGCTACCTTATCGTTATAAACCACCAAAAGAGTATCCGTATTAATCCACTCCATTTGCAGCACTTGACCGCTTACAGACTGAATTGTTGTCAAAATTTCATCTTTTTTTACATTTAGTAGATGAATGTTGCTTACCAATGCACCGTTTTCGGCTTTTAAGCAAGCAACCGCAAACCGCTTATTGTCTTGCGCAAAGGCAATTCGGCTGGGCATGCCTTCGCTTTCGGTTAACCGCCACGAGTAAATCGCTTCAAACGATGTATTATAAACCACACACTCCGCCGCATAACGGGTTGATGCTGTTACCACCGCCAGTGTGCCGTTTTCGCTCATTTCTGCCAGCAGCAACGGCTGGTCGTATGTATGGGTGTACAAGGTTCGGGTTCGATTTTCCACCCGAAGCTCATAACCCGACCGATTGTATAAAACAAATCGGGTATTTCCGCTGCTGATTGCAGGCCGTGAATAGTTGTGTGCAATATCACGCAGCTGATTGCCATTGGAGGCAAACACAACCAAATCTTTTTGGCCCAGTTCCACAAATCCCCCGGCCAAACTTTCCACCTGCAACAAATCAGAGATTCCTGTTTTTGCGGGGTAGCCTTCTCCCAGCTGCATTCCAATGCGAGCCGAATCCACCAAATCTCCCAGCATTGCCAGGCCTTTGCCGTAAATTCCGCTGGCATATAGGGCTAAAAGAACCAGCGCAATGGCTGCCAAAATGCCATTGCGTACCTGGCGAACTTTGCGGCGGTGGCGTAACTCGCTGATTAAGGTTACATTGCCGCCTGTATTTTCTTTTGCTTTAGGCAATGGACTGCCCCGCCTTTCTTTGTTTATTCTTTTGGATAATCAATCTGTGCCAAAAACAAGCCTTGGGCAGGCAGAGTGGGACCTGCTTTGCTGCGATCTCGGCTTGCAATGATTGCCGGCACATCCTCCGCATTCAGTTTATGCTGCCCGGCCAGTACCAAAGTACCTGCCAAAATGCGTACCATATTATACAAATACCCATCTGCTGTAACGCTGATGACCACCTCTTGCCCATTGCGGGTTACAGTACACTGGATAATGGTGCGTACAGTGTTGCCCCGCTGTGCCACTTCGCACCCGGCGGAACACAAACACATGAAATCATGTGTTCCCACAAATTGGTCTGCTACGGCCTGCATGGCTTTTTCATCCAATGCACCGGGCAATTTATAGTGATATCCTGCCGAAAAAGGGCTGTCAATCTGACTATTCCAAATGTGGTAGTGATAGGTTTTTGCATGGGCGGAATAACGGGCATGAAATGCTTCGTCTACCTCAACCGCTGTATTTACACGGATCGATGCAGGCAGCTTTTGATTCAATGCCAAGGGCAATTTCTCCATGGGAATTCGGGTATCGGCATGGAAATTCAAGGCATAGTGCAATGCGTGCACGCCGGCATCGGTGCGGGAGCACCCTTTCACATCCGGACGAACCCCCAATAAAGCCTCTAAGCCATTTTGCAATGCTTCGCATACCGAAATCCCGTTCTTTTGTACTTGAAAGCCGCAGTAATCGGTTCCGTCAAAGCTTAAATCCAATAAAATATTCATGAATTTACAATACCCCCGGCATTACAAATCGGGTGGCCCATACTGCAATAAATACTACGGTGCAAACCGCCAACACAGCCCAATCATGCCCTTGAAATTTCAGCACTTTCAGTCTGGTGCGTCCATCACCACCCCGATAGCAACGACATTCCATGGCCATTGCCAGCTCATCGGCACGACGAAAGGCCGAAATGAACAAGGGAATCAAGATGGGCACCATTGCTTTTACACGGTCTTTTAAGCTGCCGCTGTCCAACATTGCGCCACGTGCTTTTTGCGCATTCATAATTTTATCGGTTTCCTCAATCAATGTGGGAATAAACCGCAATGCAATGGTCATCATCATTGCCAGTTCATGCACCGGCATATGCAGTTTTGCAAATGGTTTTAACAGCCGCTCAATGGCATCCGTTAAAACAATGGGGCTTGTTGTATAGGTCAACAAGCTGGTTCCTGCAATCAAAGCCAGAATACGTACACTTAAAAACACTGCGTACGAGATACCCTCTTTGTAAATTTCAATAAAACCAAGATGCACAAGCGGTTCTCCGCTTCCACCCATGAATAAGATATTCAATAAGGAGGTAAACAGGATAATCGGTACAATGGGCTTCATGCTTTTGCCAATCATCTTCAGCGGAATCTCTGCCAACACATACAACCCAGCCAGCAGGCAAAGGCTCAGTGCCAAACCAACAAAGTTAGTAAGGGTGAACAGCAGCACAATGTATGCCACAACCAACATAATTTTCAGGCGTGGGTCGGTGCGATGCACAATGGAATTACCGGGAAAATGTTGACCTATGGTAATATCTTTCAGCATTCTGTGCCCTCCTGCTTTTGATCCCGCGCTGCTTTTGCTTGCAAAATGGTCTTAACTGCATAGGGAACGGTGTACACATCTTGGGGTACATCCACGCCCATTTGGCGCAGCTTTAAAAAGATTTTGGTTACCTGCGGCACCGATAACCCCAATGCCAACAGTTCATCGGCACGGGCAAACACCTTATCCACCTTGTCGTACATGGCAATTTTTTTCTGATTCATTACCAAAACCTTATCGGCATATTTTGCAATATCCTCCATGGAATGGCTTACCAGCAAAACGGTGGTTCCGGTTTCTTTGTGGTACTGTTTAATCTGGGAAAGAATCATGTCCCGTCCTTCGGGGTCAAGGCCCGCTGCCGGTTCATCCAAAACCAACACACGAGGCTCCATTGCCAGCACACCCGCAATGGCTACACGGCGTTTTTGTCCACCGCTTAACTCAAAGGGGCTGCGCTCCAGATATTCTTCCGGCAAACCGGTAAATGCCGCCGCTCTGCGTACACGGCGGTCAATCTCCGCATCGTCCACCCCCATGTTTTTGGGGCCAAAGGCAATGTCTTTGTAAATGGTTTCCTCAAACAACTGGTATTCGGGATATTGGAACACCAGACCAACCATAAACCGACATTTGCGAATGTCGTTATTTTTTGCCCAGATGTCCTTACCGTCCAACAATACTTGACCGCTGGTAGGCTTTAAGATTCCGTTTAGGTGGGTAACCAAGGTGCTTTTTCCGCTTCCGGTTGAGCCGATGATTCCCACAAACTCGCCTTCTTCCACCGCAAAACTTACATCTTCCAGTGCTGTGGTGGCATCGGGCATTCCTGCATTGTATATATGAGTAAGATGGCGTGTTTCAATAATTGCAGCCATACCTTCACATCCTTCTATGATGAGGGCTTGCGCCCATTGAAATGTACCTCTGTTGTATCAGATGGCGCTTTCTTTTCTTGTGTTGTTTATTTCAACAACTCGTACAGCATTGCTGCACACTCTTCTTCGTTGATGATGCCTTCCGGCAAGGTAAGCCCTGCCTTTACCAGTTCATCCCGAAGCTCTGCCGCCTGCGGCACATCCAGCCGTAAGCTGCGCAAACGGTCGGTTTGGCTAAACACCTCTTTGGGTGTTCCTTCCATCACCACTTTGCCGTCGTTCATTACAATCACTCGATCGGCTTGGGCGGCTTCTTCCATATAATGGGTAATGGATACCACCGTAATGCCAAAATCTTTGTTTAGGTGATGAATGGTTTGCATCACCTGGTCACGGCCTCTGGGGTCCAGCATTGCGGTGGCCTCATCCAGTACCAAGCAATCCGGGCGCATTGCAATGACACCCGCAATGGCCACACGTTGTTTTTGACCGCCACTTAATTTGTGCGGTGCCTTTTCACGGTATTTATAAATACCCGCCATTTGCATTGCTTCGTCAATTCTGCTGCGAATTTCTGCGGGTTCAACCCCCAAATTTTCCAGCGCAAAGGCCACATCTTCTTCCACCACAGTGGCAACAATCTGGTTATCGGGGTTCTGGAACACCATGCCCACTTTTTGGCGAATGTTATACAAATGTTCGTCCTGTGTGGTGTTCATATTCTCCACCAAAACCGTGCCCTGTTCAGGCAAAAGAATGGCGTTAAAATGTTTTGCCAGGGTAGATTTACCGCAGCCGTTTGCCCCCAATACCGCCACAAATTCTCCCTTGTGAATGGTCATGCTGGCACCATTCACGGCGTACGGTGTTTCCGGTGCATAACGAAACTGCACGTTTTGTGCAACAATCATCTCGCTCATCGGGTCTAGCCCCCTTCTTTTTGCTGGATCTTATACTTCTTGCCAAATGGCGGTAGCACCGCAAGGCACAACACCGCCTGTGCTGCTTACCGGCAAACCTATTTCGTCGCAGCTGGTGGCACCGCCGTACTTTTTGCACAGCGTTGTTTTCAAGATATATTCCATAACAGCCGGCGAAAGACCTGTGGTATAGCTGTTAACCGCCACAAACAGCGGTGTATCGCTTAATACGCCGGCGCACAAATCAATCAAATCGTAGATGTTGTCTTCCAACTTCCAAACCTCGCCGCCGGGGCCACGTCCATAGCTGGGCGGGTCCATAATGATAGCGTCGTAGGTATTTCCGCGGCGAATTTCACGGGCAACAAATTTGGCGCAATCGTCCACAATCCAGCGAATGGGCTTCGTTTCCAAACCACTGGCCTGTGCATTTTCACGCGCCCAAGCCACAATACCCTTGGAAGCATCCACATGGCAAACGCTTGCACCTGCTGCGGCACAAGCCAGTGTTGCACCGCCTGTGTAGCCAAACAGATTCAAAACCTTAATGGGACGACCGGCTGCCTTAATTTTCTCTTGATACCAAGCCCAGTTTACCGCCTGTTCGGGAAAAACACCGGTATGCTTAAAGCCGGTGGGGCTTACCACCAGTGTTAAATCACCACAGCGGATGTTCCACTTTTCCGGCAACCGACGGCGATATTCCCACTGTCCGCCGCCACGTTCCGAGCGGTGATACACCGCATCTGCTTTGGCCCACAGAGGGCTTGTTTTGGGATTCTTCCAAACGACCTGCGGGTCAGGACGCACCAACAGGGTGGTACCCCAACGCTCCAAACGGTTTCCGCAGGTTGCATCAATCAGTTCATAATCTTGCCAGCTGGTGGCAGGGCGCATACGCAATTCTCCTTTTTGCCGTGCTTTGCAGCACTTAAAGTTTTAGTATAGTGATTATTTATGAATTTTTCTTGTTTTTTCAGTCGAATAAACTTTGTTGTCCATTGGCTGCATCCAACTCTTTGGGCAGTTCCAATCCCAAATGAGTCCATGCCAAACGGGTAGCACACCGCCCACGAGGGGTACGGGTTAAAAAGCCCATCTGCATCAAATAGGGTTCACACACATCTTCCAGGGTTACGGCTTCCTCGCCCAATGCCGCTGCCAAAGTATCCAAACCAACCGGGCCGCCGCCATACATTTCAATAATGGCACGCAGCATACTGCGGTCCATTTCATCCAGACCCAAATCATCAATATCCATGCGTTTTAAGGCCAATTTTGCTGTTTCTTTGTCAATGTTGCCATCCGCCAACACTGCCGCAAAATCACGCACCCGCTTTAACATACGGTTTGCCACACGGGGCGTGCCACGGCTGCACTTTGCCAATTCAAGCGCGCCTTCTTCGGTGCAGGGCTGCCCCAAAATATTGGCCGAACGCAAAATAATACCGCTTAATTCCTGCGGGCTATACAGTTCCAGCTTTAACAAAACGCCAAAACGGTCACGCAGGGGGCCGGTAATTTGTCCTGCACGGGTGGTTGCGCCAATCAGGGTAAAACGGGGCAGATTGATTCGAATGCTCTGTGCACTGGGGCCCTTGCCAATCATGATATCCAGTGCATAGTCTTCCAATGCAGGATAAAGAACCTCTTCTACCTGACGGGACAAACGGTGAATCTCGTCAATGAACAGCACATCGCCTTCTTGCAGGTTGGTCAGCAACGCTGCAAGGTCGCCCGGCTTTTCAATGGCAGGGCCACTGGTAATGCGAATCTGGACTCCCATTTCCTGGGCCACAATGCCGGCCAATGTGGTTTTGCCCAAACCCGGCGGGCCGTACAACAGAATATGGTCCATTGGTTCGCCGCGGCGCTTGGCTGCTTCCAGATAAATCCGTAAGTTTTCCTTTACCTTCTCCTGCCCGACATACTCTTCCAACGTTTTGGGGCGTAAACTAATTTCTTCCCCTTCGCCCTGGTTCATCTCAGGGCTTACCAATCGACTGCCAAACTCGTATTCTTCCATCTGCTATCACCCCTTTGCCATGCTGCGCAGTGCAACTTTGATAATCTCTTCCACCGACATGCTGTCATCCGCTTTGGATACCGCCTGTGCCGCCTCGCTTGGGCTGTAGCCCAAACTGGTCAAGGCTGCAATGGCCTGCGTCATGTTGCCGGCCGCCACTGCGCCACCGCTCACATCGCCAAAACCGATGCCCTCTGCCAGACCTTTGCCCACTTTATCCTTTAATTCCAAGGTAATACGCTGGGCAAGTTTGGGGCCTACACCACTTGCCGCTGTAAACGCTTTGTGATCTCCTGCCGAAATTGCCAGCGTAATTTTTTCCGGTGTTAATACATTTAAAATGGCAATGCCTACTTTAGGCCCTACGCCGGAAACACTTGTCAACATTTTAAAGCAAGCCTTCTGCTCTTCGCTTGCAAAACCGAACAAGGTAACATCATTTTCTGTTACATGCATCTCGGTAAACAGGGTTGCCTCCTGCCCAATTGCCGGCAGTGCCGACGCCACCGAGGTTGGCACCAACATCTGATATCCAACACCCGCACAGGAAATAACCACCATATCTAAAGTCTTTTTTAACAGCTTGCCGCTCAAACAATAAATCATAGCAAACCTCCGCAATCAACGAATGGCGGCATTCCCCATTCGAGTATTTTTCTTTTTAACGTACCGGTGTATTGAACAACCGGCTGCGACTGCAGTGGCAATGAGCAATCGCCATAGCCAGTGCGTCGGCGGTATCATCGGGCTTGGGCACCTTTTCCAGTTTCAGCATCATGCGGGTCATTTCCTGCATCTGCTTTTTCACTGCTCTTCCGTAACCGGTAACCGCCTGTTTTACCTGCATAGGTGTGTATTCAAAAATAGGCAAACCGCATTTTGCTGCTGCCAAAAGAATCACACCGCGCGCCTCTGCAACGCCAATTACCGTGGTCTGGTTATGTTGGTAAAACAGCTGTTCAATGCTGAGTGCCTCCGGTTTATAGGTTTGCATTACTTCCAATACCCCCTCATAAACCCGATCCAACCGATGTTCAAACGGCACTCCGGCCTCGGTTGTAACAGCACCAAACGCAACCGGTGTAAACCGATTTCCCACATATTCCACTACGCCCCAACCTACAATTGCATATCCGGGGTCAATGCCCAATACTCGCATAGATACACCTCTCCATATTAACCAGTACAGTATACTATAATTCACATTAAATAGCAAATATCCAGCACCAAATGTTGTGCTGGATTGCCTACGTTTTTATACGACAAAAAACCGGTGTGTTACCCATGGCAACACACCGGTTTTTTCTATGGTGGACGGTAAGGAACTCGAATCCCTGACCCTCTGCACGTCAAGCAGATGCTCTACCAGCTGAGCTAACCGTCCATAACCTTTCGGCTCAGTTATTATATCGAACTTTTTTTCAAAATGCAAGTGTTTTTTTAATTTTCTTTAAAATTCCTGCAAATTTTTTCTTTGCTCCCTTTTGCTCTTATGTAATCTTGCATGAGCCAACTAAAAATTATTTGTATATTCTTGACAAACGATTTTGGGTGATTTAGTATAGGTAACGTTGCTGTAATATTGTAATAATAGATAGACACCAATTTCAGAAAGGGTAAAACTATGGAACGTAAAGACTTGCGCAACGTCGCAATTATTGCCCACGTTGACCACGGCAAAACCACTCTGGTAGACCAAATGCTGAAGCAGGGCGGTTCTTTCCGCGATAACCAGCAGGTTGCCGAGCGTGTGATGGACTCCGGCGACATCGAACGTGAACGTGGCATTACTATTTTGGCAAAAAACTGCTCTACCACCTACAACGGTGTTAAGATCAATATTGTTGACACCCCCGGCCACGCCGACTTTGGCGGTGAGGTTGAGCGTGTTTTGAAGATGGTTAATGGTGTTCTGCTGCTGGTTGATGCCGCCGAAGGCTGCATGCCCCAGACCCGCTTTGTTCTGCAAAAGGCTTTGCAGCAAAACCTGAACCTGGTTATTGCTGTAAACAAAATTGACCGTCCCGACGCTCGTATTAAGGAAGTTATCGACGAAGTTCTGCTGCTGTTGATGGATCTGGGTGCTACCGACGAACAGCTGGACAGCCCCATGGTATTCTGCTCCGGCCGTGCAGGTACTGCAAGCTACAGCCCCGACGTACCCGGTACCGACCTGAAACCCCTGTTTGACACCATTCTGGAGTACGTTAAGGGCCCCGAAGGCGACCCCGAAGCTCCCCTGCAGATGCTGTGCTCCAGCGTTGACTACAACGACTTTGTTGGCCGTATCGGCATTGGTCGTGTTCAGAATGGCAAAATCAAGGTTGGTCAGGAAGTGCAGGTTTGCGACTTCCACGATCCCGACGTTTCCATTAAGGGCCGTATCACCAAGCTGTACGAGTTCCAGGCAAACGGCCGTGAGCCCATCGAAGAGGCCAGCGCCGGCGACATCGTTGCATTCAGCGGTATCACCGATGTAACCATCGGTAACACCCTGTGCGCTCCCACCAACGTAGAGGCTCTGCCCTTTGTTAAGATTAACGCCCCCACCGTTGAGATGACCTTTGCTGTTAACGACAGCCCCTTTGCCGGCCGCGAAGGCAAGTTTGTTACCAGCCGTCAGATTCGCGATCGTTTGATGCGTGAGCTGCTGAAGGACGTTGCTTTGAAGGTTGAGGATTCTCCCACCAGCGATTCCTTCCGTGTTATGGGCCGTGGTGAAATGCACCTGTCCATCTTGATTGAAACCATGCGCCGCGAAGGCTACGAGCTGCAGGTAAGCCCCCCGAAGGTTTTGACCTACGAGGAAGACGGCAAGCTGATGGAGCCCATGGAGCGTGTTGTAATCGACACCCCCACCGAGTATCAGGGTGCTGTTATGACTGCACTGGGTTCTCGCAAGGCAATTCTGCAAGCAATGGAGCCCACCGGAACCCGCGTTCGTCTGGAATTCCGTATGCCCAGCCGTGGCCTGTTCGGCTACCGTAGCCAGTTCTTGACCGACACCCACGGTGAAGGTATCCTGAACACCATTTTTGACGGCTACGACGAGTGGTGCGGCGATATCTCCTGCCGCAATACCGGCAGCTTGGTAAGCTTTGAAACCGGCGAAGCTGTAACCTACGGTCTGTACAACGCACAGAACCGCGGTACTCTGATTGTTACCCCCGGCGAAAAGGTATACGAAGGCATGGTTATCGGTTACACTCCCACCGGCGAGGACATCAGCGTTAACATCTGCAAAACCAAGCACCTGACCAACACCCGTGCTTCCGGTTCCGACGATGCCCTGCGTCTGGTTCCTGTTTCCAAGTTCAGCTTGGAAGCTTGCTTGGAGTTCCTGGCTCCCGACGAGCTGCTGGAGGTTACTCCCGAAAACCTGCGCATCCGCAAGCGTATTCTGAACCACGATATGCGCATGAAGAGCCTGAAAGGCAAAAAGAACGGCTAATCCCCTTTTTGCTGACGATATAAAAGAAGAGCCTTGGCAGATTGCCAAGGCTCTTCTTTTATGCAAATGACTTGCTTTTCTTATGCTTCCACAGATATGCCGCTGTTCCGCCAGCCAATGCCAGCATACTAAGCCCACTTACCCAGTTGGAAACATGCTGAATGGTTGTTCCGCTGTAACTTACCGTTACCGTGCCTGCCGGCGCATTCTCCGGAATATTCAATTCCACTCGTCCGCCACCGTCTTTATGCAGTTCCAGCGTAATCGGTTGTGAACCATCCGCCGGGGTAAGGATTGCCGTATATCCCTTATACCATAGCTTAGGAATACCGTAAGCACCCGAAACCTGTCCATCATACTCAAATACAAAATCACCGTTGGGCAGATAGTTTCCTGTATATGCCCCTTGTGTATTGGTATATTGTGCCCCCGGTTCAAAGGCAAACGCCTTTGCATCCACACCGGCAGGCACCCATTCTGCACCCACCAGATAAAAGGTTTCTTCTCGATGACCGGTGAAATAGTTGCGCTCATAATTCATTTGCTCCGGAAAGTTTGCCGAAAGCAAAAACAAATCTGCAATTCCAACCACAAATACCATTGCTAATACTGCGGCACGCACTCGTTTCTGTTCTACATTTGCCACAAACAATGTGGCACCTAAACAAAACATCATCTGACCAAAGGCATTCAGACGCCACGGAAACTGAATGCTATTCAACAAAGTGTCATCCAGCAGCCGCCATGGCACAAAGGACAAATCCAATGCAGTTAGCAGCACTCCCACCGCTAAAAAAATCCATGCAGCGGCATTTTTAAATCGAATTTGTTTTTTCGCAACCAGACTGCCTATTGCCACAAAAACCAAAACCGCAACCGTTCCCAAACCAATGCCCATATAATTGCGCAAATCGAACATTTGAGATAGGGTTATGGTATTCCATGAAATATAGGTAAGCGGTTCTTCGTTTACCGCAAATTTATCAGAAGCAAATTGTTCCAACAGCGGCAACCAATAATAACAGGTTACCACAAGGCAAGCCGCCGCAGCCCCTAACACACCTAAAACGGCACGCTTATGTAAAGCTTTCGGCAATCGAACCAAAACCCAGACAATTGCAAACAATCCTGCCAGTACCAAACTAACCGTATGGCTTAGCATTAGCCCGGTAAATGCCAAAAATAAAATCCATGGCTTTTGGGCTTTTTCTTCGGTTAAATCCCATAACCCCCAAACCACCAAAGGCAAAAACACCATTGCCTGCACTTCGCCCAAGGCGCTGCGAATATATAAATTTGTATAGTGGTAATGGCATAGCCCATACAACACCATAAACACACAGCCGCCAAAATGCCGTTTGGTAATGCCTCTGCCGGCACAATAGCTTGTAACACACTGTGCTGCTACACAGAGCAGCATGATAAATTTAAAGGTCAGTTCCGGCCCCAATGCAACAACCCGCAGCAGTGCCGCCGGATACAAAAAGAAATCCGGGTAAAAAATTCCGCAGGCATATCCATAGCCGCCCAGAATCAAGGAATAAATCCGTACCGGAAGCGATGCTCCACCACCTAAAGCAGCCGCCAATCCCTCTAACCGTAAAATGTGAAAGATGCTGTCATGCCCTGCTACTAAATCGTTACTGGCAAACGGAACCGCACAGATCAGCAGTACCAAAAAACCACATAAAACGGCAGTGATCCACTGCCCACTTGTTGTTTTTATTAATTTATGTATCATTCTTATTCTTCCGCCTTTTTTGCGTTTTTCGCTTTTCCATTATAACACAAAACCATCACAAAAAAGCCTTGCTTGCTGTATTTTATTCCGTAGAAGAATAATACATTGTTTTAGACGGCTATTTTAATGCACAAAACACCATAACTTTTTGTTAAAAGTGCAGGTTTCTCTATTCCTTTTAACAAAATTACATACAATTCTTGCACCATTTGTACAAATAAGATACAATAATACCCGATAATTAGAATGGCCGGTTTTGCCGGTAAAATAAAAGGACGTGTAATACAATGGGTATGAATTTTTTAGTGGGTCAAAGCGGCGGCCCTACTGCGGTTATTAACTCCAGTCTTGCCGGTGTATACGAAACTGCACGCAGCTGCGGCGCAAATCGCATTTACGGTATGCAGTACGGCATCGAGGGGCTGTTGCAGGAAAAGTTGGTAGACCTGGACCAGCTGCTGGGCAACACCTTAAACATTGAATTGCTTAAGCGCACCCCTTCTTCCTATCTGGGCAGTTGTCGTTATAAACTGCCCACCCCTGAGCAGGACGAAGCCGTTTACCAAAAACTGTTCTCTATTTTTGCAAAGTATTCCATTGATGCCGTATTGTACATTGGCGGCAACGACAGCATGGACACCATTGCAAAGCTTTCTGCTTACGGCAGCCGCATCGGCAGCCCCATTCGCTTTATCGGTGTACCCAAAACCATTGATAACGATTTGATGCTGACTGACCATACCCCCGGCTTTGGCAGTGCCGCTAAGTTCATCGCAACCATTACCAAGGAACTGATTTGCGACTCCAACGTATACGACTTACAAAGCGTAACCGTAGCCGAAATCATGGGCCGTCATGCCGGTTGGCTGGCAGCATCCGCAAGCTTAGCAAAAGGCGAAGACTGCGACGGCCCCGATATGATTTTGCTGCCCGAAATTCCCTTTAGCGAATCGGTCTTTTTAAGCCGTGTTGAAGCACTGCGTAAAGAAAAGAATAACATCATCATTGCCGCCAGCGAAGGTGTGCAAACCGAAGACGGTACCTTCCTGTGTGATTTAGTTTCGGGCAGCGGTGCTGTTGACGCTTTTGGTCATAAGGTTACTTTGTCCGGCACAAGCCGCTATCTGTCCGGCCTGATTCAAAAGCATCTGGGCTGCAAAACCCGCGCCATCGAGTTTTCTACCTTGCAGCGTTGTGCAAGCCACTTGATCAGCCGTATCGATGTAAACGAATCCTACCAGGTGGGCGGCGCAGCTGTTTTGGCTGCAATGGCAGGTGAAACCGGCCGTATGAGTGCCATTATCCGTAAATCCAATGCACCTTATGTATCCACCTGTGAAACCGTTGATGTGCAGGAAGTTGCCAACAAAGAAAAGACCATTCCCACCCAATGGATTGCAGAAAACGGCATGCAGATGACCGCTGCTTTTGAAGCATATGCACGTCCGCTGATTCAAGGCGAGCAGCTGCCCATGTATGTAAACGGCGTTCCCCGCCATATTCGCATGTAATTTCATTTTTCAATGTTTCTGCAATGATATAATTGGGCTGTTGCATTGGCAGACGATCTACTTTAATCTCTTACAAGCACGGAAATCACCTTAAACTTGGTTTCCGTGCTATATTTCATATAATTAATGCGGAGGTATAACGGCCTTAATACGGCCTGTTTTAATACAATGAAACCAAACAAGTTTGAACCAACTCAAGATTTATTAAAAACTCTGCTTGGGGGCATGCAGGCAGCAGCCTATATCATTGACCAAGAAACCTTTAAATTGGTATATGTAAACGCCTATTTAAAAATATTTTTTTAGATGCGCAAGAAGGCAGCATTTGCTACGAAGCCCTGTGGGGTTATTCGGCACCCTGCCAAAACTGCCCTATGATTCATGCGAAAGAGCAGGAAAAAGTTCATTTTGAACGCTTTGAATGCAAATCACAGCGTTATCTTTCCATTGATGCAATTAAATTGATGGGTGCTTACAAAAACCAATATGTATTCACCGGTTACGACATTACCGACCGTGTATTATCAGAGCAAAAGCTTCACCAATTGGCTTACTACAATGAACGCTTTGGAATCAAAAACATGAAATTGTTTTTACAAGATTCCAACATTTTGGTTCATCAAACCCCCAATGCTATTTCCTATTTGATTCGGCTGAAAAATATTGCGCAATACAATATGATTCTTGGCCGAGAAAATGTGGACCGCTTGATTCATCACATCATTGCCTGTTACGAATCGGTGATTGATAAAAGCAACATCTATTATATGGAAGATGCTATTATTGGCTTTTTAATTCCCGATGCCGAAACATTAGAGCAAATTCGGTCCGTTACCAATAAAATCAACTTGGGCACCTGCGATAGTTTAAAGGGTTCTTTCAATGTTAAAATCGACACGGTAGATCTTCCGCTCTCCACCGAGCCGAACTATTACCAAAAAACTATGCATTATATTGAATCCTTGTTCAACTCTATGGAGGACCAAAAAGAAGCCGGTTCCACTCTACTTACCGAAACTCACATTCAAAACATTGAGCGCCGCAACAAAATCCGCACATTAATCGAGCAAGAAATTAAACCAGAGGATTTTAAAATTTATTTGCAGCCGGTATACTCCATTCAGGAACAACGGTACACAAAATGCGAAGCTTTATCACGACTTTATACCGAACAGCTGGGTTGGGTTTCTCCCCTTGAGTTTATTCCGGTATTGGAAGAAACAGGAAAGGTCAAAGAACTTACCTTCTCCATTCTTCGCACCGCCTGCAAAATGATTCAATCCCGAAAAGAGCGCGGCAAACCAGCCGTTTATATTAACGTAAACATTCCACCACTGTTGCTGCCCACCCAAGAGTTCCACAAAGAATGCGAAAACCTTCATCAACAGTATGGTGATTGTTTACAGTATATCAAAATGGAACTTACCGAAAACATTGCCATCAAGGAATTTGAGCACATCAAGGAATCTATGGAGCGTTTGATTGCTTTGGGCGTTAGCTTTAGCATCGACGACTTTGGTTCGGGATATTCCAACTTAAATTATCTGGTTGAACTGCAAGCCACCGAAGTAAAGGCGGATAAATGTTTAATTGATAAAATCCATACCAGCAGCTCCCACCGTTTAATGATTGAAAACATCATTAAGCTATCCCACGCATTAAACTTTGAAGTGGTAGCCGAAGGTGTAGAAGTGCAAGAGCAGTATGAAATCCTAAAGGATTTGGGCTGCGATTACATTCAAGGATATTATTTTTCAAAACCAATTGATTCTGCCGAAATTGAATCGGTATTGCCCTAATAAAAAGAAGCTTCCGCAGCAGACATTCGCTGCGGAAGCTTCTTTTTTATAATTCACGCAATGTTACCGTACTACCGGCGGTTGTTTTGCGTACCACCAGTTGTTTTTCAATGCGGCTTCTTAGCTCGGGAACATGTGAAATAATGCCCACAAGCCGTTCATCCTGCGTCAGATTATGCAAAGTTTCAATGGCTTTTTCTAAGCTGTCTTCGTCCAAGGTGCCAAATCCTTCGTCAATAAACAAAGTATCCATCTGCACGCCGCCTGCATAATTTTGAATCACATCGGATAAGCCCAATGCCAACGCAAGCGCCGCTTTAAAGGTTTCACCGCCCGAAAGACTGCCCACGCTTCGCTCTTTTCCGGTGTAGTTATCAAACACATCCAAATCCAGGGTATCTTTGTTCTCACTGTCTTGCATTTCGTGATAGCGCAGTTCATATTGTCCCCCGGTCATGCCAAATAACCGCTGGTTTGCAGCATCCACCGCCTGCTTAAAGTATGCGGTTAATACATACTGTTCAAATTGGCGTTTGCCCAAACCGCCGGACAGCTTTCCGTTTGCGGTGGCATCCAATCGGTCAATGATTGCCTGCCGTTTTTGTTCCTTTTCGTTGTTTTGCCAAGCTGCTCGCAACTTACACAAGGTATCCACATTGGCTGCCCACTGGGTATTGATGGTAAGCAGCTGTGCATTTGCATTGCTGCGTTTTTCTTTTTGCTGGTCAATCTTTTGTTGCAACGCTTCTACATCTGCGGTAACAGCATCTTGCAATTGTTTTTGCAGGCTATCCCACTCTACCTCTACAGCTTGCCTTGCCTGCTGTTGTTGCGCAATCCAATTGCGAAGCTGCTCTAATTCCTGTCGTTCTCGTCTGCTTTGCTCAAACTCCGATTGTTGGAATCCGTTTTCCTGCAACGCTTTTTTCCAGTCTTGCTCCGCCTGGCTCCATTGCTCGTTGTATTGCTGTTGCAAAGCTTGTTGGTTTACCAACCGTTCTTGCACCGCAGCCCATGTTTGCTGGTAGGTTTTTGTTTCCTGCTCCAGTTCCGATATCTGTTGGTTGAACTGCTCCTTTTGATGATACAGCATCTGCAATGTTTCTTCTGCCTGTTGCTTTGTGGCATATGGCAATGTTTGTTGCAATGCCTCTATCTGTGCCGTTAACCCCAGCAAACTTGCCTGCTGTTCCATTTGTTGCTGTTGTGCCTGCTCTAACATTTGCTGTATTTCTTTTTGCTGGGTTTGCGTGGTGGCAAGTTGCTGTTCCGCTTGCTGGATCTGCTCTATTTGACCGTTTAACTCTGCTTGCCAGTTCTTTAACTGCTCCAATGTAGCATTTACTTGACCGCTACATTCCACCAATGTTTGCAACAAGACCTCGTTTTCCTCTTGTACAACCGCTTCACAACCACAGTCCGCTAATATCTGTAATGCTTGCTGTAAATAGTGTTGCCGCTGTGTTTGCAATAAGGTATCCATCTGTCCTGCTTCGGTTGCTTTTTTGCTCATCTCAGCACGCAATTGTTCCACTTTTTGCTTTTGTTCGTCTAGCTGCTCTTTGGTCAGCACTGAATCCAAACAAACCGCCGAGGCCGGATGTTCCTTGCTTCCGCACACGGGGCAGGGCTGCCCTGCTTGCAGTTTTTGGGCCAAAATACCTGCCTGGCTTTGCCAAAACATCTGCTCTGCCAAAAGATATGTTTGATTGCTCTGCTCAAACTGTTGCTGTGCCTGCAAAAATTCCTGTTGCTTATTCTGTGCCGTATGCTTGGTTGCTTTTAACTCCTTATACTGTGTTGCCAAGCCAGAAAGCTTGTTTCTGCACTGCTGCCAATGCTCTAGTTCTGTTAAGGTTTTTTGCAACGAAAGCTGCACCTGCTCGCGCTGTGCCAGCCGTTTTGAAAATTCTTCTGCTTGCTGTTCTAACTGAAGATGCTTTTGTGTTAACACCTGCTTTTCTTGCTCTGCCGCTTGGTATTGCACCTGTTTTTGTTCTTGCTGTTGTTTCAGCTGATCCAAACGGACGTATTCTTCCAACTGCCGCTTTTGCTGTTCCAATTGTGCGGCACATTGTTCGATTGATTCGCGTGTTTGCTGCAACATTACCTCACGCTGTTTTTGTAAGGGTGCTTGTTGCTGCAATTCCGCCTGTTGGTGTAACGCTTGCTGTAGCTGTTCTTCTGCCTGCATCTTGCTGTGCTGCACCGCTTGCCGCTTATCAAACACCGGGCCCAGCGTATAGGATGCCACTTCACAACGGGCAAGTTGTTTTGCCTGCTGTTCCAGTTCGGGCTGCTTTTGCTGCCATTCCTGCCGCTGCAACTGCAATTGTTCTTTGCGTTCCATTAATTTTTGGGTATTGCAGGCGTTTTCTCTTATCTGCTGATCCTGTTCAATCTGCTTTTCCAGCTGTTCCACTTGCTTTGCAAGCTGATTTTTCTGTTGTTCGTCCTGTTCACAAAATGCAGCCAAGCACTCTATGATTTCATCGCATCGCCAAATACCTTGTGGATTGTCCAGCAACTCGACCAATGCCTGTGTTGGTTGGCTTGCTTGCTCTTGCTGCTGTGGCAGACGAATGGCCGCCAAATAATGCTCCAATGTTTGACGGCTTTTTGCATTTTCTGCTCGGCATTGCGATGCCATTTCTTTTAATTGCAGCTGCACTTGCTGGTGAATTTGCGTGCCGAAAATTTGACGCAAAATAACACTTCGCTCTCGGCCGGACTTATTGAGCAGTTCCGCAAACTGATTTTGTGCAATCATGGAAATTTGCCGGAATTGGTCCACATTGATTCGCAAAATAGAATCAATCTCGCTGTCTACCTTATCCTTTCCCTCTGCCAGCACAATCTCTTGCCCCTGCTCCAAGCGGGCAATTTCTGCCCATGCCGACACATTAATTTCGGGATAAACACCGTCTTTTTTGCGCTTGCTCAATCGTCTTTGTTCTGGCTTTCGGGTAATTCGGTATTGTTTGGCCTTATGTTCAAACACCAAGGTTACACTGGTTTCCAAATCCTGCTGTGCATAGTCGCTTCGCATCATCTTTTCATTGCGGATCTGACCGCTTAATTTTCCAAATAAGGCATAACAAATGGCATCAAACAAGGTTGTTTTGCCTGCTCCGGTATCTCCCGTAACCAAAAACAAGCCACTTTGCCCCAAACGTGTCAAATCTACAGTTTGTGTTCCTGCATAGGGGCCAAATGCTACCATAGTAAGTTGTAATGGTTTCATTGCTGTTCCACCTCCTCGCACAAGGTTTGCATTACACTGCATTCTTCTTCATTCATCGAGCGGTTATGTACCACCTGATAAAAATCATCAAATAGTTGCAGTAAGCTTTTTTGACTAATATCTTCTCCCGTAAGTTGATGTGTTTGTTTGTTCTGTGTTCGTGGTGCAAACTCTAACTTTACCAAATTGGGGTAGACACTGCGCAGTTTTGCCGCTGCATTGAATTGGGGTGTTTCATCGGTAAGAATCACATAAATATAGTCGTCGCTTGGTTGCGCATGCTCCAATAACTCCTCCAATGGACCCTCTAGACGACGCAACGCACGTTTTGACTCTAAGGGCAACAGTTTCCACGATACCTGCCCTTTGGCACCCAATTCCACCAAAACTGCACTTTTTTTGTGCCGTACTTCGCTAACCGAATACGGCAATGGTGAACCACAGTATCGAACGGTTTCTCTGCCCACCTGTTGCGGCCCATGAATATGCCCCAATGCTACATAATCAAACACATCAAATACCGATACATCCACATTATCCAATGTACCAAGGTTCAAGCTTTCCGAATCGCAGGTTTCCGGGGATTTTCCGCCTGCTGTTACAAATTGATGTGCCATCATCACATTGCGGGCAGAAGCATCAATGTTGGCATGCTTTATCACAGTACGCACTGCATCGGTGTAATCACAAATATCCTCTTGTGGCCAGCAAGATCGAATCATGCTGGGGCGTATAAACGGCAATGCCCATAAGTGCAATACGCCATGTTCATCCTGTAGTTGGTAATGTTCCAACCCATTTTCAAATACCGAAGAAAGATAAATCCCATTGGATTGCAACAACTTACTGCCAAACCCCAAACGGTCTGCACTATCATGGTTTCCGCTAATGATATATACGGCAATTTGCTCTTGTGCCAGCTGATTCAAAAAGCGGTCCAGCAAATTCACCGCGCCCACAGTGGGAACACTGCGGTCATACACATCGCCGGCCACCAATACCGCCGACACCTTATGCTCTTTGGCTAAGGTTACACATTGCTGTAAAATATACTCTTGGTCTTGCAGCAAATCCATCTCACACAATCTGCGCCCCAAGTGTAAATCCGATAAATGCAATAGCTTCATGATACACCTTCTTTTGCTTGTTCTTATGGTTTTATTGTGCTTATTATACCATAACCGTCTGGTTTCAAGTGTTGTTTTCTTGGTTATTGCAGGCATTTTTTTAATATGATACCATAGAAAAAAGGAGGCTTTTGGATGAATCGACTCTATCTTAAATCCCCTTGTGCCACCGACAAAGCCGCCGTGCTTGCTTATCGGCAGGAATTTTTAAACAGCGGCGATTCCATTGACGGCTCTGGTGGACTTGCATGGGCTTCTACTTTTGAAGAGTGGCTTGAATCCGTGCAAGACAACGCCCAGAAAAACACCGTTCGTGCCGGTTGTGTTCCCACAAGTGTATATCTTGCCTTTGCATGCGATACCAACCATCTGGTGGGTATGATTTCCATTCGGCACGAACGAAACGCTGCCCTAGAGCAATTTGGTGGAAACATTGGATATAGCGTGCGGTATAGCCAACGTGGAAAAGGCTATGCTGCCGAAATGCTGTCGCTGGCACTGGAACAATGTCGCAAGTTGGGACTTTCTAGCATTCTGCTTACCTGCCATAAAAGCAATGTGGCATCGGCCCGCACCATGCTTAAATGCGGTGCTACCCTACAGGACGAACTTCAACTGGGGCCCTATACCATCCAGCGATATTGGATTGCTTTATAACAAAGAAAAAGCTTGTGTTTTGCAAAACACAAGCTTTTTTCTTTAGTAATACCAACTGCTAAGCCACTGCGTGCTTTCCACCCAAGAAGTTAGCGTTGGGACTCCCGCTACAATCGGGCTAAACCAGATAAACACCAATCCTGCGGCAATCATTAAACCATAGCGCAGGCGTTTGCCCACTTTGGGATGCTCCTTGCCAATGCGAGAAGTCATAATTGCCAATGCTACCACCGCAAACCACAAACTGGGGAAATAGTGGTACATAAAGGTGCAGCGTGGCACCAATACCCACGGCAAAAGCTGTGTGAGGTACAATACAATCACAGCACCTTGAATGCGGTCTGCTCGGCCACTAATTTGACGCCAAATCAGTAGGCCAATTGCAATGGTACTAGACCACCATACAATCGGGTTACCCATACCGCTAATGGTTCCATGCAACCCAGCCGGCAAGTTGGATGCTAAATAGTACCATACAGGACGAATAGCAAACGGCCATGTATACCAGCGCGATTCAAAAGGATGCGTACTCTTTAGCTGGCTGTGGTAGTCATACATAGAAATCTGGCACTGCCACCACTCCTGTAGGCTAAATCCGCCTTCGCGCCACCAATACGGGAAATATGCTGCAATATAAATTGCAAGCGGTACCAATACAAAAAAGATTACGCCGCCTACAAATGCGGTGATAACCTCTTTTTTAAAGTTAGGCTGTTGCTGCTTCCATCTTGCCCAAAGCACACCAAAATACAAAACAGCCAACCCTGCTCCGGCATAAATACCTGTCCATTTGCTTGCTGCCCCTAAACCAAATGCAACACCGGCCAATGCCATGGGCAAAATGCTTTTGCACACGCCTTTTTGTAATACACTTTGTGTATAGCATATCATAAAATATGCACCCAATAAAATAAAGAATGTGCCGTATACATCAATGGTTGCAATGCGGCTTTGTGCATAGCGCATTAAATCAAAGCTTGCCAAAACTGCCGCAAATACTGCTAAGTGTTGCTTTTTGGTCAAACGGCGTACAAAGAAATACAACAACGGTACCATTGCAACGCCAAACAGTGCCCCTGCTACACGCCAACCAAATCCCGTCATTCCAAACACCGCAATGCCCAGCATGATAAATACTTTGCCCAGCGGTGGATGGGTGGTTTCGTAAACAGTCATACCATGCAAATGCTCATATGCTGTTCTTGCATGATAAATTTCATCAAAATACATGCTATTGCGGTAACTGATTGTTGAGGGTACTAAATCCTGCTCATCAAACAGATTTCCGCCCTCTCCGATTACCGGCAGAACCTGATTATCGCAGTCTTTAAACGCCAATTCAATCACACTTGCATTGGTTAACCGAATGGTATAACCGGTATTGGGCACCACATCTACCTTTAGCCAATGAAACACATTGCTATAGTTGAGTTCTTGCTCTACCAACACCGTTCCGGATTCATCCAGTACTTCCAGCTTACCATCCCAGTTAATTTCCGGGTAAATCCACAATGCTTGTGCCTTGCCCTCTACCTGTACCTGTGTGGTATAGCTGGTTTGCTGGGCATCTTGTACGGTCTGGGGTGCAGATGTATCACCCAAATTGTTCAGCGACACCACCGCCACCAATAAGGTAATACCGGCAACAAACAGTCGTTCTCGTCCGTTCCAATTGGGTTGTTTGGCAGGCAGTTTTATAATGGACTTATTTTCTGCAAGTGTATAGGGAACCGTTTTTTCCCCTTTGCAAATCTTGACTGCGGTTCGTACCAACCAGGCAGTTCCCAGTACATTGATTGCACTGATAATAAAAATCATCAATTTTGCGCTGTCGCTGGTTAAAAACTGGTCATCGGTTCCGTCGCTGGTCAATACAATTGCCAAATTTAAAAAGGTGGAAAAGCTTAGCAGTGCAAAGGAGGCCAACAACCGACGGTCGCCACAATATGCCGCTGCTGCCAAAATCAACAGCAATGCCGGAATCAAATAGCGTTCGTGCATTCGATGGCTTAAACAGAACACCATAGCACTGTATACCGCCGCCAATAGCAGTGGGCTAAATCTTCGATTTTGTACCGACTTCCATGCCAAATACAGCAATGTGACGGTTGCCAGCACAATGCCGATGACCCCCAGCATTTGCCAGGTAATGGGCATACCCATTACCCATTCGGTTTGTTTCACCCAGTTTCCACCCAATAAGGTAATCAGATTAAATGCGTTTACACTCGCATAGGGGTAACTGCTTACCGTACCCGTGTATTTTTCCAGCAACCAGCCTGCCGGTTGTTGGCCCCAAAATGGCAAAGAGGTTGCTACTACAACGCCAATGGCTATGCCGGCACCTGCCACTGCCTTTGATAAAACCGCTGTAATCTCTTTTTTGTCTTTTATACGCAAAAGCGGCGCCAAAAAGCACACCGCCAATACCGGCCCAAACAACAGAGCCTGTGGCTTTATGGCCAGCGATAAACCAAACCATGCAGCTGCCGGCAGATATTGTTTGCGGTGTAACATCCAAAACACAAGCAGAATACACAGCGCAAATACGCTATCCACCTGTTTCCAAACCGCTGTATCATACAGCAGTGCCGGGCAAATCAAGGCCATTGCAGTTAAACGAATCGCCCGTTCTTGATCTAAAAATTCATCGGCAATGCGCCACACTAAAACACCAATGCCCAAATCACATAGTATAGGCAACAAGCTTAATAAAACAATAAATCCCTTTGCAGCGGTATCCATATGAAAAAACCGCGCCACGCTTCCAATGCCCCATAAAACCAACATATAGGCAGGCGGATAGTCGGCAAAGTAATCGGGATCATAAAATGCACCGGGACCCACATCGGCCAAGCGCATTGCCCAAGCCGTAAAGCAAGAAACGTCGGTGGCGTAACCTTCGGTAATTACTGTTAGTACCAGGCGCATCCCAAACGCCACCAACAAAAGCAACAGCAACGCCTTAGGCCATTGCTCTTTTTTTGTTTTCAATATAACCTTTCGCTCCCTTCTATTGTAAAAAAAGAGCCATGAGCAATTGTTCAACTCATGGCTCTTTGCAATGTGTTAAGCCTTGCTTACCTTGGGACCTTGTGCTGTATCCTCTACAACCCAACCCATCTCGGTAATTTTTGCACGCAGTGCATCTGCAGTGGCCCAATCTTTTGCCTTCTTCGCCGCAGCACGCTGTTCTACCAGATCCATAACTTCTTGCGGTACTTCATTGGTCTTACGGTTGTACAGTAAGCCCAGTACCCCGGTAAGCTCATCAAATACCTGTGCAGCAGTTTGCAAGGCATTTGCGCTTGCCTCGTTGCCCAGTGTATTGATTTCTTTTACCAGCTCAAAAATTGCTGCCAGTGCATCCGGTGTGTTCAGATCATCGTCCATTGCTGTGTTGAACTTATTTTTTGCAGCCTGTGCCTTTTCTACCAGCACCTCGCTGGTTCCATTTGCATTTTTCAGCATGAAATCCAGGTTTTCACGGCAGGTATACAAACGCTCCAAGCTGGACTTGCAGGCCTGAATTAAGTCAACGGTATAGTTCAGCGGCATACGATAACCGGCAGTCAACATGAAATAACGAATTGGCTCATAACCGTAAACCTGTGCCACTTCCCGCACGGTAAAGAAGTTATTGGCACTTTTGCTCATCTTATGATTGTCGATGTTCAAAAAGCCGTTGTGCATCCAGTAACGGCTAAAGGTGCAACCGTTTGCACACTCGGACTGTGCAATCTCGTTTTCATGGTGGGGGAAAATCAAATCCTGACCGCCGCAGTGCAAATCAATGGTGTTACCCAGATGTTTGCGTGCCATTGCGCTGCACTCAATGTGCCAGCCGGGACGTCCGGGTCCATAGGGACTTTCCCATGCAGGTTCGCCGGGCTTTGCCGCTTTCCAAACCGCAAAATCCGCTGGGTCTTCCTTCAGGTCTTCGTCCATCTGGCTGCGCAGCTCACGGTTTCCGCTTTCCAAATCTTCCAGATTCAGATGGCTAAGCTTGCCGTAATCCTTAAACTTTTTCGCACGGAAATATACATCGCCGTTTTTAGCAACATAACCATAGCCTTTTTCGATGATATCGGCCACAATTTCCAAAATCTCTTCCACATGCTCGGTTGCACGGGGGCGCACGGTGGGAGCCAGTGCATTTAGGCCTGTGCTGTCGGTAATGTATTCCTGTTCATAACGACGGGCAACCTCCTGCATGGAAACGCCCTCTTCTTGGCTCTTTTTAATCAGCTTATCGTCAATATCGGTTACGTTAGAAACGTAAATCACCTTATTGCCCTGGTACTCCAGATAACGGCGCAGGGTATCAAATACCACAATGGGTCGCGCATTGCCGATATGAATATAATTATACACCGTAGGGCCACACACATAAATGCGGTACTCGCCCGGTGTTTGAGGAATAAACTCTTCTTTTTTACGGGTCAGCGTATTAAAAATTTGCATACGTATTCGCTCCTTATATGACGCTGTAATATACTTATAGGTAGATTTATTATACCTTGCCACAAAAAAATTGGCAAGATTTTGTGGTTTTATTTTAGTATTTTCCAAAGAACCAACCCTAAAATAGCTACCCAAATTGCCACAACAGGAATTGCATAGTACCACATTTTTTGCATTTTACCATTTTGCAAGGCTCTCGTCTGCTCTTTGCACTCTTGGTAAACATCATGCGGAATCAATCGAACCGCTAACAGTATTAAGGCCGGCAATAGAAGCACATCGTCCAGATACCCCAGTACGGGAATAAAATCCGGAACCAAATCAATCGGCGATAATGCATACGCCACAGCAACGGCCAATAACCCCTTGGCATACCATGGGGTTTTGGGGTGTTTTAATGCAAAGCATACGGTTGGAATATCCTGTTTTATCTTTTTGCAGCGTTCTTTTAAATTCAACCTGTATTTCCCCCTTATAAAAAACTCTCAAACTTGCTGTAGTGTCAACAAATTTGAGAGTTTTCTGCTATTGTTTTTTATAATGCAATTATAGCCACTTTTTCCAACGAGCCAACAAAATTGCAGCAACGGTTGCAATGCCTGCCACACCCAGCACAATAGCAAACCCAAAGGGGTTGGACTCAAAGGGTACCGGCACGTTCATGCCCCACAAACTGGACACAATGGTAGGCACGGTTAAAATAATGGTTACCGCCGCCAGCAGTTTCATAACAATGTTCAAGTTGTTGGAAATAACCGAGGCAAAGGCATCCATGGTACCGGACAAAATGTCGCGGTAGATGCTGCTCATTTCCATGGCCTGCTTATTTTCGATGATAACATCTTCCAGCAGGTCGGTATCTTCGGGGAAATCGCGCACAAAGTCCATGCGCAGCAATTTCTCCAAAACAATCTCATTGCCTTTCAGCGATGTGGAGAAATACACCAAGCTCTTTTCTAAGCCCAGCATCTGAATCAGCTCTTTGTTTTTCATACTGATGTGCAGCTCATTTTCCACACGGGTGCTGGCTTTATCAACCTGGCGCAGATAGAACAGGAACAAACTTGCATTGCGGTACAGCATCTGCAATGCCATACGCTTTCTTTTTTTGGTGCTGCAAGCTTTTACCAGCCCCTCGGCAAATGCACGGGGCAAAGCGGTTTCTTTTAAGCAAACTGTGATAATGTTTTCTTCGGTTAAAACAATGCCAAACGGAAGGGTGGAATACACAAAACTGTGGCCCTCTGTTTCAACGGTGGGGGTATCCACGATGATTAAGGTGTGGCCATTGTCTTCTTGTTCAATACGGCTGCGTTCTTCTTCGTCCAATGCAGCGCGAACCAAATCGGGGTCAATGTGCAGCTGAGCACATACCCGACCGATTTCTTTTTCATTGGGGTTGCACAGGTTGATCCATGCGCCGGGGCAGATTTGATCCTGCTCTAACATGCGACCGCCGTCGCTCAAATAAATGTTAATCATATTCAATCCCTGCTTTCCTGGTAATGCAGCAAGACAAAACATCTTGCTGATAACGGCACAAAAAGGCCGCCCCCGATGCAGGCGTTTTTTATCATTAACACAAAACGCAGACGTTCAGGGCAGCATGGCCGTTTTCAATTGTCATACACATTCGACTACTCGGGTCGCCGTCCATGCTGTCATCTCCTTACATTCTAATTGGGTCTTTGCCCTCAATTAGTTTATGCCCCTAATAGGGGTTTGTCAAGCCTAAAATGCCCAAACACGCCGTATTTTGAAGCTAATGCGTAAAAATCAGCTAAAATCAGCTAAAACAGCCGTAAATCATTTAAAATCGCCCACTTTGCAAAATAAAAAACATCCCAAGCAAAACCACCGGGAGTTGCTTGGGATGTTAATAGCGCATCAATCGATTACATATACATTTACTTGCTGCACACCGTTCATCAACGCTTCGTCGTAGGTTTCGTAAAACAGGTCAACCAAACAGGTGCCGCTCATAAGCGAAGTACCGGTATCGGTAGCAATGGCATAGCCATATACCATGCGACCGTCGGCACTGGTAATATACAGTTTTGTTCCGTAAGGAATCAAATTGGGGTTTACTGCTACTGTACCGTAGCTTAACCCTAACCCGGAAGCACCGCGCCCACGGCTGGCACTGTATCCGGTTGCACGGCCGGTGTAAACCGCTTTGTATGTGCTGGGTACACCGTTAATTACTTCGGGGCCTTCCAGCGGGGAAACGGGGGCACCGGCTTGGTATGCCTTAATAATGGTATTTTGCGGGGCTACGGTTTGCTCCACGCTTACCACTTGACTTGATTCAACCACTCCGTCTACAACACGTTCACGACTTGTAATTTCATTGGTACCTTCGTGCCCTTGTTGCAATACTTCGGTATGTCGCTTGTTGCGGTAGTACAAACTGGTATAAACATACTCGGTTTCATAGGGGATGCTTTCGTATGTTACGGTATCACGGTATTCTACCCGATGCACCGTAACGGGGGTTTGGCTGTCAACCAATGTGTGCAGGCTAGGCTCGGTATAATCGTGTTCGCCAAGCTCAATTCCGCACGCTTGCAACGCTTCTTCTACGGTGGCATTTGCCAGTTTGGTTACATAAGTTTGGTCATCTGCCATAACGGTAATGGTAACAGCACGCTGAATGTTTAAACTTGCCAAGTTACCGTTGTAAGCCGTGTAGTGAACATTGTCCCCTTCATCGGCAACAATTCCGGATAAGTTCATCAAGGTTTCCGGGTCTTTTGCGCAGGTCATCAGGGTTCTGCTTGCGCCTTTTGAGTCGGTAACTTTTACAACATGCAATGCATTGAACAACACAAACAAGGTGATGGACAGGCAGCACAGGGTGATTAGACAGGCCCATAATTTTGCCGGAACAGCAAAACGGGTGTGCCGCATACGTTCTGTGAATTTTGTCATATCTTCTCCTAACTTTCCATGTTAGCGGGCAAAAGGCCACCAAAACAACGGCAGCATAGGCGGTTTGTTACATGGACCAAAACCGCGCCCTGCTTTAATTTTGCACCCGGAACGGTTGCCGCTCAACCGCAACACGGCATCTGTCGGGTACTTGTGGCATTTTAGCAAACAGGGCAGACAATCGTCAAACATCATTCGCAGTTCAATTTCAATCATATTCTTTTAAATTTACGCAAAATATATAAAAATGTCGGCTTTGCTTTTTAAATGCCTGTTTTTTTTAATTTTTCTTCAAAATACTCACTCGCAAAGCAGATTGTGCAAATTCGAAAGATTTTTATACAACATATATTTTTTCGATTTTTACTATCCCCTATGATTTAATTGTATGCATATATTCCATTTTTTAGTCATACAGGAATTATTTTATTTTTATAAATCAGCGATTTGATACCAAAACAGCACTAAAAAACAGAGTCATTAAACTCCCGTAAGGCAGAATGACTCTGTTTCAAAACTTATCAAAAATGATTCTTTTTATCAACTATGTTCCAAGGTAGGCATCTGGCCCAATGCAATCCAAGGCCATGTTGCCGAAAAATCCAGCACATCGTGTACTTCTTCTTTTGTTCCATCTGCAAGCACACCGTAACCGGCATATTCCATACGCACATGGTCATCGTCCTGCTCAATGGTCAATGTAGTTTGAGAACCTTCGCCATATCGCTCAAAATATTCTTCATATTGAGCGAATGTTGTGTTCTGAATATACAAATATCCCCGCGCAAAAAACGATTCAAACAAACCATTGGGAAACGGCAAGCCGCACTTGCCCATCATAAATCTGGTTTCCATTGTGGTATTTTGCCACTCATCCGGCACACGGTTATAACTGCCAAACGTCATGCGGTAATGGTCATGAGAAACAGAAATTGCAAAAATATTGTATCCCAACCACAGAATACATAACGCCAAAATTGCCAAAAGCACTTTTTTCCAAACGGTATTAATTTTCAATTTAAGAACACTCCCCTTGAATTCCTGACCCCATAAAATAACGCTATTTTATAATATATCACCTGTAAAGAATCAAACAAAAAAGCCATTTAACCCCATAAAAGGAACTACTTCCTCTGGATTGTTTTTAGAATTCATGCAAAAAACAAGACAACTTTGCTCCCTATATATTACATATATAATATATAAAGTAAATTGTATATTTATCCCCACCGTTCTTCCAACCAGTTTTTGCAAAGCCAGCTCAATGCTAGTGCAATCAATACGACGCCAAAACCTGCCCATAAATCCGGCCGCTGCATTAGCTCGGCCATATGGAACAAGGGATAAAACCCACACCAGCGCATCCCCGAAAGCCCGCTCAACGCAAGCAATGAGGGCAAGCAAAACACCACACTACCCACAAACAATGCACCCAACGCATTGCCAATCCGCTCAGACAATGCCATTGAAATAAACATCATTGCAAAACACGCCACTAGTCGGCACAGCACACCCAAGATTAAAACATCCGAAAGTTTAATGCATGCAGGCAACGCTTGGTACCCTTGCAAACTCATGGCTGGAGCAAACGGCTGTGAAAGCCAATAATCCCGCACAACCACAATAAACCGAGGCAAACAGGTAATACAGGTAATCAAAACCGCACCAATACTGCCTGCGGCTAACTTGCGGCGCACCGTATGCCGACGCCCCAACGGGGTTGCCATTACCACCCGTTTCATACCACCTTTGTGTTCAAATGCAAACAAACCGGTAAAGCACACACAACTTACGATTCCGGCCAGTAACGTGTCCCGCAAGTCGCCATCTCCTTGCAAGCCGAACAGCTTTTCCCATCCGCTTTCGTATACCAAGTGTGCTTTTGGATTTTCTTTTATGTAGGCTACATTGTTATACAAAATCTGCTGGAACACACCCATTTTTTCCTGCAAACCATAATAAGCACCCATTTGTGCCTGATACATTTCCTCGCTAATCTTACCGGCTTGCAGGTCGCGATTTAACTGGCGAATCGGCTCGAACTCTTCATTCAACTCCAAAAGTGTTTGGTAGGTTTTTTCGGTATAGGGGCCTTCCAGCTTTTTCATATAATAGGTATAATAAATCTCTTCTGCATCAAGATAGCTTTGTGTGTTGACTGTCTGCCATGTTTGATAGCCCACAAAAACCAGCAATATTACTCCGGCACCGCATAGCGCAAACAACTTGCGTGTTTCCTGCCGAAATACGGTCGTTGCCTTTGTTTTTGCTGCTTTTCTGCGCAAACCTGCAAATGCAGGTGCTGCCAACAACTGCCCACAGCAAAAAAGCCAACAAAAGCCCAATGCCAAAGCCATGCCATACAAAACAGCCGAGAGCCACTCCACAAACGGCAAGCTGATGGGCGTATCAAACCAATACAAATTGCGGTAGTTTCCCAACAGTTCATTGGTACGCAAAAGGCTAACCAAATTGGCATATTTGATTACGTTGAAATGGCTTGTTGCAGGAATCAGCTCACGAATCAGCCACTGTGCGGCCGGCAATGCCAACGCACCGCACCAACCCGAAAAGGCACATCTGGCCCATAATGCCGCCAACATAACCCAAAGTCCCATTACAAATGTGCCTGCCCATTTTGCTAGCAAAAAGCGACCCAAATATTCGCCCACGGTAATTTGCATGGTACAGCGCATAAGCGCCGGTACGCTTTGAATGCTGCGATTCAGCGAGCCTAAGCCAAAAGTTAACCCACAATAGATAAGGTTTACACCATACATCAAAACCAACACGACAAGCAGACTTACTGCCAAGGCCATCAACTTTGCCAGTGCTGTTTTGAATCGACCACCCGGCATGCTTCGTACCAAACTTAGCATGCCGCTGTCCCGTTCCTGCCGTACCAACAAACTTGCCAAAAGCAACATTGCAGCCAGCAAAATCAAATCGGTAAACTGGTAATCCAATGCGGTATACAAGCCTTTTTGCGGTGAATACTCTATTTTTACGTTGTGCAGCCCTGCATACACAGCTGCTGTTTTCTCAATGTTTGCACGGTCATACCCGCTTTTGCCATTGTTGAAAATCGAAATATTCGAAAGCTGATTTGCCTTGGTTTGCACATCCTCCAAAAACTGCGAATAGTTCGCCACCGTGTCTAGCTCTGTTTTTATCTTACTCAAAAAGCTATGCTCCACCAACAAATCACCTGTGTAAAGGTCATAACTTTTGTTTTTGTAGGCTTCTTCGTATTGGTCAAACAAATCGGCATATTCTTGCCGCACATTCATTCCCATGTAGCCGCCCGATGCTTGATAGGACAAAATCCTATCAATTTGCAGCACACCGTACACAAGATCCAATTTTTCATTGATAAACGCTTGTTGCTGTTGGGTGCTTAACCCAGACATATCCTGTGCAATTGCACGCCAATGGGCTGGCTGTGCACTATTTTCACCGGGTTTTGTGCCGGTATACAACAAAAACAGATTGGCCGCAGCTAAAACTGCCAAGCACAGCACAAAGATACGCTGACCCCATATTTTGCGCAGTTCCGCAAGCAGCAATCTCATTTGCCATCCTCCTCACCAAATACTGCAAGATACACAGCTTCCAAGTTTTCTTTTGGCGCATATGTTTCAATCAGCTTGTCTACGGGGGCTTGGTCTACCAGTTCGCCGCTTTTTAAAAGCAAAATTTCTGTGGCGACTGTTTCCACATCACTTACCACATGGGTAGCTACTAAAATAATGCGATCCTTTGCAAGGTCTGCCAATAAACTGCGCAAGCGCACCCGTTCTTTTGGGTCAAGCCCTGCGGTTGGCTCATCTAAAATTAAAAGTTTGGGATTTCCCAAAAGGGCACTTGCCAACAAAAGCCGCTGTTTCATGCCCCCGGAATATGCCGCCAGCCGTTTATCCAATTCGTTGGAAAGGTTTACCCAGCCTGCTACTCGCTCCACCTGTTCCGATACTTCTTTTGCCGGAATCTCCTTGAGGGCGCACATATACGCCAAAAACTTTCGACCGGTGTAGCTATCGTACAATCCTTGCTGCTGTGGCATGTAGCCCAGCGCACGGCGAAATTGAATATCAAGTGCCCTAGCATTTTTGCCACACCACCGCACACTACCGCTATCTTGCTGCAAGCTGCCGGTAATGATATTGATTAGGGTGGATTTGCCTGCACCATTTGGCCCCAAAAGACCATAAAGGCCTGGACCAAGGGTGAAACTCACCCCAGCCAGAGCCTGCTTTTTTTGTTGTTTTTTGTGCAGAATTCCCCGTTTGCTCACATAGCTTTTTTCAGTTTTTCTACCACAAGCTGTGGATAAACTGCTTCTTGTTGCGCCATAAACCGTTCCACCTCTGCATTATCCCCAAAATTCGGGTTGCGTTATCCAAATCACTTCTATTTTAAAAGGTTACTGATCAGGAAAAGCAATTTCATTGCCCAGCTTTCCGTTCCAATAATCCTCTTTACTTGCAATGCAATAAATAGCAGGATAGGTCATTTCTCCCACCAAGTTATATTCTTCTTGGTTTTTCAGGAGCTTTTCATCATAACGTATCAAATAAAAAAGCGAATCTCCTACGTCCCCGATAATTGTCTTACCATTTCCACGCGTAGAGATATATCGAACCCCTGTCAGCTCTCCGGTTTCGCAATCAATCAATGCATTCACAGGCTCTTTTTCTGCGTCTTCCAAAGTCAAGGCAAATTTGTCATCATAAAGATAAACCAAGCCATATAGCACATCGCCCGGTTCAAGCTCCGGTGCTTGGAATTTTTTGCTTTCACCTTTCACTAAATTTTCATACCCCAATTCATTGGTATGCGTGTCATAAGTACAAAAATAGTCCCCTTGTATATTGCAATACTGGGTTTCATTATCAAACTGAGACCCCAGTGTATGATTGCTCCAATCCTCCATGGAAGGATTTTCCGACGATAGATCTACGGTAAAATACTGATATTCGCTTCCGTTTATATGCAGATAAACCAATTCACTTCTAACCGCGCCCATCAAACTATTCGACTCTCGCTCGCCTTCTGGGTAAGAAAACAGCACTTCTCTTTCGCCCATTTGCAAATCAATGGTTTCCATCTGCCGATGATAATTGCCTTCTGCATCTGTTTTTCCTATTTCACACAGAATGGAATCCCCATATCCGAAAATACAATCTGTAAACTCCTCTCCATTGTTCAGTTCCACTACAATTTTTCGGTCGGTACCATCCGGATTCATCCGCATCAAATAAGGATGATACGAATCGGT